>CAZRDY010000002.1:0-310275 GCA_964599395.1 uncultured Gammaproteobacteria bacterium
TTGTGCCTCGAGAGAGAATCGAACTCTCATGGATTGCTCCGCACGATTTTGAGTCGTGTGCGTCTACCAATTCCGCCATCGAGGCTTAGTGTGTCAACTTCTTTAAGAATTCTTTCCCAACACCTGATTTTAAATACTTTTCTCTTGCTCTTGCCTCCACTCTACTATTATAACACTCTGTTAGAATAGTCTTGAATGGTCGGTAGGGTTTGGTTGTTCTATTATATCCTAAATTATGTGAATGTATGCGTCGGTCAGGATTATCTGACATCCCTACATAGATATAATTAGTTTGTAGACTTGAGAGGGCATAAACATAATATTTCATATTTTTATACCGCAAGATTTTGAGCCTGCCTGCCGGCAGGCAGGTCGTGTGCGTCTACCCTGCCTACCGGCAGGCAGGCAATTCCGCCATCGAGGCAAAATCCCTCACCCGGTCCGCCGAGTGGCGGACCACCCTCTCCAGTTTTGCTGGAGAGGGTTTTGCTCCCTTCTCCCTCAAAGAGGGAGAAGGGTTGGGGATGAGGGATGCAGAGTAGTGAACGAAAAAATTATAAACCGAAATATTATAATTGTCAAAGCGTAATGTAGGGGCTATACTAAAGCTGTATGGGCATGATTATCTCTATTGTTAACCAAAAAGGCGGCGTTGGTAAAACCACGACCGCTGTTAATATTGCGTCATACTTGGCACACATGGGTAAACACGTGCTTTTAGTTGATATTGATCCGCAAGCTAACGCGACTTCGGGCTTGGGTATTGATCATAAAAACTTAGAATTTGGTATTTATGAAGCTCTAGTTGGACTGCGCGATATTTCGAGCGTTTTAAAACGAACTGTACAAGACAGGTTAACCGTTGCTCCTTCAACAATTGCCTTGGCCGGCGCCGGTATTGAACTGGTCTCTATTGATAATAGAGAAACACGTTTGCTTAATTTGTTAGAACAAGTTCGCAATGATTATGATTTTATTATTATTGACGGTCCGCCATCTTTAGGACTTTTAACTATCAACTCTTTAGTCGCGGCTGATCAAATTTTAATTCCGGTGCAAAGCGAATACTATGCGCTTGAAGGTTTGGGGCAATTGTTGCATACAATAAATTTAGTACAAAATCATTTGAAACCGACTCTGGGTATTCTCGGCGCGGTCATTACGATGTATGATAAGAGAAACAGATTATCTGAATCAGTCATGAACGAACTGTATCAGTATTTTCCTAACCGAATTTTTCGAAGTGTTATTCCTCGAAGTGTAAAACTTGCGGAATCACCAAGTTTCGGAAGATCGATTTTGCATTATGATCCGAAAAGTAAAGGTGGCAGAGCTTATGAGAAATTAGCACTTGAATTATTGCATGCTACTAATAAATAATTGTATGAGTAACGGACTTGGTCGGGGACTTGGCTCCCTGATTCCACAATCAAATACACCAGTGCATCAGCCATTAGAAGATGGTTTGCCGGTTGACGTACAGGTTTTAAAAGTAAGTACGGATTTAATAAAAGCTAATCCGCGCCAACCGCGTTCAAATTTTAATGACCCTGCCTTAAACGAATTAGTTCAGTCAATTCGCGAATACGGCATTATCCAGCCTTTAGTAGTTTCAAAAGTAAGTGGTGGTTATGAATTAATTGCCGGGGAGCGCCGTTTGCGTGCTGCCAGGCAGATGGGCTTACAAGAGGTGCCGATTGTTTTGCGTGAAGAAAAAGAACAAGAAAAGTTGGGGCTAGCTTTGATTGAAAATATTCAAAGAGAAGATTTAAATCCGGTTGAATTGGCGATTGCTTATAAACAGCTCTCAGAAGAATTAAATTTAAATCAAGAACAGCTTGCTAAGAAATTAGGAAAGTCTCGTCCGGGCGTGACTAACACTTTGCGTATTTTGCAATTGCCGGGCGAAATACAAATGGCGCTTGTTAACGGAGAGATAAGCGAGGGGCACGCTAAAATTTTAGTAGGACTCGACAGTGAACAAAAACAGTTTGAATTATTTCAAAGAATTAGGAATCGACGCTTAACAGTTGATGATACCTTACTTGAAGCGCGGCGCATGGGTGGAACAAAGCAGGGAAGAATTAAAATTGATTATGCCGACAAAGATAAAGAGTTGAAATTACGTGAATTTTTCGGTGCAAAAACTGAAATTAAACGTGGCAAAAAAGGCGGTCAGATTATCGTTCATTTTTACTCAGATGAGGAATTAGCGGGCTTAATCGTTAAAGTTAGTTAATGTAGCTACTAAGTGCTATTATAAGAGTGCTATAAAAGTCGAAACATTGTCTATAGATCGAATCGTTTATTAATCAACTTTACGTATATGAAAAGACTCGTATCTTTTTTTGTAGTCGCGGCTTTTGTTCTCGGTTCATTTGCTCCAACAGTATTTGCCGGTATTGGCGGTGACGGTGCTCACGGTTATGCATATTTTACAGACTCTAGTTCTATTGGACAAACAGTTCAATGTACTCCAGTTGAGGAAGAGGGGGATTTTGTACGATGCTTAATGGCGGGTGCGGAATCGCTTGATACTGCTCTTTTTGTTTTAGTTACTGAAGGCGATGCTACTGGCCACTATATTTATGTTAGTGGAGACTCTTGGGGTGAATCTGGATTTATCCAGTTGAACTAAAGTAGTCTATAAAAGAGCCTCTATCGAGGCTCTTTTTTTGTTTGCTCCTGATTTGCTATCATGTTAAGATAGAGTATCTTTAACTCCCTCTATGGCCTTTGTTCACCTGCATGTCCACAGTCATTATTCACTACTTGACGGTCTTACCAAGATTGATGATTTAGTGCAGGCTGTTAAGGAAGACGGCTCCACTGCTGTGGCCTTAACTGATCACGGCGTTATGTACGGTGTGATTGAATTTTATCAAAAATGTAAAAAGGCGGGCATCAAACCGATTATTGGCGTTGAGGCCTATCTTGCCCCCGGAGCGCGCAGCGACAAAACTAAATCTTTTGATGAGCGTAATTTTTATCACTTATTACTCTTAGCAAAAAATAACACCGGATATCAGAATCTGGTAAAATTAACTTCAATTGCTCACCTTGAAGGTTATTATTATCGCCCGCGTATTGATTGGGAAATTTTGTCCGAGCATTGTGAAGGACTCATCGCGACGAGCTCATGTCTTGCCGGAGAAATTCCTCGTTTGTTAATGGCGGGCAACATGGAAAAAGCCAAAGAAAAAATCAAAACCTATTCTAAATTATTTGGTAAAGGAAATTTCTTTTTGGAGCTGCAGGATCATCCTGAATTGCCGGATCAAATAAAATTAAACGATATCCTTATTGGCTTATCCAAAGAAATGGATTTGCCATTGATTGTTACGAATGACGTTCACTATCTTAAAGCCGAAGATGACGAGGCTCAAGATATTTTATTGTGCTTGCAGAACAAAGCGAAAAAGGAAGATACCAATCGCATGTCAATGCTTGGTACAAATTATTCTTTAAAATCCAGTAAAGATATCGCTAAAGCTTTTGCGCATATTCCCGAAGCTTTAGAGAACACAGTAAAGATTGCAGAAATATGTAACGTTGATATTGAATTAGGAAAAATTCAATTGCCATACTTTAATGTGCCCAACGGTATGGATGGAAATGATTATTTGAGGCAACTGGCTTTACTCGGCTTTAATAAACGATACGGCAAAAGCTATGAAGAAATTGATGAAGTATATCGAACCCGCGTTGATTATGAATTAGAAGTCATAGCAAAAATGGGATGGCCTTCATACTTTTTGATTGTGGCCGATTTTGTAAACTGGGCGAAAGAACAGGGGATTGTTGTCGGTCCGGGTCGCGGCAGCGCTGCCGGATCTTTAGTTTGCTATTTAACCGGCATTACAAACCTTTGCCCAATAAAATATAATTTGGTTTTTGAACGTTTCTTAAATCCGGATCGTATCTCCATGCCTGATATTGACCTTGACTTTGCTGATACACGCCGCGATGAAGTTTTGCAGTATGTGCAGGATAAATATGGACATGATCACGTCGCGCAGATCATCACCTTTGGAACAATGGCGGCGCGAGCTGCTGTGCGGGATGTTGGGCGTGTTTTAAATTATCCTTATGATTATTGTGATCGTCTGTCTAAAGCAATTCCGCCGATGATGAAAATTAAGGAAGCTCTGCAACGCTCTCAGGAATTAAAGGCCATTTATGAAGAGCCGGAAGCCAAACGAATTGTTGATTACGCGATAAAACTCGAAGGTGTGGCGCGACATGCTTCTGTACACGCCTGCGGTGTTTTAATTACAAAAAATCCCTTGACTGATCACGTACCGATTCAGTACGCGTCATCATCCGATCGTACAATTATTTCTCAGTATTCACTGCATCCAATTGAAGATTTGGGGTTGTTGAAAATGGACTTCTTGGGTTTGAGTAACCTGACGATTATTGAATCCGCTATCAATATCATTAAAAACACTCGTGGCATCACTATAAACATGGATGAAATTCCGCTTGATGACCTGGAGGCGTATCAGCTTTTCCAAAATGGTGAAACGACCGGAGTATTTCAATTTGAATCAAGCGGCATGAAACGTTATTTGCGTGATTTAAAACCTTCACAATTTGAAGATATTATTGCCATGGTCGCATTGTATCGTCCGGGTCCGATGGAATGGATTCCTGATTATATTAATGGTAAACATGCGCGTAAAAAAACGCAGTACTTGCATCCGAAGCTTGAACCGATTTTAAATGTTACCTACGGTGTGGCGGTTTATCAGGAACAAGTTATGGAAATTGCGAGGTCTTTGGCCGGCTTTACTATGGCGGAAGCCGATGTTTTGCGTAAAGCCGTCGGAAAAAAGATTGCAAAATTATTAGCTGAGCAAAAAGAAAAGTTCATCGAAGGCTGTGTTAAAAACGGCTTGTCAACAAAGCTGGCCGCGGAAATTTTTTCATTTATTGAACCGTTTGCCGGTTATGGTTTTAATCGATCGCACGCGGCGTGTTATGCGATGATCGGGTATCAGACAGCATATTTAAAAGCAAAGTATCCGGCAGAATTTATGGCCGCACTGTTAACCTCTGATCAACAAAATACCGATCGTATTACGATTGAAATTGAGGAGTGTCGACATATGGGCATTGCGATACAGCAGCCTGATATCAACCAATCATTTGATAATTTTACTGTTGTATCAGACGATGCCATTCGTTTTGGTTTAAAAGCGATTAAAAATGTCGGTGAGCATATTGCGGAAATGATTATTAAAGAACGCAAGGCCAATGGACCTTTTGAGAATTTAATAAACTTTTTAGAACGTATTGATGACAAGGATTTAAATCGAAAATCTTTGGAAAGTCTCATTAAAGGAGGTGCTTTTGATACTATGGGTGAACGCGGACAGCTGTTGGCCAATATTGATTTGATGCTTGGATTTCATAAAGAAGCCAATCAACGCCGCAACAATAAACAAAGCAGTCTCTTTTCTAATATGCTTGAGTCAAGTGCTATGCCGCAATTGCGTTTATCACCGGCCGCGCCAGCGGGTCGTGATGAAAAACTGCGTTGGGAAAAAGAATTGCTCGGTTTATATATAACCGAACATCCGTTTGTTTCCCTGAAGCCTGCTTTGGCAGTTTGTGCGACGCCTCTACTTGAACTTGGTAAAGAACATATTTCGAAAGAAGTGACTGTTGGCGGAGTTATTACGACCGTTAAAAAAATATTGACTCGCCGTAATGAGAGTATGATGTTTGTTAAACTTGAAGATGGAGTTGGAATTTTGGAAATTATTGTTTTCCCTAAACTTTTGGCGGAAATGCCAAACTTGTGGATAGAGGGAAAAATGATTTTGTGCCAAGGAACTGTTTCTGATAAGGACAGCGAATTAAAGTTATTGGTAAATCGTGCTACGGAATTAACCGCAGAAAATGCAGGTATAGTCGCCAGGCAGTACACTGTGTCAGTACCGCGACCGATTTCTTATCGTCCGGCCGCAACGGTCAAATCGCAACCGAGTGTTCCAATTTTAAAATTAGTTATCAGGGATTTGCACGATTTATCTCAGACACTTGAAGTGCTTAAAGAAATACTTGGAGAAAATCCCGGAGAGTCCAAGGTATATCTAAAGATAGGAGAGAAGATTGTTGAAGCGGATTACAAAATAAATTTGAATGGCAGCGTAGTCGAAAGCGTACGTGAAAAACTGGGACAGTCTGTCGAGGTGGTGTCGTAGCCATCTGTGCCAAAGGCTTGTTTTGTTGTACAATAAAGAAGTCTACATAAATATTATGGTCACAGTAAAAACAAATAAAAAAGTTTCAATTAAGCGGACACGCAAAAGTTCAGTGGAGGGCGCAATTCCGGTTAAACGAAGCCGTTCTGTTAATGGCGCTCATATTGTTGATTTAAGTTCCGAACCGGAACAAATCGCGGTTCCGGCGATACAAGTCATAGCCTCGCTGCCGCCACGTCATTCATCAGCTTCGCCCCTGCGTCTCTATAAAAAAATCGCATTGACCTTTATTATCTTTGCCGTTTTGACTTTGGCGATTATCAGCTATTTTGCAATGGTTAAATTGGAAATCGATATTACTCCGAAAGTTTCTTCAGTTGCCGCCGCCGCGGAATTTAGCGTATATGATCGTCCTGAAAATTTTGAATTGCCCGCAGCTAGTATTTTTGGTTTGGTGCGTTCAATGGATTCGGAACTTATAAGTTCACATAAAGCCAGTGCATCAAGCGTGACCGGCGCTGAAGTAAGTGGGACGGTAACAATTGTAAATAAATATATTAAAGATCAACCTTTGGTTGCGACGACTCGTTTGTTGACTGCCACCAATCAACTCTTACGTTTGAAAAATACTGTAGTCGTTCCGGCCGGTGGGTCGGTCGTGGCGGAAGTCTACGGTGAAACCGCAGATCCTTCTTTTGCTTTAGCCGACGCACGCTTGACGATTCCGGGGCTGTGGGCGGGCTTGCAAGATAAAATTTATGCAGAAGCCAAGGCCAATGAAGTCGCGTATAAGGAAATTAAAAAATATATTATCGCGCAAAAAGATTTTGACACCGCTATTGCTGAAGGAAAAAAAGCTTTATTAGAAAAGGCCAAAAATGATATTGAGAAAACCTACCCTGCTTTTGACGAAAGATTGTTGAACTTAGACAATCAATCAATAACCTTTTCTTTTGATGCCAAAGTTGGTGATGAAAAAGAAAACTTTAGTATGAGTATGTCGGCCAAAGTAGTCGTTGTAGCTTTTAGCAAATCCGTAGTAGCGCAACTTGATCAAACAGCGCTCGCCTCGGCGTTAGAAGATACACAGTCAATTATTGAAAGTTCTCAAGATAATTCTTCTTTTGAACTTGTATCTGCGGATACGGAGGATAATATAGCGCAAATCAAATTGAACGTCGCTGCGGAAGCGATAACATCTGCAGCAGGCGATATTGTTGATCCGAATAAACTCATTGGATTGAATCGAGCGCAGATTGCCAGCTACTTAGATGAAATAGATACTATTGAAAGCTATGACCTTAAGTTCACACCATCATTTTTCGAAATTGCTCCGCAGCTGCCTGAACGCATTACGGTTCGCGTTAAATAATTGACTTTTTCCCAGTTTAGTTCATGATATCTACATATGTCACTATCATCACTCTCAAGTAAACGTCATTCGTTGGCGCATATTATGGCTCATGCCGTGCAGGAATTGTATCCCAGCGCGCAATTTGCTATTGGGCCGGATATAGATAATGGCTGGTATTACGATATTGATTTTAACGACACTAAGATTAGCGAGGCTGAATTTGAAAAGATTGAGAAGCGGATGAAAGAGCTTGTTAAAGCGAATATGAGCTTTAATCGTGAAGAAGCGTCAATTGATGAAGCATTGGACTGGGCAAAGAAAAATAATCAACTGTATAAAACTGAAATTATTGAAGAACTGGCAGGACAAGGTGAAACAATGGTGACTTTTTATACAATTGGAAAGTTTAAAGATTTATGCCGTGGGGGACATATTGAACAGACTAAAGATATTGATACTCAAAGTTTTAAACTGCATAAACTTGCCGGCGCGTATTGGCGCGGTGATGAAAAGAATAAGATGCTGACTCGTATATATGGATTGGCTTTTGATACTAAACAAGAATTAGCAGATTATGTAACAATGCTTTCCGAAGCAGAAAAACGTGATCATCGTAAATTAGGTGCGCAACTAGATTTGTTTACTTTCTCTGAATTAGTAGGCGGTGGCTTGCCGCTGTGGACTCCAAAAGGAATGATGATGAGAAAATTGCTTGATGATTTTGTGTGGGAGCTGCGACGCGAGCAAGGCTATGAACAAGTTGAGATTCCGCATATTACTCGAAAAGAATTATATGAAACTTCGGGACATTGGGAAAAATTTAAAGATGAATTATTCATTATCAAGACTCGTGAAGATCATACTTTTGTAATGAAGCCGATGAATTGTCCTCATCACACACAGATCTTTGATCGACGCAAATGGAGTTACCGCGAACTGCCTCAGCGTTATGCAAATACAACAATGGTATATCGTGATGAACAAAGCGGAGAATTAGCCGGTTTATCTCGCGTACGAAGCATTACCCAAGATGATGCTCACGTTTTTTGTCGCGGCGATCAAGTAAAAGAAGAAATGTTAAAGATCTGGAAAATCATTGATGCTTTTTACGGCAGTGCTGGTTTTAAACAAACAATTCGTTTGTCATTCCATGATCCGAAAGAGCCGGAGAAATATTTAGGCGATCCTGAACTTTGGAAAAAAGCTGAAGCAGAATTAACTGAATTAGTTAAAGAACAGGGTTTTGAAGCGGAAATTGGAATTGGTGAAGCAGCTTTTTACGGACCGAAGATTGATTTTATGTCGAAAGATTCTTTGGGCAGAGAATTACAGCTCTCGACAATTCAGCTTGATATGAATTTGCCGCAGCGTTTTAATTTAACCTATGTCACAAGCGAAGGAAAAGATGAATTTGTTGTGATGATTCACGCTGCGATCATGGGATCGATTGAACGTTACTTAGCGGTGTTAATCGAGCACTACGCGGGAAATTTCCCGGCATGGCTCTCACCAGTACAAGTAAAACTATTATCTGTGGCTGATCCGCACAAAGATTTCTGTGTTGCTTTAGGCGAGGAAATGAAAGCGCAGGGGATTAGAATTGAAATTGATTTGAATAATGAAAGCGTGGGTAACAAAATCCGCAAAGCCTCAAACGAAAAAGTTCCCTATATGCTTGTTATCGGCGATAAGGAAATGAGTTCAGATAAACTTTTTGTGAGAGAAAGGGGAGAGAAAGAAGCTAAAGAATGGGATAAGACAGAGTTTATTGAAACAGTGATTAGGCAGAATAAAGAAAGAAAGTAAAATTATCACAAGCAGGGCCGCAAGGCTCTGTTTTTGTATTGACAAAATCTTCTCAAAGTGATATTTTTGTATATTAGTTATTTTAAAAATAAATAAGTTAATAGAAAGGGCAGCATGGAAGACCAATTAGCCGCTACTCGTTTAGCGACGAAAGCTTACGCAGAACTCAAAGCAGTAAATCCTGAACATGAATTAGTAAAGATCATGGAAGCGAAGGGAGAAGGTGGTGACGATGCTTTTATAGAACGTTTTTGGGACAAGGATGATTCCTGGAAAAACCACCCCGGATCCATGGTTTCTATGTATGTAGAAACAAAATATTTTACAGAAGTGAAGAAGATTTTAAAAGAAGAATATAATATAGAACTATAAAAACTAAACGGAGAAAAAATTGAAAAAAAGCACATTGGCAGTATCACTTGTTTTATTTTGTATCAGCTTATTCCTTCCTTCAGTAGCTTTGACTGCAAACGCAGATTCGAATTATTCATTCATCAAGCCCGGATATATTTACTATTATCCCGGCTCAGATATTGAACCCAACTCCCTGGTGTATCCAGGAGTATTTTTCAAGAAAAGCGATGATGATAAAGTACGGCACACATTTGGTGGAGCTTCAATAATTGAGAATGTTGAAAAACTTGATGATGGTTCGATAAATGTTACCATGCTTCATTTTGCAGGAAAACGTGTTGTTATGAAAGCAGTTTTAACGAAGATTAAATACACGGATTTTGGTCCCGCTGATGCAGACAAGCCATTTGATGGTTTGTACGCCATTACCCCCACAGTGATTAATTCGGAATTGTTCCAACCCTTATATATTATTTATATGTACAATCAGGAACAAAAAAAGATACGATTCATTAATATTAAATCCGGATCTGATGTTACCCTTAGAGCAGAAACAAAAAACAAGGAAGTCATTATTGAAAACGGCAATAAAATAACCTTTCATCAAATTGCCCCCGCACCCTTAAGCGGCATTTATGATTTCATTAAAAAAGATGCACCTGAGTTTGAAAATGACATGCCCGCCATTGATATACTGGGCATGCATTATAACGAAGTAGTAAATAAATAAATTGTACATTCAAAAAAGTCACCCAACAACTTGGGTGACTTTTTGATTAGTCTATCTTTTGCCCTATCCCTAACCCTTTCCCGCGCCAACGCGGGAAAGGGAAATTATAGAAAATAGTTTTGAATAATAGATTTAATTTGTACTTTTAATCTCTGTAACACAAGCACAGGATTAGATTCAATTTCTTGATTAGTGATTCTGATAATTTCGATACCATACTGTTTAAGAATGTTTTGCCTTGTAATATCCGCATTCATGTTTTCTTGTAGATTATGAATTGCTCCATCAACCTCAATTCCTAGTTTTAATTTTTGACAATAAAAGTCTAAAATGTAGCCAACTATTATGTGTTGTCGTCTAAATTTGTAACCCAGTATATTATTATCTTTTAAAATTTGCCACATTATTTTTTCAGCCTTTGTTGGGTTAGATCGAAATGTACGAGCCAACAACACTTTATTTTTATATGACATATTTGTGTTTATGTGAATAAAAGACACCCCTCCCCGCGCTTGCGCGTGGGAGGGGCTGGGGGTAGGGGAGTTTTATTTAATCAGTAGTGCAGCGCCGATTGCGCCAGCTAGTCCTCCCACCTTGCCTTTTACCAGCCTTACGTTTTTGGCTTGATGTGTAAAAATATATTTTTTCATATTCTCTTTGGCAGAATTTAAAAACAAATCGCTGGCTGCTACAACGCCCCCGCCTAATACAATCATTTCCGGATCAAAGAGATTAACAATAGTTGAAAATACTGTTCCTAAATAGGAACCAATTTCTCTGTATCGTTGTTCGGCCATAATATCGCCTTGATAGGCTTCTTCAGCCATCAGACCCGGATTATTTTGCATTAATTTCTGATACGCCGTTTCAAGCATAATGTGTTGATCGGCATCAACAATAACGTGTCCCGGTTCTCCGGCTGCGCCGTGAAAGCCATGATAGACTTCACCGTTATGCCACCAACCTCCGCCGATGCCGGTTCCGATCGTCAGTCCGTAAAAGTTTTGAGAATTTTTACCAGCACCGAGCATCGCTTCCGCTCGAACAAAACAATTAGCGTCGTTATCGAGTTTAATTAATAATTCTGGCTTATTTAACTTCTGCTTTAGTAATTCACCAATTTTTTTATTATCTAAAAAAGGTAGATTGGGCGCTACGTCAATTACTTCTCTCTTATAATCAATTGGACCGGGAACGCCGAGTCCGATGCCGAGTAATGTTCCTTTACTTTTTTCAAAGCGAGCGAAGAGGGGATCAACCGCCGCTAATAACATAATCAAGAAATGATTCAAATTATCTTTCGGCGTTGCTAGGACAAGATGCTCAATAACTCGATTTTTTTCATCAAGCAATACAGAGGCGATTTTTGTGCCACCGACATCAATGCCGATGCGATAGCTTTTACTTGTAGTCATAAGTTCCGTTAAATAATTGTTGCGCGGTATTCCAATAAAAAGGATTATTATTAACTTGTTTTTCCCAGTACCAATATTCAATGCCCCACCAATAAAAGGTTTTAAAACCGGTTTTTTGTATAAATTTTATGGTATCTTTAAATCTATCGGGGGTCATGGTCTTGTCACGCTCTGCTTGTTCAAGGGTTTGGAAAGACAGACGTCCCCATGGCTCACCTTGAAGTTCAATAACAATCCAATCTTGAGGGCTGGCAAAAAGATTTGCCAGATTTTTTTTAACCCTGAAAAAAGCTGGAGTTATTGGATAATGAATATAGCTTTTGAGCATTCGTGAATACGTATCAAGATACATAGTTGTCCCGAATACGTCAGCACGTTTGGCAGCAAGTGCCCACAGTGATAATTCACCGGAATCAGTAATAATCACCGGTCGCGTATCAAGCTCTTTAACTAAGGCAATTTCTTCGTCAAGGAAATTTTTGTCAAACGGTGGACAAATACCAAAGCCGGGTAAAAACGGTTCATTTTCAACTTGCCAGAAACGAATACTCGGACGATTTTTATAACGGCTGAGAGTTTTTTGAATATGTTCCAAAGTCGCTTGCTGTCTTTCGGTCTCTCCCAAATTTTCCGCCCATGTGGGGATATGACATTCAGGCCAGCGGGGAACTCTTTGTCCCAGTACGATAATTAAAGCAATATTTCTTTTTTCAGCTTCATCAATTTGCCAATCTAGGTCGCTCCAGTTATATTCGCCTCTTGATTGTTCCAATTCATCCCAGTAAGCGGGTAAGCGCAGATTTTTTACCTTTAATTCATCAAGCATGGCAATATATACTTGCTTCCAATCAAGTCCCAAGTCGATGCTTTGACGATGAGAAAATGTAACTCCATACTCTAAATCTTTCGGATCGTAACTGGGTCCGCGACTTAAAACGAATAATACTGAAAATAAAGCTACAATAAGATAGATTATGTGCCTTATTTTTCTAAAAAAGTGAAGCATGGTTAGTTAGCCTTTGGTAATACGAGGTATTACTCGGGCGGTGATAAAATAAGTAATGGAATAAGCGCAGACAACAATAAGTAACCCTATCACTGCGTTACGAATGCGTTTTACCGCATCGTCAATTTTATCTTGGCTTCCTCCGGCCGTCATATATTGAAATCCACCAATGATGAGAAGGATGACAAAAATTAATCCCAAGAGACCGAGAAAGACCTTAACGAGCGAGCCGATAATTGCCGGCAGACTTTTAGACGGTGCTCCATTTTGACCGTAAGCAGTAGAGCCGATGGTATTAAGACCACCTTCATTGGCTTTATCAAGCCAGGTCGAAGCGAAAGAAACCGACGGCAGCAAGACGCTGACGCCGAGAACAGCCATGATAGCGAGTCGTTTAGCCCAAAGCATATGAGTATGGTATAATTCTAATAAATAGTGCATTTTTATTATATTATAAGGAGCTTCTAAAGTCCATTTTTTTATGGCATTATCAGGCAAAGTTGCATTTAATACCGCCGTTCAAGTAGCGAGCAAAGTTATTGGCACCGTCGTCAGTTTAGCGGCGGTGGCTTTGATTACCCGCTATTTGGGTAGTTTTGGCTTTGGTCACTATACAACGGCTATTACTTTTGTTACTTTTTTCAGTATCGCTGGTGATTTTGGCTTAACCTTGGTTACTACTCAGCTTTTAAGTCGCCCCGGCGTTGATCAACGAAAGATTCTTAATAACGTTTTTACTTTTCGCCTACTGAGTGCAGCGGCGGTTTTGCTTCTTGCCCCAATCACCGTTATTTTCTTCCCTTATGATCCGATTGTAAAACAAGGCGTTATTATCGCCAGCCTAACTTTCTTTTCAATTTTACTCAATCAAGTATTTGTCAGTTTATTTCAAAAAGAATTACGTGCGGATCGTTTGGCAATTTCCGAAGTATTAAGTCGTTTCCTTATTCTTGGTTTGACGATTGTTGCGGTTTGGTATGACTGGGGAATGAGTGGAGTACTCTGGGCTATGGCTGCCGGCAATATCGGTAATATTATTTTAAATTATTATTTTGCGCGTCGCTTTGTAAAGATTGGATTTGATTTTGATTGGGAGCTCTGGCGGGACATTCTTAAACGTTCCTGGCCATTGATGGTAACTATTGTTTTGAATTTAGTGTACTTAAAAACAGATATCCTGCTTTTATCTTTATATAAATCTCCAATCGATGTTGGTTTTTATGGAGCGGCATATAAAGTAATTGATGTGCTTGTCACGATTCCGTTTATGCTTGGTGGTACCGTGTTGCCGATTTTAGCCATGCGTTGGCAGTCGGGAGAAAAAGATGATTATCGACGCGCTTGGCAGAAAATTTTTGACGCCAGCTCATTATTAGCGTGGCCGGCTGTAGCGGGAGGGCTCATGCTTGCTACACCGATTATGGTGATCGTCGCCGGAGAAGAATTTGCGGCCGCCGGACCAATTCTACGTATTTTGATTTTTGCGGTTGCCGGAGTATTTTTCGGATCTTTATTCAGTCACACAATGATTAGTTTTGGTAAACAGCGCCGTTTAATCAGTTCATATGTCTTTACAGCGCTTTCATCGTTGATTTTGTATCTTATTTTAATTCCGAAATTTTCCTACATTGGCGCGGCCTGGGTAACAGTTTATAGTGAGGTTGCGATTACGCTTTGTGCGTGGTATTTAGTGCGTCAAGAAAGCGGACTGCGGGCACAATTTACAGTTTCTGCTAAGTCAATTCTTGCCGCGGCTATTATGGCTGTAGTGTTATACTTTAATCCTTTAAGTACGCAAACGGCATTAGGAATTACTGCCAGTGTAATTTTGGGAGCTTGTGTATATTTACTTTGTCTCTTTCTTCTTAAAACGTTTTCCTGGAAGGAATTGCGCGAAATGATTCAACCGTAACTATGAAAAAACTGTTATTCGTTATTTCCACTAATCCAGGGCGTCAAGCATGGTTTGCCGATCTTTTGTCAGCATTGAATAATGAGGGTTGGTTTATTCGTGTTTGGGCTCGTTCTAAACGTTTTCGTCGCAGTCTGCGACGTGAGCGTCTTCTCGCCAAGAAACTTCATTTGCCCGCATTGCAGCCTATACTTTTTTGCATTAGTTTGCCGTTATTGTGGTTGATTTTTGGTATTGCTCATACTGTGCGCATTATGCGGAAGCGTCCGGCGCAAGTCATGCTCTGTAACTGGCCGGAAAAAATTGTGCTTTCGCCCTTTAGTCATTTCTTTGGAGTAAAATTATTCTGGCTTGAAGATCCGACGCGAGCAGAAGTGCCGAAAATATTATATATCAACGCCTTATATCGTCATTATGCCAAAGATGCTACAGTACTGGTCTTTGGTTCAAAGACCCTTGAGACTTGGTCTGAAACCTGCAAACCAAAAAGTATTCAAAGTTTGTTTCCCTCGCCTTATAAGCCGGTATCGAGACAAGATGATCTTTTTAAAACCTTGGCAGAAACCGGTGATCGCAGTCGATTTGTTGTCGGCTCGGTGTTGTATGGACTGCCTAAAGATCAAGCGGAACGATTGCTCTCGGCCTTAGCAATTGCGCAAAGTGTCTGTCCTTTGATTGAATTGGTTATTTTGGGCTCAGGAAAAAATCGTCAGCAGCTGCAATGGCTTTCCAAGCGTATGGGACTTGAGCGTCGTGTGTGGTTGGCGGGACCCTCGGAAGATTTTCAGCGTTGGGTTGGTCATCTTGATACTTACGTAATTGCGGCGAGCGAACCAACACTTGATGATGTTGCTTGGGCCCTACATGCCATGTCGGCCGGATTACCGGTTTTGGCACCGCAAAAGAATTGGTTGAGCGATGTTATTACGACAAAGACCGGCGCGTTGATTGATGTAACGGACCCTGAAACAATTGCTCGCCAATTAATAAGTTTGCAGCAAAATGAAGTTATGCGTCGCGCGCTCGGTGCTGAAGCTGCTAAAACTGCCGAACAATTTTCATTTGAGAAGCTTCGTAATTCAGTCGTTAAGTTATTATCATGAAAAAATTAAAAGTAAAAGCTAAAGATGACGGACGCCGGCTCGACAGCTGGCTGGCGGAAAGTTTGGAAATTTCTCGCAACAAGGTTCAGAAATTAATTAAGGAGGATCTTGTTGCAAGTGCTGACCATGTGTTGCATTCGCATCACTTGGTTCGTAATGGAGAAGTTATTACAATTGCTGAGTCAACGAAAAAAGTAATTAAAAAAACCAAAGCTGCCATACCAAAAATACAGGTTATACAAGAAACTAAAGATTATTTTGTTATTAATAAACCGGCCGGACTGTTAATGCATGGCACTGAAACCGAAGAACGCAGCTCGGTTGTTGATTGGCTTTTGGATCAAGATCCGAAAATTGCCAAAGTCGGCGAAGACCCGAGTCGTCCCGGCATTGTTCACCGTATTGATAAAGACGTGAGCGGTTTGGTTGTTCTGGCGAAAAACCAAGACAGTTTTGATGATTTGAAAAATCAATTTCAAAAACGCACGATTTTAAAACAATATGAAGCGTTAGTGTATGGCGAAGATTTGCCTGAAGAAGGCGAAATTCGCTTTAAACTTGATCGTTCCGCCAAGGGTTATCGTATGGCGGCCCGCCCGGAAAATCAGGAAGGAAAACGCGCAATAACAAATTTTACAATTATTCATCATTATTTTAATTACAGCTTGGTGTTGGTCACTATTAAAACTGGTCGCACGCACCAAATTCGCGCTCACTTTGCGGCTTATAATCATCCGTTAGTTGGTGATGATTTGTACGGGACAACCAAAGACAAACTGCAGAATAAAAAAATTAAACTTGGTCGAGTATTTTTAGTGGCTACGACTTTGGCCTTTACTGATTTGACCGGGAAGCGTCAGGAATTTTCAATTCCTTTGCCAAAGCAGTTAAGCGAGGTTTTAAAAAAATTAAAAGTTAAAACCCCTCGCCCGCAAAGCGGGAGAAGGGCAGGGGGAGAGGTCTTATGATAATCTCTTTCAGTGGTAATTTGGGTTCAGGAAAATCCGGTGTTGCCAAACGTCTAGCCAAAGAACTTGGCTGGCCGTATTACGGTATGGGAAAATTACGAAGAAAAATGGCAGAAGAAATTGGAATGACTTTGGCTGAATATAATAAACTTGGTGAAACTGACTCATCTACTGATTTAGAGGTGGATGAATATCAAACTAAACTTGGAAAAACGCAGGATAATTTTATTATTGACGGCCGAACATCCTGGTACTTTATCCCGCATTCTATAAAAATATTTTTAAAAGTTAAACTGGAAATAGGAGCAGAGCGTATTTTTAAAGATCTTAAAGATCGAAATGAAGATACTAATTTAAAAACAATAGACGATGTTGTTAAAAGCATGCAAGATAGAGTTGCCAGCGATACAATTCGTTATAAAAAATATTTTGATATTAATGTGTATAATGAGTCTCATTATGACTTTGTTTTAGATACAACGGATTTAACAGAAGAAGATGTTTTCGCTAAGGTTTGGGCTTATATTAATCAGTTGATTTGAAAATTTCTTGGTGCTATACTATTTTTATTCCCTTCCAATTTTATTCTTAAAATAAGGGAATATGAGCAAAGAAATTTCTATGCGAGAACTACTTGAAATTCTGGTTGAAGATTCAAATAAGCTGCAGCGGCAGTTTGTTAAACTTGAAGAAAAAATTGACTCATTAGAAGAAAAAATGGATAAACGCTTTGATTATAACGAAACCTGGCTTAATAGAATTGAGAATAATATGGCGACAAAGACTCAGTTTAACCGACTGGCAGGCAATTTTAACAAGCTAGTAGACATTTTAGACAAAGACCGAGTAATTTCTTCATACGACGCCACACGCGTTACATATTCTGATTAATTCTTTGCCCTTAGATTTTAATTCAATTTGAATTCGAACTTAAGGGTGTTTTTTTTACTTAATTTTGCTATACTTTAGGTATTAAACTCTTTATTTTCAATTTGTATGAATATTGCTATCAACGGCTTTGGCCGTATTGGTCGTGCGGTTTTTAAAGCGCTGCTTGAACGCCCTGGCGTGCGAATTGTCGCCATTAACGATTTGACTGACACTAAAACCCTGGCGCATTTATTAAAATATGACTCTTGCTACGGTGTATATGAACGACCGGTTAAAGCAACAAAAGACGCTTTAGTTGTAGATGGAAAAAGCTATCCGGTATTGGCGGAAAAAGATCCACTGAGTCTACCTTGGAAGAAATTGAAGGTTGATGTTGTAATAGAATCTACCGGGCGTTTTACTGACCCGATCGAGGCTCAAAAACATATTAAAGCCGGAGCGCGTAAAGTAATTCTCTCAGCGCCAGCCAAAGGCAAGGGTTCAAAAACCTTTGTCCTCGGCGTTAACGAACAGAAATTGACCCGTAAAGACGCGGTTATTTCCATGGCTTCCTGCACAACCAATTGTTTGGCGCCAGTTACGGATATTATTCGTCGTTCATTTGGTATCGATAAAGCCATTATGACGACAATCCATTCGTATACGGCCGATCAGAATTTGGTTGACGGCCCGCACAAGGATTTGCGTCGTGCGCGAGCTGCTGCTTTAAGTATGATACCAACAACAACCGGCGCGGCCATTGCCGCCACAGAAGCGATTCCTGAACTTAAAGGAAAATTCGACGGTTTGTCAGTTCGTGTTCCGACTCCAGTTGTTTCATTATGTGACTGTGTCTATGTTTTAAAAAAGAAAACAACGATTGAGAAAGTTAACGAAGTCCTAACTAAGGCTTCAAAGGATTCTCGTTATCGCGGAATCGTCGCCGTTACGACTGATCCGATTGTTTCATCTGATATCATCGGTCATCCTGCCAGCGCGATTGTAGATTTACCTTTGACCTCAGTTGTTGGCGGAAATTTGTTAAAAGTTATTTCTTGGTATGATAACGAATGGGGCTATTCCAACCGTTTGGCAGACCTCTGTCTATATTATAAAAAGAAAAAATTAATCTAAGGTTCTATGACTTTAAAAGAAAAACAAACATACATCATTCTTTTTGTCACCGCCGTAGTAGTCAGCGGCTTGGTGGGTGGCGCTGCCGGATTTATGGCCGCGCAAAGCAGGACTTCAAGTCAATCATTTATTTCTTCAGTTCGAAATTTGGTTTCCGACCAGAAAGTTGAATCAACCATTAATGCCGATGGAATAGTCGGAGTGGTTGAGAAAGCTTCTCCCGCCGTAGTAAGTATTATTGTTACAAAAGATTTACCAAAAATTAATCCAAATATTCCTGAGATGTTTCGACAATTTTTCGGACAAGGTTTAACTCCTTCACAAGGAGGGGAAACTGAGAAACGACAAATTGGCGGCGGTAGCGGTTTTGTTGTGTCTAATGACGGATATATTGTTACTAATCGACATGTTGTGTCCGATGAAGCAGCTGAATATACCGTGTTATTAAATAATGGAGATAAACATACTGCAAAAGTGTTGGCTCGAGATCCCGCCAATGATTTGGCAGTTATTAAAATTGAAGCTAAAGATTTACCAACGCTTGATTTTGGCAATAGTGACGACTTAAAGCCGGGACAAAGTGTTATTGCTATCGGTAACGCACTTGGCGAATTTCGTAATACGGTTTCAACCGGTGTTATTTCGGGACTCGCTCGTTCAATTACCGCATCAAGTGGCGCTTTTGAAAGTGAACGTTTAATCGGTTTGATTCAAACTGACGCTTCAATTAATCCGGGTAATTCCGGCGGACCGTTGTTAGACACTGAAGGACGAGTGGTTGGTATTAACGTTGCGGTAGCTCAGAACGCACAAAATATCGGCTTTGCCTTGCCTATCAATCAAGTGAGAGAAACTATTGAAAGTGTTAAGAAGCACGGACGATTGATTCGCGCCTGGCTGGGTGTACGATACATTGCGATCACACCAGAGATTGCCAAAGAAAATAATTTAACTAAAGATTACGGAATGCTTGTGCTTAAGGGAGAAAACGAGACTGATTTGGCAGTGGTTCCGGGATCGCCGGCTGACAAAGCGGGAATTGAAGAGAATGATATTATTCTTGAAGCTGATGGAGAAAAACTCGGAGAAGATAATCCGCTATCAATGGTAATAGCACGACATAAGCCGGGTGAAATATTGCGATTAAAAGTCTTGCATGACGGACGAGAAAAAGATACGACTGTTGTCTTGGAAGAAATGAAGCAATAAACAATGGAAAATATCGTTAAAAATATCGAAGAGCTCCGGGAGCGCATTATTGCGGCCTGGAGCTTACTCGATCTTGATCGTAAGAAAGAACGATCGATTGAATTAAAGGGGTTGATGTCCGACCCTGATTTTTGGAATGATCGTGAGAAAGCGGTTGCAACCGGTCAGGAAGCAAGTGATCTTGAAGATGAAGTTGGGAAATGGCAAGCGCTGCTAGATGAAACAAGACGCTTGGAAGAATTGGCGGCGATGGCTGATGCTAATAATGATATTAGTTTGCATGATGAACTTGAAAAAAATTATCATGATGTACAAAAACGTTTTGATGATTTGGAGTTTTTTGTAATGTTTTCAGGTCCCTATGATCAAAATAACGCAATACTTTCAATTCATGCCGGTACCGGTGGTGTTGATGCACAAGATTGGGCGCAAATGCTTGAACGAATGTTTATGCGTTTTGCCGAACGACATTCTTGGAAAATTGAAATGATTGATCGAGTTGTAGCTAACGAAGCCGGAATTAAAAGCGTATCACTCGAAATTATCGGACGTTTTGCGTATGGCTATTTAAAAAGTGAAGCCGGTTCGCATCGTCTGGTACGTATGTCTCCGTTTAATGCTGACGGTAAACGTCAAACGTCTTTTGCTTTAGTAGAAGTAATCCCGGAATTGCCTGAGGATGACAGTCTGGTGATTAAAGATGATGAACTTGAAATAGATTTTTTTAGGTCATCAGGTCCGGGCGGACAGAATGTCAACAAAACTTCGAGCGCCGTACGTTTAACTCACAAACCAACCGGAATAGTAGTAGCGTGTCAAAGCGAACGTTCACAGCATCAAAACAGGGAATTGGCTATGAAAATGTTGCGCGGTAAATTAGCTGAATTAAAACAATCTGATCGGGCGGATTTAGCCGCTTCAATTAAAGGTAAACATACTGCCGCTGGTTTTGGAAATCGAATCAGATCATATGTCCTGCAGCCCAACCAACTAGTTAAGGATGAACGGACGGGATATGAAACAGCCGATGTTTATTCGGTTTTAGATGGCAATATTGACGAATTTATTGAATCTTATTTACGTGGTGATAAGAAATAATTTAAATTTGAAATTTAGAATTTAAAATTGTTCTATGCCGGAGGGGGCATCTCACAAAGGAGGGTTATTAGTTTTGTTTTGTCTCGGAATTATCGCCGGGCTTGCTTTGTGTTCATTTCATGAACATAAAACTAATGAGCAAACAATTGATTATTATATAGGTCAAGAAATAAAAGCGTATGGAACCGTTATTTCAGAGCCAATAGTCAAAAATAAAGATATAGAGTTTGATGTCAGAGTTAGTTCTTTAGTTACTAAAGAAAAGGTCTCAGGAAAAATACGAATTCGAACAAATCCCTATCCGCGTCTTGTGTATGGTGACTCTGTTGAGATTAGTTGCAAACTTGAAGCACCGAGAAATACAACATTCAATTATTCACGCTATTTAGCGCGCTACGATATTTATTCGCTGTGCTTTAGAGCCAAGGTTCAAAAGATTGGAGAATTTAGGGGAAATATAGTTAAGAAAAAGTTATTTGATATTAAAAATTATTTTGTTAAAACAATCGAACTGCATGTCGGCGAACCGGAGTCGTCACTGATCGGTCCGGTATTGTTTGGTGGCGGAGCTGAAATAGGGGATGACATTTTTGCATCATTCAGACGAACGGGTTTAACGCATATTATGGCAGTGTCAGGTTTTAATGTTGGAATCTTGGCGGCTGGATTAGGCTACGGTTTATTTTTACTTGGCTTGCGCAGAAAAGTTGTTTTTGCAATTTCAAGTTTAGCAACGGTGCTATATGTTATTTTGGTGGGTGCTCCGCCGTCGGCCTTGCGCGCCGGAATTATGAGTATTTTTATTTTATATTCGTTAGCGCTTGGACGTATTGCACGTTTTCAACACATTGTTATTGTGACGGCGGCGCTGACTTTAGTTTTTAATCCTTTGTTACTGACTGCTGATATTGGTTGGCAATTATCGTTTGCCGCTATTCTTGGTTTATTATATTTGTTCCCGCTTTTACAAAAAGGTTTTGAAAAAATATTACCAAAGCGTTTAAAAACCTTAGGAGATATTATGGCTGCGACTTTGGCGGCGCAACTGTCAACGACGCCGATTTCTCTTTATCATTTCGGACAGGTTTCTTTAATCGCGCCGATTGCTAATTTATTTGTTGTGTGGACCATTCCGTTTTTAACTGCTGTTTCAGTTTTTGCTCTATTTCTTGCTTCTTTAGTGCCAGCTTTAGGGAACATTTTCTTCTTGCCATCGTTTCTAATTGCTAAGTATATTATCTGGATTGTGCGAATTTTAGGTGATATTTCCTGGGCAAGTATAGATTTTACTCAATAAAAGGGGATTTCTAGCTAATATTGACTAAAATGCTAATTTATGATATAATATTGTCAGTAAATTAAAATAAAACATAACCGCAGGAGGCGGTATAAATGAAAAAACTCATAGTGCTATTTGTTTTTCTGTGTTCAGGCACATTTTTTGCTGATAGTGTAGAGGTTTTCAGTTCTGTCCAACTTGAGCCAAGTGCTATACATATGGTCGACAATGCCGTCGGTTATATCTGTGGTAGCGGAGGAATATCACGGACTAATGACTTTGGTGAAAGCTGGTATCATTATTGGGGGGCAATAAACGTTGCTGAAACTACGAATGCAATTTATGATTTTCAGTTTCTTACTAATAGTACGGCTTACGCAGTTGGTTGGAGAGGTACGCCGATTAATGACACCCTTTGGGAATTCAACAATGTAGTGATTAAAAGTACAAACCAGGGAATTGATTGGTTCGATATTATGTCAGCGCCAATTGGAAAATTCTCTCCTGAAGCATGGAAAGAAGAAGTTAAAGCTGCAAGATACGGAACGAAAGGATCTTCATTTTCAAATACAGAACTACTTTTTGCTGTATATAGCTTTAATTCTCAGCAAATCGTTGTTAGCGGTAATATGTCGAAGGTGTATACGACAAGCGATGGCGGCGCTAACTGGCAACAGGTTGTTACTGGCTGGAATACCATTTCAAGATTTGCGTATAACAAGGGAATACTCTACGGCTTAGAAAATAATCAAATCGGGTTAAGCTCTAATTACGGAATGAGTTGGTCATTAATGCCGCAAGCTCCAGGTTGCTTTGTTGAATCAATTTTTTTTCAAGGCAATAACCGGATCTTTACGGCTGGTACAAACGGCTATACTTTAAGTACGAGTTATACTACGGACAACGGTACTAGTTGGCATACTAATAATTTGAGTGATTCCGGATTCATCAGTGATATGATATTTTTGGATGATAATCTTGGATATGCGACGGCTGCATACCCCATGGTTTGGGGATTATGGAACTATCCCAAAGGATATATTCTAAAAACTTCAGACGGCGGAGCAAGCTGGTCAAAAATATTTGAACAGCAGTGGATTGAGATGCACGCTATGTGTAAGTTTGAACAATATTTATTTTTTGTAGGCATGGGAAGGGTAGCCCGACTTGAGCTGAAAGTTACTTCGATTCAACAAACTGGAACTGAGCTGCCGAAAGAATTCAAGCTGAAGCAAAACTATCCCAACCCCTTTAATCCAAATACAAATATACATTTCTCAGTTACAAAAACTGGGAGGGTTATAATAAAAGTATTTGATATTGCGGGAAGAGAAGTTACAACGCTTAGTAATGAAATGCTTAGCCCAGGTACTTATAAAGTAGATTTCAATGCTTCTAATCTAACCAGTGGAATATATTTCTACAGAATGACTGCCGGTGAGTTCACGGAAACAAAGAAAATGATCCTTATTAAGTAGAAGATAAAAATGAGAGGAGATTGTTATTACAATCTCCTTTTTTCGTACAAATTGACTAATTACTTCGATAGGAATAGACTAAAATTGCTTAATTAACTATACATATATGACTCAAAAACAAACTCATATCACCTGGGGAATCATTGTCGCCATTCTTTTGGTTGTTATCGTGTATCTTGCCCTTAATTCTAAAGAGAACAACGACAACTCAGTAGGCTCACTTAATACTGTGACCGAAGAGCATAACACAGTTTTAGAAACTAATACGGAAGTTCCCGTTGTAGAAGAGGAAGCCGAGACAGTTAGTGAATGGAAAACCTATACTAACGCAGAGTACGGCTTTGAATTAAAATATCCGGCCGAGAGTAAAGTTGGAAAATTTGAAGGTAACGGCATTCGAATTGAGAATTTGCCGGGTTATCAGCTTGAAAAATATTCAGACACGCAGTACTTTATGGAGTTTTCTATGATTAAGCCTGATCAGTCCTGCAATACGATGATGAAAGAACCAAAGAAATTTATGATTGGGGATACGACCGCTTATCGTGGCCCGGCTTTGGACGGTCCTCGTTTGCAGTATGCTTTTACAATGTGTGCCTTAAAGGATGGAAAAAACTTTATGATCAGCGTGCATGAAGGTTCTGCGGACGGAAAAATTGCGTATCAAATAATGGATTCATTTCGATTTATATCGTCAGCTAGCGCCGAATGGTTAAGATTTTACAACAATGCGGGCGATTACAGCTTTAAGTACCCGTCGCAGTGGAAGGTTGCTATCAATCAGAATGCTAATCTAAATTCCTTATTCGGTGTTAAGGCTACGAGTACTGGCGGTGAGGGCGGTGTTGAAGTTCGTACTTTTAACAAAAGTATAAAAGAATATCTTGACGATATGGAGAAGCAGTCCGATACAAGATATGTAAATCGTAAAGATATTACTATTAATGGGGTAGCGGCTATACGAACTGAAGTACAAGCGATGATAGGAGGCTATGCAGTTATATTAAAAAGAGGAAATCAAATTTTCCATATTTATATAAACAGTCGAAAAGCTTCCGACATTGTCTTGTTTGATAGATTAACAACCAGTTTTCGTTTCGAATAATGTATAAGTTCTGAGTAGTAAAAATAGTCCCTCCTCTCGCGAGAGGCGGGACTATTTTTTTATTTATCTAAAGGATTAGAGTATCTTACGAATCTCAGCCGCCGCTTTCTTTAAGCTAACGGTTGTTTGTTTTCCGTTTTTCATATTCTTAATCGTTACAGTGTTTTTTTCCGCTTCATAGCTTCCGCACATCACAGCGAGGGGAATGCCGAGTTTATCAGCGTAGCCGAGCTGTTTGCCTGCTTTTTCAAAACCAGGGTAGACGAGAACATTAATATTGTGTTGGCGCAAGGTTGCGGCGACTTCTAAACTATAATTTGCAACATCTTCTCCGAAAGGAACAATTAAAACCTGTGCGGGATTACTCGGACCATTTTTCAATTCGTCTTTGATTGCGCCAAAGAGGCGAGATAAACCGATTGAAGCACCGACGCCGGGCATTGAATCTTTGCGGTAGGAAGCGAGAAGATTATCGTAACGTCCGCCGCCGCAGACACTGCCGGCTTTCGGATATTTGGTTAAAATAGTTTCAAAAACCATTCCTGTATAATAATCTAAACCGCGAGCGATGGAGAGATCAATGACGAATTCAGAATTCTTCATGCCGCCGGCGTTAAGCAGCTGAGCAATCATCGCTAATTCTTTCATGGCTTCGCTGAATGTTTCATTGGAAATATCTAGAGATTCTAAGAAAGAAAAAATTGTTTTTGCGTTGCCTGAATGTTTAACAAAATCAATCAAGTCTTTAGCGTATTGTTTGGAGAGCCCGATAGCAATTAATTCGTTCGTAACAGCGCTTTCGCCTTGCTTATCAAGTTTATCAACAGCGCGCAATACAGCCGAGCTATGTTTGTTCAATTTTTTTTCCTCTAAGATTCCGGCTAACAATCCGCGGTGGCTTATTTTAAATAAAATGTCTTTGATGCCTAATGCTTGAAAGGCGCCGCGCATCGCTAAAATTGTATCAGTATCCGCCATTGGACTTTTTGAACCAATCGTATCAATATCGCATTGGTAGAATTGTCGGTAGCGGCCGGCCTGGGCTTTTTCCGCGCGCCAGACTTCTTGAATCTGATAACGTCTAAAAGGAAAGGCTACTTCATTAAAGTGTTCAGCGGTGTAACGCGCAAAGGGGATTGTTAGATCAAAGCGCAGCGCGAGATCCGTATCGCCTTTAGTAAAGCGATACACTTGTTTTGCAGTTTCGCCGCCTTCTTTAGCGAGTAAGACCGGCGCTAATTCTAGAGCAGGTGTTTCGAGCGGCGCATAGCCGTATTGCTCATACGACATTTTAATTATTGAGATCATGGCGTTAAAAGCCATCTGATCGGCGGGTAGCAATTCATTGAAACCGCTGGGGCGTTTAGGATTTATCATATGTCTTAAATATAGCAGATTTATAACCATAAAAAAAGGATGCTTTTGAGGGCATCCTTTAGGATTCGTTTGGTTATTGTGTTAGAAATAATGTTCTGAACTTAATACTTTTTGTTTTGCATCATAGGGTGAGTAAATAATTTTTATTTTATAGCGAAAGTTCTTTTTTGCAAGTGGCACCTGCTCGTTAAAAAGTACTGTCATTCCATAGCTGCTATAGTTGTAGGTGTCAACGCTGAACTTCTCGGGCAAATATAGTTGTTGCTGAGTGCGTTCTGTTGGCTCTGCGTCTATCGCTATACATTCGATTTCATATTTGCCTGAACCGGTTAACCACAAATGAAGACGAGTACCCGTTCTTATATAGGCATTTTCGAACGCAGGGTAGTATTTTACCGCACAAGTTTGATTGCAGAAAAAGACGCTTGTCGGCTCCGGTTCCGTTTCTAAGCTATGCACATATGTTTGCTTGGAAACACTACGTTCTGCACGTACATCAATATGAAATGCAAATATAATAATTAAGGTTAAGAAAATAAGGGGTGCAATAGATAGTAAAGCCGCTAAAGAACTTTTTGGATTTCTGTACAATGTTTTAATCTCCCTTCTTTGTTAAGATACTTTATGTAATTGTCCAGTATAGAAAAAATTAAATGATTTGTCAATAGTATGTTAGTATTTCTCTCTTTATTTTTTTAATAGTTTTAACGTTCAAACGCAGTTTGCTTTGTGGAAAACTGTTGATAACTTTTTATTTTAATTTTCTTTGTTTCTTGCGACAAAATAATTTTTTTTGCAGATTATTTTAGTTTTTTATATTTTATTTAATTTTTGGTAAAAAATAAGCCATTTTCACAAAAAAATAAAAAAATTGTGCAATTAATAAATTTTTTTTAATTTTTTTTATCTTTTTGCGACTTAACACATTTTTTCTTTTGTTTTATTGTTTTGTGCGTTGATTCTTGGTATAATTAATAGTACGAAATGATTTTTAAAACATGAAGCGAGGTTACTCGCGCGATCATTTCTATGAAAGGGGGTGACACTATGCCTGCTAAGAAAAAAGCGAAGCGCCCGGCAGCTAAGAAGCGCCCGGTTGCTAAGAAAAAAGCCGTAAAGAAAACTGTTAAGAAGGCCGCCAAAAAGCGTCCAGTTGCTAAGAAGCGTAAAGCTGCTAAGCGCAAGAAATAGTTTTTAATTTGGAACAAAGATCCTCCGTTTTTCGGAGGATTTTTGTATATGGCGAAAATGGACTTTTCGGCAATGCTCAGATATACTGAAAATACTATGAATATACAAGAAATTCTCCAAAGAGGTGTAGAACGGGTCTATCCCAATGTCGAAACCTTGGAAAAAGTGCTGAGAGCGGGCAAAAAATTGACCTTTTATTGCGGCTTTGATCCGAGTGCAAGTTCGCTACATATCGGCAATGCGATTCAGCTTGCGAAGCTTGCTCAGTTGCAAAAACTCGGCCACAGTATTATTTTCTTGGTCGGAGATTTTACCGGCATGATTGGTGATCCGACCGACAAGAAAGCGGCGCGCAAACAACTTGATCGCGCAACTGTTAAGGAAAATGCAAAAACTTGGAAGAAGCAAGCTTCGGCTTGGTTAAGTTTTTCCGGTTCGAATGCGGCCGTTATAAAATATAACAGCAAGTGGTACGATAAAATGCCTGTTGAAGAGTTTGTAAAACTGGGTTCTTACTTTACCGTACAACAGATGATTGTGCGCGATATGTTTCAAGAACGCTTAAAAGAAGAAAAACCCGTTTACCTTAGTGAGTTCTTGTATCCCTTAATTCAGAGTTATGACTCTGTAATTATGGATATTGATGGAGAGGTCGGGGGAAATGACCAGACCTTTAATATGTTAGCTGGACGAGATTTAATGAAAGCAATGAAGGGGAAAGAAAAATTTGTTATTGTTGGGAAGCTGTTAGTGGATTCAGAGGGTAAGAAAATGGGTAAGACTGAAGGTAATATTGTTAATCTTGATGAAACGCCGGAAAATATGTACGGTCAAATAATGTCTTGGCCTGACAATATACTTTCAACAGCCTTTGAACTCTGTACACAATTAACGTGGTCGGAAGTAAAGAAGGTGCAAGAACGTCTGACTAACACGACTTTAAACCCGCGTGATTTCAAAATGAAGTTGGCGCATGAAATTACTAAAATCTATCATGGTGTTAAAAAAGCCGATGCGGCGGAAGCGCATTTTGTGAAAACGATTCAAAATAAAGAAGTGCCTGATACAATGGAAACAATAAAGATGCATGATATGAGTCTGGTTGATTTGTTGGTTGAGATTAAATTAGCAACATCAAAAAGCGATGCGCGTCGTTTAATCGAACAAGGTGGAATTAAACTTGATACGCAGGTTATTAAAGATCCGAGTTTTAAAGTAGAAATTCCGGCTGCAGGTTTAATTGTGCAAAAAGGCAAAAGAGAATTTAGAAAAATAGTGAAATAACATGTACGCGCTAGATACAATTAAACACGACATAGCGGCTGAGATCAGTCGGCTTTTAAAAGTGCAGATTAATGCTGTCGATTTTGTAGCTTCACCAAATCCGGAATTGGGAGACATGAGTCTGCCTTGTTTTGCTTTAGCTAAGCATTTAGAAAAAAATCCGCTAGAAGTTGCTAAAGAAATTTCTGAAAAAAGTATTGATATAAAATGGTTGGGCAGTATTTCTACAGCTGGGCCGTATGTAAATATTTTTTTAAACTCAGCCGCGTATGAGTTTATTTTAAAAGATATAGATAAGCACAAAGTGAACTACGGCTCTAATAAGACGGCTGGAGGCAAGCGTTTAATGATTGAATATTCCAACGCCAATACACACAAAGAATATCATGTTGGTCATTTACGAAATATCGCCTATGGCGATGCGGTTAACAGAATATTGTCTGCCAACGGCTGGAAAGTCTTTCCGGTCTCATATATCAACGATTTTGGTATTCACGTCGCTAAGACCTTGTGGTGGCTCTACCATAAGCATAATACCGAAGCTCAAGCTATCTTAAAGAAAGGTATTGATAATAAAGGCTATTTTTTGGGTCGTCAGTATGCTGAATCAACTCAGCAAATTGAAGAGCGCCCTGAAGCAAAAGATGAAGTTTCAGAAGTGATGAAAGCGATTGAAACTCGTCGCGGAGAAATGTACTCGCTGTGGAAGAAAACAAGACAATGGAATATTGATCATTTTGATCGTATTTATAAAGAACTTGGAGTTAAGTTTTCAACTATTTTTTATGAAAATGAATTTATTAAACAGGGTTTAAAAATTGTTGCCGATTTAAAAGCCAAGGGGATTGTAAAAGACAGTCAGGGAGCTGTTATTGCAGATTTAGAAAAATATAATCTCGGAGTATTAGTTGTACTACGTTCTGACGGAACTGCTTTATATCCCGTAGCAGATTTACCTTTAGCAATTCAAAAGGTACAAAAATATAAACTTGATACTTCGCTGTATGTTGTTGATATTCGTCAGGGTTTATATTTTGATCAATTATTTAAATTATTAGAACTCTACGGCATTAAAGCACATTTTGAACATTTGGGTTATGACTTTGTAAAATTACCGAGCGGTATGATGTCATCGCGAACTGGAAATATTATTCCCTACGAAGATTTGAAAGAGGTGGCCATTAATAAAGCAAAAGAAGAAATCAGCCAGCGACATACTGATTGGAATACGAAGCAAATTACTAGTGTGGCGAGAGCTGTCGCATTCGGAGCTTTGAAATTTGAAATGGTTAAAGTCGCATCTTCAAAGTCTATTACTTTTGATATTGATACGGCTTTGCGTTTTGAAGGATTTACTGCCGCATACTTGCAATATACTTACGCGCGTATTCAAAGTATTTCGCGAAAAGCTTCGAGTGCATTTAAGAAAACTAAAGCAAACTCGGGATTATTGCAGGATGCTAAAGAAAAAAATATTATTGTGAAACTGGGTCAGTATCCTCAAATCGTGAAGAGCGCCGGAGAAAAGAAAGATCCGGTAGAAATTGCCAAATATATTTTTGAATTAGCGCAATCGTTAAATGATTATTATCACGCCGTGCCGGTTTTGAAAGCGGAAAAGGCGATCGGCGCCGCACGTTTATCCTTATTAAAATCAGCTTCGTTAGTTATTAAGCAAGGTTTGAATTTGCTGGGAATTGAAGTTGTTGAGGAGATGTAGAGTGGATAAGTCGAAAAAATTACTAAGATTAAAGACCTTGAATGAGGTCTTTTTTCTTGCTATATTTACTTCAATCTCTCCATATTAAATATTAATATAGAGATATGATAAATGAAGAAGAAAATATGGAACTCAAAGAAGTTCTAAAAATCGCCTTTGGAAATCTTGATGATAAATTTGATAAAGTTTATCAGCAGATTAACGATCTTAAAGTTGAAATCACTCAACAAATAGATGATTTTAAAGATGAAGTTAATCAACGTTTAGAATACCAAGAAAAATGGCTCAATAGAATTGAATCAAATATGGTACAGAAGAATAGCTTTAACGCTTTACTTACAATACTTGAACAAAAAGAAGTAATTTCAGAATACGACTCAGCTCATATACTACATCCCACCACTATTTAAATATTTTAATTAAATAGTATGTACTATAATAAACCCTCTGAGATTTATAATATTGAATATTATAGATTGGTTATCAATTCGTTTGATAGCTTGCTTCGTCATGCCGAAAGATACGAATTTAGGGATTTACCTATAATACGAAAGCAAATTGAAGACTCAATTAAAACCTGGAACGAGAAAATTATAGATGAAGTAGAATCTTTGGTTACTAAGAAAAGAGAGACTAGCGAACTACGGCTCCGAATTTTTCAATCGTGACTTCCTCTAACTTTTTGTGTTTCGCATCAACCTCTTCACTGGTCAGCGTTCGGTCGAGTGAGCGATAGACAGTGCGGAAAGTATAAGAAATTTTATCTTTACCGAATTTTTCTTCGTTTTCGTAAGTATCTAACAATTTTACTTCTTCAGTCATTTCTGTTCCGGCAATTTCGCGAATTAATTCGTAATACGCATTCAGATCAAAATCTTTATTAACGATAAAAGAAATATCGCGCGTAATCGGCGGATACTTCGAGACTGCTTCAAAAACATGATCGAGGTTAGCTAATTGCTTGGTAACACGTTCGTCTTCAGAATATAAAAGACGAATGTCAGGAATTTGTTGTTTAATCATCGCTAAACGGTCGGAGCCGAAACCAAAGGCCCAGGCATTATATTTCTCGGGATCAATGCCGAGATTTTTTATCACATTTGGATGAGCAATACCGGCGCCGAGAATTTCAATTAATTGCCCATTTAACTCAATGTTCATCTCGACACTTGGATCCGTATAAGGAAAATGATCGACGACGAATTTGTATTTAACGTCTTTGCCGTATAAGGCTTCACAGACTTCAATTAAAATTGCTTCTAAATCTTTTTGATCCAAGGTTTTAATATCTTTTCTAATAACAAAGAAGCCGTCGATTTGGTGCAAAATATTATAGTGTTGCCAATCGATTTCATCGCGACGATAACATTTTCCGTAACTTAGTACGCCGATAGAGCCGTTTGTTTCAAGACGCTGCCGAACTTCAGGTATATCAAGATAGTATTTCCACATGAGAGACGTATGCGGACGTAAGATATGATTTTCATCAATAAAATACGAATCAGAGGCGGTTCGAGCCGGATGATCTTTTGGGAAGTTAAAGAGATCGAAAACAATTTCCGGAGTAATGACTTCAGGAGTTTTAATCAAGTCAAGATTTTTTAAACTTGGTAGATTAATTACGCGTTCGGTGATAGCTTTAACCGGACTACCTTCTTTTTTGCTTAAATCAGGAATTGCAATATAGCGTTGCAAACGTTTGCTTTCCGGATCGCTTTTCGCGTTTAATTCGGCAAACAGTTTTTCCTGTTCGCTCATGTCGGTTGTATAGTTGTGGCGCTGTAAATGTGGCGCTTCGTACATGTTCATATATTTAAATAATATTGTTGTAAAAATAAAAGACCCATTCATGGGTCTAGTGGTATTAGCTTAAAAACGCCTTACCATAGACCCTTCAGTGTAAAGGGAAATGTAAATGAAGAATTAAAGCTAAATCCTTGTAAATTCATATGTTTTTAGTCTATCGCAAGAGCTCATTTTAGGCAAGTAACAAAAAACCGGGCTATCCCTAGCTCGGCTTTTATTGAATTCATTGAATGTACTCTTTTAGTTCATACTCATCAAAATATTCTTCATAAAAACGCCTTTCTTGCAATAAGTGTATGCAAATTTTTGACAACTTATCGGCTGTTTCGTCGTGGGTATATAGGTGCCCATTTGTTTGACCAGTAACTATTTCAAGCATTTCTTCGCCCGCTTTAGGATAAATAGTTGAAAGACCGGATTCTAGCATGACTGAGCTATTGCTTAAAAATGTGAAATCAACACAAAAAAATTGATCTCTCTTTCTATCTGTTTTGTCCACGGCAATTAAAGTAATTGTAAAAAGTTTTCCCTCCTTAATTTTATCTTCTGTTAGTTTATTATAGTAGCCTTCGCTTTGGTCATAAGGTACTTGAAAGGTAATTTCAAGTAGACTCATGACTTCAGGAAAGGTGCTAATCCACAAGAAAGCATCTCGTGAGATGGGTTGGCGAAAATTGAATTTACTTTTTAAATTAAACTCAGTAAAAAATAATTTTGCTTCCCGAACTGCCATTTGAATGAATTCACTTTTTTCCACTGATTTATTATTTAATTTTAATGATCTATATTAAATATGTATTATCATAATTGCCTATAATTGGCAAATATGAGTTCATGGTCCATAATATAACCATGACCCTCGAAGACGTAAAAAAATTAGAAATACCTCAAGGTCCCGGTTGTTATCAGTATTTTAACAAGCAAGGGAAATTGATTTATATAGGAAAAGCTGTAAATCTACGCAGTCGTGTTTCTTCGTATTGGCGCGCCGGAACCAGTCATACTCCAATGAAAGCGAAGATGGTTAAGGAAATTTGTAAAATTAAATGGATTGACGTTGATTCGGAAATCGAAGCCTTACTACTTGAAGCAAATTTAGTAAAGAAGCATCAGCCGTATTACAACGTCATGCTGCGCGACGATAAGCGCTTTAACTATATCCATATTTCACTGGAAGATCAGATTCCGGGAGTTTTTTTAACTCGTACAATAGGCAAGGCTGGAAAATATTACGGACCTTTTGTTTCAGGATTGGCCGTTAAAGAAACTTTAAAGGCCTTGCGAAAAATTTGGCCCTACTGCACAATGAAAAAAATTCAAAAGAAACCATGTTTTTATTATCAGGTGGGACGATGCCTCGGACCTTGCGGAGAAAAAGTTTCTCTAAAAGAATATGAAAAACAAATTATTAAACCATTGATTTTATTTTTTGAAGGAAAAAAGAAAAGTGTCATTAAAACACTGCATCCGGAAAAACAAATGTATTTACAGCAAGTTTTAGATAATACTCGAGTATTGAGCGTCGGAGAGAAATATGCCAATGATGTTATTGAGCTCGCTAAAGTATTGAATTTGAAGAAAGTTCCGCAACGTATTGAAGGGTATGATATTTCAAATACCTTTGGTAAGTCCGCTGTCGGTTCAATGGTAGTTTTTAACGGCGGTGAAGCTGATAAAAATGAATACCGTAGATTTAAAATTATTGGAAAATTTTCTACTGATCGAAAAAAAGGTGATGTGCAGATGATCGCAGAAATTATGGAACGTCGTTTAAATAATGATTGGCCGCTGCCTGATCTTATGATTATTGACGGCGGTAAACAACAACTTACTGTTGTTACAAAATTATTAAAAAAATATAAAAAGGATATTGCCTTTATCGGTATTACCAAGGGCGAAGGTTTGCGTAGTTCTCAAGCACCGGATAAGATTTATTTTCCGGGTGAGGCTAAAGCTTTAGAACTACCCTTGGCGTCACCGGCCCTACATTTAATCAAGCGAGTACGCGACGAAGCCCACCGTTTTGCTATTACTTTTCATAGAAAAATCCGTAGTAAAAGGTTCTTGGCAAGCTAATTTAATCATGATATAATTGCCTGTACTTATACTAAATATAATCTTATGTCCACACAGTTTACAAAAGAAAATTTTGCTTCTGAAGTTTTGGAAGTATCCAAATCAAAACCAGTGTTAGTCGATTTTTTTGCGCCTTGGTGCGGTCCGTGTCAGGCTCAAGCGCCGATTGTTGACGAAGTTGCTCATGATATGGAAGGTAAGGCTGTTGTTGGAAAATTAGACACTGATCAGGCAATTGACATTGCTCGCCAATACGGAGTAATGAGCATTCCAACTTTGATTGTGTTTAAGAATGGAGAACCAGCAGAACGTTTCACTGGAGTGCAAGAAAAGGAAACACTCAGCGACGCATTGACCAAGAATTTATAAGCTATGACAAGACAGGAGGGGATAAGGCCTGCCTACCGGCAGGCAGGCGTCTTTGCGGCGTTGGCAATACTTTGTATTGTCATTGTCGCAACGGCGTTTTATTTTTTATATCAAGAAGATGAGCGTCTAGAGGTTACTTTTTTAGATGTGGGACAAGGTGACGCCGCACTTATTCAAACACCGCATGGTAAGACAATCTTAATTGACGGCGGAACTAGCAATACCAGTGTTTTACGGCGGCTTGGAGAAGAGTTGCCGTTTTGGGAAAAAAAGATTGATCTTGTGATGGTGAGTCATCCGCATGATGATCACTATGGCGGCTTGGCAGCGGTGTTTGAGCGTTATGATGTGAAAACTTTTATGGCGACTGACTATCCTGCACATCAAAGTTCTTATAAAGAATTGTTAGAACTTGTTGGCGAAGAACCTTCCACCGTGATGCGACCCTGGAGTCAAGACTTTGAAATTGATGGAGTGTATTTTGATTTTATATTTCCCGAGAGTTCAATGATTGATAAAAAAATAGGCACAGCTAATGATGCATCAATTGTTTTTAAATTAAGTTATGGAGATATTGATTTTTTATTTACGGGCGATGCTGAAAAACCGGTTGAACAACAGCTTGTGACAAATAAAGCTAAGATAGAAGCCGAAGTGTTAAAACTGGGCCATCATGGCTCTGACACAAGCTCCACAGAAGATTTTTTAAATTTAGTTAAGCCACGTTATGCTATTGCGTCAGCCGGTAAAGACAATAGCTACGGTCATCCAACACTACTTATTGTTAAGCGTTTAGAGAGATCGGGCATTGAACTTTTTAGAACAGACCAAGAGGGAAGTCTGAGCTTCTTTAGCAACGGAGTTAATTTGTTTAAGGACAGGACTTGCTTAATTGGCTGTTCATCGCTATAATCGGGGTAGTTATTATTAGATATTATTGTATGGCTCAAGATCCTAAAACAGAACGTTCCTTTATTATCGTTAAGCCTGACGGTGTTCAACGATCGCTTGTTGGTGAAATCATTTCTCGAATTGAAGCAACCGGTCTTAAAATTACCGCTTTAAAAATGATTATGGCGACTGAAGACCAGTGTTGGACTCATTATAATAAAGATGATGCGTGGTTTCTCAAAAAAGGCACTGGTATCGCGGAAGAATTTACAAAACAAGGTTTGCCTGTGACAAAAGAACCTATGGAATATGGTAAAGACATTGTTCGTCAGTTGGTTGATTTTATGACCTGCGGACCTGTGGTTTGTATGATAGTGGAAGGTAACGCAGCTGTTTCAGTTGTCACAAAATTAGTTGGTACCACTGAACCAATCACTGCCGGCGTCGGTACGATTCGCGGTGATTTCAGTCTTGATTCATATGCTTTGGCCGGAGTAGCGGGACGAGCCGTTAGAAATATTATCCATTGCTCGGATAAGCCTGAAGAAGCTGAACGCGAAATAAAAATTTGGTTTAATGACTCTGAGATTATCAAGTATAATTCAAACCAGGAACATATTTTGTACGACATGAATCTGGATTCTATAAAGAATTAATACATATAATAAAAACCGTCCGGTCATATGACCGGACGGTTTTTTGTGCTAAGATACTAATATAAAGCTCTTTCTTTTCGCCCCAGCTTTGTTAATCCTGGAATTAAGTTTTGGATCAAACTTTATAAGATTGGCACATCTCTTTTCCTGTTACTCGTGAGTGGCAGGAGGATCGCTAGGGGGTTAAATGCGTTAGATTATAGTAGAAGCCGGATTCGTCTCGCGTCTAGTATAATCTGTCGCTTTCCCTGGTCAACTGACCGGGGAAAACCCCACTGTAATTAAGGCCAATGCTTAATCTAGGCCCTGATGAAGCTGGAGCAAAATGAAAGAGCTCGATTATTATGAATTTACTTAAGCTGATATTCAGCCGACAATTTCTTGTGACTCTTATACTGCTAGGATTACTGGCGGTGTTTGCTGTTCCTTTGACTAAAAACTGGCGTCAAAAACGGGCAATTGATCGCGAAGTCGCAGAGCTTGAGCAGCAGGTTAATGATCTTGAACATAAAAATTCGAGCCTCAAACAAGTGTTGGATTATATGCAATCCGATCAGTTTGTTGAAGCAGAGGCGCGCACTAAATTAAATTATAAAAAACCCGGTGAAGAAGTTGCGGTTATACAGGGCCGTCCGGAAGATGAAAATATTAATAGTTCGACGACAGATGTTTTTGCTTTGCCCTCGGCTCCGCCTGCTGAACCTACAGAAGCTCGTTTGACCGGTAATCTCGGCAATTGGATAAAATATTTTTTTAAAAAATAAAAAGGGTTGGATAACCCTTTTTATTATAAAGAACAATAGTATAGTTTAATTCCTCATGGTCACAGACACCCACTTTGCCCTCGCTTCATGTCTTGTGTCGAGTAAGTCTTTATCCTTGAAAATCTCATCGAACAGTTTGTTTTTTGTTTGTTTATTCATGTAATCGCAGCTATACGCAAGTTCAATGTAATCAAGTGCCGCTTCTTTTGATTCTAGTTTCTCACTCTCGCTGCCGTCATTGAGATGCACGATACATGATGTTCCTTCTTCATCCCATTGAATGAAGACTGGATAATCGTTTCGTTCTGACACGGATCCTCCTTTATTTTTTGAAAATAACTTTGAGCCGACCATGGGACTTGAACCCATAACCTACGGTTTACGATACCGTTGCTCTACCAGTTGAGCTAGGTCGGCACGCCTTCGCTAAAGCTTTGGTGTGCAAGCTTCTTGATAATAACAAGCTTTGTAATATAGTCAAGTTTTTACCTTATCTTAGAGAGAATTTAGTATTTATTACTAGTTATGGTATAATGTTATTGCATAGTATTATTGCCGTCAACTTAAGTTGACTTTTTATTTTAACATACATGAAACGATACATAGCCTTCACATTATTTTTAAGCATTTTATTTTTACATATTATCCCGGTTCAAGCCGAAGAACCTTCTACTAGCTTTCAATTTGAAGCGAGTATTGGGCAAAACGGTTTAGAGCGGGATTTTTCATTTGCGCCCTTTGAGTCACGTCTGCAAGTTGGAATTCCTGCCGGACGACTTAAAGCCGCGACTGTCATTAAGTTAAGTGAGATTCACGAGGACACGATTCCGCCAGCGGGTTTTAAGGCAACATCTATCATGTATCAAATTGATATTCCGGCAGCAGCGTTTGTCGCTGGTCGTTATTATCTAAGTCTTGTGAGCTCAGGTTCGGCTGCTTATAAACAGATCTATTTTTTCGATAAGAATTTTCCGGGCAACTGGCGACCGCTGCCAACCAATGAGAATTTTGCCAAAGGCTTAATCAGTACGTATCTGACTATGCCTTTTGTTCGTTTGGCAATTTTTGAAAGTAATATCAAGTTAGCTAAAGGAGAAGCGAGTTGGTATCGTTATAAAAACGGTTTATTTGCGGCGTCGCCCGACTTTCCCAAAGGTACCCGTTTGCGCGTTATTAATAAGGACAATAAAAAATCGGTAGATGTTGTTGTAAATGATTTTGGACCGGACCGCGCTAAACATCCAAACCGCGTTGTTGATCTTGATGCTGTAGCCTTTCAACGTTTGGGAAATCTGGGACAGGGAACAATGCAGGTATTGGTGGAAGTGTTGAACGATGACAAAGCAGCGGCGCCTGTCGCAAAAGAAACCGTTGTTGGAGAGCCGGTTATTTCTGCAACGAGCGCTTTAGTATTTAATAGCGCCGATAAAAAAATCTTGTGGAGCAAAGCTCCGGATAGCGTTATTCCTTTGGCAAGCTTGACTAAGTTGGTGGCTGTTAAGATTTTTCTTGAAACAAAGCCTGATTTTAATCAAGTCGTAGCCTATTCAGTTAAAGACGAAGAGTTGAATAATTTGTATGTACCGGCTAATCAAAGCGCACGACTGCGTTTACAAGATAAGGAAACCTTAAAAATAAAAGACTTGGTCTACGCCTCGCTCATTGGCTCAACTAATAATACCGTTGAGACATTAGTGCGAATTTCCGGTTTATCTCGACCGGCATTTATTGCGCGAATGAATAGCAGAGTTAAAGAGTTGGGCGCGACGCGTACGCGCTTTGTAGAGCCGACCGGTTTATCAACGGAAAATGTTACGACTGCGAGCGATTATGCTATAATAGCAAGAGACGCATTTTTAAATTCCGTCATCTCTGAAGCAACGATACAAAGCTCGTATTCCTTTACCAGTGTCAATAAAAAAATTGCACGAAGTTTTAAGAATACGAATTTAATCGCGCGTGAACAAGGCTCCGGATTACTTGGATCAAAAACCGGCTATCTTACCGAAGCCGGACATTGCTTAGTAACAAAGTGGCCGACGGATAAAAATAAGAATTTGATTGTTATCGTATTCGGGGAGCCGTCTCGACAATCAAGTATCGATGACACAAAAAGTCTTTTAAACTTTGCCACTAAACGTTTATAACATGATATCGCTCGAGAATGTTTCCAAAATTTATCCCCCTAATATCAAGGCGCTTGACCGAGTTTCTCTTACAATAAAACCGGGTGAGTTTGTTTCACTTGTCGGACAATCGGGTACCGGTAAAACTACTTTGGTGCGTTGTTTGATTGGTGAAGAGCGACCGAGTGAGGGACATATTAAAATAGGTGATTGGGACATTACGCGTTTGACTAAGAGTCAGATTCCTTTTTTGCGCCGCCAAGTCGCCGTTATTTTTCAAGATTTCAAACTTTTACCTAAAAAAACTCTTTACGAAAACGTTGCGTTTGCTTTAGAGGTTGCGGGAAAGCCAACTGCTAAAATTAAATCCATTGTTCCGCAAGTTATGAAGATAGTGGGGCTCGGCGCAAAAATGAAGCGTTATCCTAACGAAGTTTCGGGAGGAGAGCAGCAACGAGCCGCAATTGCACGCGCGTTAGTATATCAGCCCAAGGTATTATTGGCGGACGAACCGACTGGGAATCTTGATTCGATTAATGCGCAAGAAATTATTGATTTGCTTAAAAAGATAAATGAGTTTGGTACAACCGTTGTCTTAGTCACCCATAATAGGGATATTGTTAATCGTTTAAAACGCCGGGTTATAACATTGCATGACGGCCGAGTAATTTCTGACCAAGTTGTCGGAAAATATATTTTGTAATATGTTAATTTCATTGTGGCGAGCAACTAAATTCAGTTTTCAAGATATTGCCCGAAATGTCTGGCTTTCGTTAGTTACTATTATAATATTGATTCTAGCTTTTTTTTCAGTTAATCTTTTACTTTCAGTGCAGGTTATCAGTCGTGCTGCGATTGATACGGTGCGCGACAAGATTGACGTAAGTTTGTATTTGAGAACCGATGCGGCCGAGAGCGACATACTTGCGCTGCGTGCACAAATTTCTGCGATAGAGAACGTTCGAGAGGTTGTATACATTTCAAAACAGCAGGCCTTAGAGGATTTTCAATCCAAACATCAAAATAATCCTGATATTCTTGAGGCCTTGCGTGAATTGGACGTTAATCCCTTGTCGCCCAGCTTGATTATTCGTCCGCATGATGTTAATAAATATGACGGTTTAATCGCAGAATTGAACAGACTCTCCAGTCCGGTAATTGAAAGTCGTAATTTTACAGATCATCAGGAATTATTAGCGAAAATTAATATGATTACTGATAGAGTAAGTCAGGCCGGATTTGTCGTCAGTATTTTGTTTATCTTTATTACTTTGCTGGTTATCTATAATACAATTCGCGTGGCGATTTATACGCATCGGACTGAAATTGGTATTATGCGTTTAGTTGGAGCTTCTGATTGGTTCATTAGAGCGCCGTTTATTATTTCAAGCCTCATCTATACTCTTATAGGGTTAGTGCTGACAACGGTGATTTTCTACAGTTTTCTTTCGCTTTTGCAGCCATATCTTGAAACCTTCTTTATGAATTATGATTTTAATATCATAGGTTACTTCCAATCCAACTTTATTCAATTCTTTGTACTTCAATTTGCCGGAGCCGCGCTAATTAATATCGCTGCCAGTTTGGTTGCCGTGCGTAAATATTCTAATGTCTAATATGTTAACCCACGCACAGGAATCTTTAATTAGATCACTTAATACCAAGAAGGGCCGGACCGAATCCGGTTTTTGTCTTGTGGAAGGGGAGAAGAACGTTTCGGAAGCCAAAAAGTTTATTGAGTTTACTTTTACTCCACAAGATTCGATAAAGTTTGAGCAACTCGTCAGCACCGAAACTCCGCAGGCGATTGCAGCCGTGGCCCGTATTCCGGTTTCAAGTTTTGATGATATTTTAAAAAATAATATTATTGTCGTGCTTGATGGCGTACAAGACCCGGGTAATGTCGGCACTATACTGCGTCTATGTCTCGGTTTCAATGCATCTTTACTATTGGTTGAGTCAGCTGACCCTTCAAATCCTAAAGTGGTGCGAGCTTCGGCTGGAGCATTTTTTTCAGTGCCATGGTTATCAGTGAAACGTGATGATGCTCCCGAAACGATTGCCGAGATTCAGGGCATAGTATATAGGTTGGAAAATAATAAAAAGGCCACGCAAGTAGATAAGAAATTTAGTTTTCCTAAAAAAGGCAAAGTTATTATTATTGCGGGATCAGAAGGGCAGGGGATAAATCTTACAATTAAAGGAGAATCACTAGTTGTGCCGCATAGTGCCAAACTCGAATCATTAAACGTAGCAGCGGCTTTAGCTATCATTTTAGCTCATAGCTATTGACAATAATCTATAAAAATTGGATAGTTATTTATTTAATATTAGCCAACAAATGGCTATTTTTTTGTTATGCTCTTGACAAGATATGATATATATGCTATTATATGTTTATCACAGTACATTACATTTCTCCAGATTTATTGTTAAGAACCTGTCGCTCATCAGCTGCGGCTATGGGGGATAGATTCTTAACAATAATGAAACATTAATTTATCGGAGAAACCATGAAATTATTTATTTTAGCAGTATTAGTAGCAACAAGTTTCGTTGCAAGCACATTTGCTCAGGAAATCGCTTTCAATAACGGCGATGATAATCCGGTTGGTGTAACAGTATTGAATATCAATACCTTCGCCACTGATCTGAACAATACGCCTGAAGTAGTTGTTAATAAAGTACATAAAGGTACTGAAACCTACTATCAGTTTGTGAATGCATCAAAAGTTAAATTAATTGGTAAAGTTGACGGCAAGAAAAAAAGCGAATGGTTCGGAAATGAAATTTCAGAAAAAGAAATTTCAAAGTACGGCAAAACTGTTTCCTTTCTCTGCCAGGGTGAATATAGCCAATACTTATTTAACAAAAACTTCACAAGGACACTTCAGATTAAGTAATACATATCTTTAACTGCTTTAAGAAATACCTCCTATAATCAAAGGTAGCATCACAAAACGATGCTACCTGTTTTTTTACTCAAAACAAAAACCCGCCTCTGTTAGGAGACGGGTTTTTAATACCGAGGTAATTACCAACGGCGGTTGTTGTCGCGTGCCGGGCGTTCAGCCATCGGACGAGCTTCTGAAACATTGATGCTGCGACCGTCAAGGTCAGAACCATTCAATGTGGCCACTGCGTTAGCAGCTTCCTCATCAGTAGTCATTTCGACAAAGCCGAATCCTTTTGAACGACCTGTAGCGCGATCCATGATAATGGATGCTGATTCTACAGTACCGGCCTGTGCGAAGTGATCGCGCAAACGATCGTTAGTACAAGCAAAAGGGATTCCGCCGACAAAGAGTTTCTTAGCCATAGCTAGGATTGTCTTAAGAATTAAATTGTAAGGCGACCTTCGTCATGTGATTCTCAAGAAACCGATAGGCTTTTGGGAAGGCGGAAAACCGCGCAAACGTGAACGAGACACTTACAAACATTTAAAATCTAACAAGTTTATGATTCATTGTCAAACTCTTTCTTTTACCTTACGTTTTCTTGAATATTCTGCCAATTAATAATATTCCAAAAGGCCGCAATATAGTCAGCTCGCTTGTTTTGATACTTAAGATAATAGGCGTGTTCCCAGACATCAAGTCCGATAACTGGAGTTAAACCAAGAGTTAAGGGGCTATCTTGATTTGGAGTAGAAATTATTTTTAAACCTCCACTCATATTTTTTACAAGCCAGGTCCAACCCGATCCAAAATTCGCCGTGGCAGCTTCTGTAAATTGCGTTTTGAAGTTCTCAAAGCTTCCAAAGTCACGGTTAATCATTTCTGATAAAACTCCTTCAGGACCAGCTCCATTATTAATCTTTAGTATTGTCCAGAAGAATGAATGGTTTAGATGACCGCCACCGTGATTACGTACCGCAGTTCGGATTTCCTCAGGAATTGAATCAAGATTTTTTATTAGATCAGTTAGGGGAGTGTTATAGAGTTCGGGAAATTTGTCTAAGGCCGCATTTAATTTATCAACGTAGGTTTGATGATGCTTAGTGAAATGGATTTCCATAGTTTCGGCATCAATAAAAGGTTCCAGCGCGTCAAAGCTGTAGCCGAGTTCAGGTAAGCTATACTTTTGCATAGAGTTCATTTTTATGTTTAGATATAGATGATTATAACACATGAAGAACAAAAAACGCATTATTGTCGGTTTATCGGGCGGAGTTGATTCATCAGTCGCCGCTGCTTTGCTTATCAGGCAAGGTTATGAGGTTATTGGTGTTTTTATGCGCAACTGGTCGGAAGATGTTGGAGACTTTTCTTGCTCATGGACTGAAGATTTGGAAGACGCCCGTCGTGTTGCTCAACTCTTGGGTATTCGTTTCTATGTTTGGAATTTTGAAAAAGAATACAAGAAAGAAGTTATCGAATATTTTTTTCGCGAATATAAAGCCGGACGAACGCCTAATCCGGATGTGATGTGTAATCGAGAAATCAAGTTTAAATTGTTTTTGAAAAAAGCTTTGGAGTTCGGCGCCGATTACGTTGCTACGGGACACTACGCTCGCATCGCTCATCGCGGCGAAATCTACCATCTATTGCGCGGCAAGGATTCAAACAAAGATCAAAGTTATTTTCTATGCACGCTGACACAAAAAGAATTAAGTAAAAGTCTATTCCCGATTGGTGAGTATACAAAACCGCAGATTCGCGCCCATGCAAAAAAATTACAACTGCCAACTTTTAACAAGCCTGATTCGCAAGGAATTTGTTTTATTGGTGAGATTGATGTGCAAGACTTGTTGCGTAGAAATATTAAGATGAAAGCGGGAAATATTGTAGATGTAAAAGGAACAGTGTTGGGCAAACACGAAGGCCTTCCTTTATATACTATCGGTCAGCGCGGCGGATTAGATATTGGCGGAAGGGGGCCCTATTATGTTGTGGCAACTGACATGAAGAAAAATACGGTGATTGTGAGTAATGATACACATGATCCGATGCTATGGAGAAAGACCTGCATCGTTGGAGAAATAACTTGGACTCACAAAATAGAAATTCCGAAAAATTGTGAAGTTAGTATTCGTTATAGACACCCGGCTTATAAAGCCCAATTAATTGTTTTGAAGAATAAGACCTGCCTGACCGGTAGGCAGGAAATAGAAATAAATTTTAAAGAAGCACAGCGCGCGATTACGCCGGGACAATTAGCCGTATTTTATAAGGGTGATGAATTGCTCGGATCAGCAGTTATTGAAAAAGTGATATAATATTTATATGCGACAAGAAATTGAAGTTAAAGCTCGTGTTAAGGACTTACAAAAGGTAGAAGAAAAACTACTGGCTTTAGGTTGTGTTATGTCAGAGCCGCTTACTCAAAACGATATTACGTTTTATATTAAGACTGATACACCTTACGATCAGCTGGTGCACGGTCAAAATATTTTGCGGATTAGAGAGCAGAACGGTAAATCAATTTTTACTGTTAAACAAACTGGGATTAATGATTTAGACTCTTTTGAACGTGAAACGGAAATTTCCGATTCGGAAGAAATGAGACACGCGATTTTATTATTGGGCTATTCAGAGGCCGTACGTATTAATAAAGTTCGCCGCAAAACAATGTGTCAGGGTTATGAAATATGCTTGGATCAAGTTGAAGATCTGGGAAATTTTGTTGAAGTTGAAAAGATTACTGAAAATGAAGATCCCGAAATTGTGCAGACTGAATTATTTGAATTTTTAAAACAATTTGGTGTGAGCGAAACAGACCGTGTGCTTAACGGCTATGACACACTTATCTACCGTTTGAAAAATAATATATAAGTGACAAATACAAAACCCGCCTTTCGAAAGAGGGCGGGTTTATTTTTGGAGTTGCGCGACTCCCATAACTATAAATATTACAACCAGAAGAATAACAATCCCAAATAAAATATTTGAAATATGTCGTTTAATATTTCTAATGAACAAAATAGCCTCCTTTCTATTGATTATTGAGTATAGCGCTTTTAATTTTTTCCGCAAGAGCTTGGTTTTCTTCCTTGGTTACGGAAACTTTATGAGATGAATCAAGTTCACCAACTTCATTAATCGGGATTAAGTGAACATGTACATGATCAGGCACGCCCAGACCTTCGATTACTAAACCAATTCTTGTAGCGTGCGTTACTTCTTTTAATATTACTGCGAGTTTTTTTACTGCTACAAAAAGATTAGTATATTCTTCATTAGATAAATCAAAAACGTATCCCACTTCTTTCTTAGGAATTACTAACAGGTGACCGGGGTTATTTGGATCAATATCAAAAATTGCAAAATGATCTTCATCTTGCCAAATAATATCAGCTTTTATTTCTTGCGTGAGTATTTTGCTAAAGATGCTTGACATAGTCTGTAACTATTTTTTCAACGTCAGCGACGTTCTCTGTGTCCATTAATTGTATACGTAATTCCTTGGCGCCGTCAAAGCCGTTGGCATAGGCTTTATAATGTTTGCGCATGATATGAAACGATTTATGAGCGCCGAGCAGCTCATCAAATAATTTGGTATGCTCAAGCATCGCTTCTAATTTTTCTTTGACGCTTGGAATCTTTTCCGCAAAAAGCCAGGGATTTCCAAAAATTGCCCGACCGAGCATAACTCCGTCGCAACCGGTCGCTTCAACTTTAGCGCGTCCGTCAGCTACATCAAGTACATCACCATTGCCAACAATCAGTACTCCTGAACCTTTGGCAATATCAACGGCTTCTTTAATCGTGTCCCAGCGCGCTGGGACTTTAGACATTTCTTTTCGGGTGCGTGCGTGAATAATCACAGCGGCGGGTTTTTCTTCAAGCAGTACCGGCAACCATTCACTCAAAATATTTCTGCCGTCACCAATTCTCGTTTTGATTGAAAGCGGTAGATTGGGTGCGCCAGCTTTGGCGGCACGCATTAATTCTCGGGCCAGATCCGGTTGCCGGATGAGCGCCGCACCGGCTTTTTGTTTCATGACATTTTTATCAGGACAACCCATATTAATATCAATGCCGTCAAAGCCAAGTTCAACAATCAGTTGAGCGGCCTCAAAAACTTTATCAGGTTTGGCACTAAAAATTTGTGCGATAATCGGACGTTCAATTTCCGAATATGTTAGATCAATCAACAAAGCTTCGCGGCCGGCTGAAGCTAAGCCGTCAGCCGAAACAAACTCAGTATAGAAAATATCGGGTTTACCGTATGTTGCAATTACGCGCCTAAAGGCCGCGTCTGTGACATTAGCCATTGGCGCAAGAATAAAAAAGGGTCGGGGGAGTGAGTTCCAAAAATTCATATCAATTGAAAATAGCGCGAGCTCCGTAAATAAGAACAAATAAACCCACAGTATTTAGAACGAAACTTAAGAAGACAAAATGCCATTTCTTAAGTTTTGAAGCTGAGAGCAGAGTAACTCCGAGTTCATCAGGGAGGGGAGAAGCAATAATGATTGCGCCAATGACGGGTGTTAGCCAGGCAAAATATGGAGTTTTAAAAATATGCATGAAGGGTTTATTGGATAAGCGTGTCATCAGAGGTTCAAGTTCAACAAAGACTTTGTCTTTGAAAAAACTAAAGATTAAGAAGTCTCCGATAACTGAGCCGAAACCTGCGAGAATTGATAATTCATAAATATTAAGTTGCCCTGCTAACGAGTACAGAACCACTAAGGCTGGTGCGGCTGTAAAAGTCATGACAAAAAAGATTCCGGCGATAACAGCGCCGACATATCCCCATTCTCCGATCTGAGTTATGAGGTCTTTTACAAAAGGAGTGTCAGCTAAGAATATAAAAACAACAATACTCACTAAAAGTAAAATGGTGTTTTTATAATGCCAATGTCGATAAGAAGAAAAATGTATCATATTTACTTTAGTATAGCCTGTTTTTTATTTTTGTCTAAATACGATATACTGAATGAAAGAAATATATTTATATTATATGTTGAAATTTTTGCGGAGCAATTCTCTCTATATTGGTCTAAGTATCGCTTTAATCGGCTTTGTTGGCAGCTTATACTTCAGTGAGGTTATGGGTATGCAGCCCTGCTTGTTGTGTTGGTATCAGAGAATCGCCTTGTATCCGCTTGTTATTATCTTTATAGTCGGTATTATTAAGAGAACTCAAGATGCATGGGATTATGCCATGCCTTTGGTCGGCATTGGATTGCTAATCGGTTTATACCAAGTTTTACTAGTTCAAGGAGTGATAGCGGAAGGAGCCGGTACTTGCTCGCTTGGCGTGCCTTGTGCAGAGGTTACCTGGAGCCTCTTTGGTTTTATTACTATTCCCTTACTCTCGTTCCTGGCCTTTGTTTTCCTGCTTGGCCTCTATTTTATTAATAAAAAAAAGTAAGATGAAAAATATACCAACAGAATACAAAGTATTAGCCGCTATTGGACTCATTGTCATTATTGGCGGTTTTTTATTGTTTAAATATGGTTCCAGTGAACCGGTGTCCGAGGCCTTGGTTGATAGACCAAGCGCATACTCAAAAGGAGGACAGGAAGCTAAGGTTATTTTGACCGAGTTTGCGGATTTCCAATGCCCGGCTTGTGCAAGCTCCCAATCGATGCTAACGAGCCTTATGAACGAATATGGAGCTGATTTAAAGCTTGTATTCAGGCATTTCCCCTTAGTGGGTCATCCCTTGGCTCAAGTCTCTGCTGAGGCTGCAGAAGCGGCCGGTGCGCAGGGAAAATTTTGGCAAATGCATGACGCTTTATATAAGAATCAAAATGAATGGGGAAATACGAGTAAGTCTGTAGCAGAAAAAGAAGCAATTGAATTGTTTAAAAAATATGGACGCGATATTGGTTTAGATGAAGCAAAATTTTCTCAAGATATGGAGCAAAACGCTTATCGAACTAATATTACGGGAGATATGGATAGCGGCGGACGAGCGGGAGTAAATGCTACACCGACATTTTTTATCAATGGACAAAAAGCTAAAGATCCGAGTTATCAGACGCTGAAAGAAATGATAGATAAGGCTTTGGGGCAGTAACAAGTTAACAAAAACCCGTCCGGTCATCTGACTGGGCGGGTTTATTGTTTCCAGGTTTGGACATATTGTCCAAGTCCATTTTTTACAAATTTATTTTTAAGTTTAGTGGATTTAAAAAGAAAGTCAATTAAGGATTTAAGATTAATCTGATAGCGGTTACCCACAACTTTAAAAGCTAAGAGATTTGCCTCGATTGCACGTCGAATTGTTTTACTCTGCACACCGCCAAACTTGGCCGCTTCAGATACGGAAATCCACAGGGGAATAGATACCTCGCGCGGCGGTAATTCTAAATCTTTGTTCGCTGATTTTTTTCGCGAACGTTTTGGAGCGGGACTTAGAAAATTTGTTTGAAAGATTGTATCTACCATATTTAATAATCACAAGATAAGTCTATGTTAGTGTAGACTTATCAGTACAATAAAATAGAGATTATTTTTAAATATATTTTTAAGTCCAATAATTACTGGACTTATCGTGCTATGTGATATCTTGGCACAAGGCCAAAGAATTATCAAGCAATTTAAGTATTAGCTAAGAGTTTAGATATCTAAGTGTTTAATTTAAAGTATAGTATTGTTTCTCTTGCCTAAGGCTCAATTATGTGTTATTTTGAATGATGCGAGATGATGTGTCCATATCATAATTTTTAGTATAAAAGGGTTAGTGTAACGCTTTTATTTTTTTTACGTATTACTACATGAACAAGCCGAAGAAAAGCTCTATTTTCGGGAGCGAACAAGTACTTTTTCTGAGACTGAAAAAGCATAAAGACAAGCAGGCTTTTATAGAAGCCTATGATCTTTATATCGAACAGATCTATCGGTTTGTGTATTTTAAAATAGGTTCCAAAGAAGATGCCGAGGATATTACCTCGCAGGTATTTTTGAAGTGTTGGAATTATATATATGAAGGTAACCTTGAGAGTCATGATACTCTTAAGCCCCTCCTATATAAGATTGCGCGTAATACCGTAATCGATCATTACCGCAGTTCGAAAGACAAACAAAATGTTTCTTTGGAAAATGCCGAAGAGCTAAGCGACGAAAAACAAAACCTTGAACTGGGTTTGGCCGTCGGCATGGACTTTCAAAAAGTTATTACTGAAAAACTCCCACTGCTTAAAGAAGAATACCGAGACGTTATTATTCTCCGTTTCATCAACGAATTATCTGTCAGTGAAATTGCCCGCATCCTTGCAAAGACGAGCGGCAATATCCGTGTTCTTATTCATAGAGCTCTTCAATCACTTCAAGGCATTGCCACTGAAGAAGGAGATGAAGAGGATAAACAAGATCATGACTGAAAAAGAATTGGTAAAAAATTTAGCAGCGCTACAAAGTGTCACTCCGAATCGCGATTGGGTATCCCGCAACCGCGAGGTTTTGTCATATCAGATTTTTAACGGTTCAGAGTATGCTGAAACCAAACTTGGTTTTTTCGAAAGCTTGTCTTTGATTTCCAAACGATTATTGCAACCGACTCCGATTGCAGCTTTGATTGCTGTGTGTTTGATGGTGGGTGGAGTATTCGCTTCAAACAATTCAATGCCTGACTCTCCTTTATATATAGCAAAGACTTTGAGTGAACGTGTTCAACTGACTGCCACTTTTAATGAAACAGCTAAAGCTCGCTTGAATCTTGAATTTGCGAGTCAGCGCGCCGCGGAAATGGAAAAGTTAAGTGCCAATGAAGCAATTGGAAACAATAAGTTGGAATCAGTTTCTGCAAACTTTAAAAAAGAAATCGAATCAGCTCGCGCACGTATTAGTAAGATCAAGCCTGCGGCGCCTGTTGTAACAGAAGTGGAACCTGAAGAGGTGATCAGCGCCGGAACCGAGAAGGATGACAAAGGTATTCAAATTGAAGTTCAATCTGCGGAACAAGGTTTGAAAGAGGCAGAACAATTATTTAACGAAAAGGATTATGACGGCGCCGCTTCTAAATTAGAGGAGCTTGGCCGTAATCTTAAATAGACTCAGTTTGCGCTGTTCAATGTTTGAGTCGGTGAGGATTTAAACATTGAACCGTGTAAATTGAAAAATTGTAACAAAAACATGGCATACATCGAGCGACTGGTTATTAACGATACGACCAAGGCTGATATTCTGTATGATGAGCATATCGTGCGTTATCGCTTTGTAGCTGGGTATGTCAAAAATAAACAAGTGCTTGATATTGCGTGCGGGTCCGGTTACGGAGCTGCGATTTTGGCTAAAGCCGGTGCCGAGGTAATTGGTATTGACTTAGACCTTGAAGCCTTGACTGAGGCTGAAAAAAACTACGGCTCGTCAGTAAAATTTATGCAGGGCGACGCCGCACAGATTCCTTTGGAAGATTCTATGATTGATATCGCAACGTCATTTGAGACTATTGAACATATTAGTGATTACGAAAAATTTGTTCAGGAGTTATCGCGAGTTATGAAAGATAATGGATTAGTTTTTATTTCCACGCCAAACAAAAAAGTATTTGGTCAGAAAAATCCGTGGCATCTTAAAGAATTTACGCGGCAAGAATTTTCTACTTTGTTAAAAAAATATTTTTCTCATGTACATATTCTTGAACAGAAGAATGGTATTGCTTCTGTTATTGCGGGCGAGGGAGTAAGCGCGTTAAGTATTAATGATACTGAAGGCGAAGCATTATACTTTATGGCCGTATGTTCAAAAAGTGAAATTGTAACTCAATTTGGATCAGCCGCGTCTATTAACATGGCGGCACTTGAACGAAGAGATAATAATCCAGCCTGGAAAGCAATTAATGTTTTATATAAGATCTTACAAAAATTACATATCGTTTAGTTATTGTTGATTTATGAGTGTATTAATATAGTACATTCATAAATCCACAATAAATCCTTTTATGACAAGCGTTGTAAAAGGGGAGTGGAGAGACCTATCTATGCCTTACGGCTTCGGTGGGCAGTAACGAAGCAAAGGTCGGTACCTTCGGGTAGCGTTACTCGGTTCCGGATTACGGAATCGCATTATAAACCTTCACAGTTTTTGAAAAGCAATTTTTCTTTGCTAACACTTAGAAGAATTCGATAATACATCGATTTAGCTTTTTTCCGCATCTAGGTGGATACATCTTCTATGCGGAGCGTGAATTTCCCTATGCAATTTACTCTCTCGTTCTACTGGAATGTCCAGCTAGATGCGGAGAAGCGGGATTCCGATTGATGTATTCTCAAGCTTTCAAAGACTCTAAGGAATTTACTGTACTTATGAATACTTTACGCAAGATTTTTGCTAGCGCATTGGTATTAGGTATGGCTTTCAGCATGGTTGCCGGTATGAAAACCGTCAACGCCGCTGCTCCAGCCGGATCCTTGATTAAGATTGCGAACCTTTCAACGGTTTACTATCTTGGTTCAAATGCCAAGCGCTATGTTTTCCCGAATGAAGCTACCTTTAAGTCTTGGTACGCCTCTTTCTCAGGCGTTCAAACGATCTCTCAGTCAGAACTCGAGAGCTACCCGTTGGGCGCCAACGTAACCATGCGCCCAGGCACATGGCTCGTTAAGATCACTACAAACCCTTCCGTGTACGCTGTTGAACCGGGTGGAAAACTCCGCTCGATTGTTTCAGAAGCTAACGCGATTTCTCTTTGGGGCGCCAACTGGGCCTCTAAGGTTCGCGACGTTGCTGATTCATTCTTCACCAACTACACAATCACAACTCCTTTGACCGCGGGTATGTACCCAGCCGGTTCATTGGTTAAGTTGTCAACAAGCGCTGATGTTGCTTACTTCGATGGTACTAACTACCGAAAGTTTGCTTCAGAAGCTGCTTTCAACGCTAACCGTTTCCGTTTTGACTTCGTTCAAACCGCTCCTGCTGCCTGGACTTCATTGACCCCTATGGGCACTGATATCACAGGTGCTGAATCAGGTTTGATTGACACTTCATCAGGTGCTGGTGGTTCTATCACCGGATCTGGTTTGTCTGTAGCTTTGTCATCTGACACTGCCGCTTCAACCACTTTGGTTTACGGTCAGTCAAATGCAAACTTGGCTACTTTCAACTTCACTGCTTCTAACGACGGCGCTGCTATCGTTAACAGCTTGAAGATTAAGAGAACAGGCGTTTCTTCAGACGCATTGTTGTCAGCAGTTTACCTGTTTGACGGCATGAACCGTATGACTGATTCTGCAACTGTTAGCCAGAACTACATCACCTTCAACAATCCGAACGGCTTGTTCACAATTCCAGCCGGTCAGACTAAGAAGATTACTGTTCGCTCAGACATTTCATCCACCACTACTGATGGTTCAAATGTAGGCGTACAGATTGACTCCGCTTCAGCTGTTACTGCATCAGGTGCAACCGTTACCGGTTCTTTCCCGATGACAGGCAACATCATGAGCGTTGTCAGTGCAACTCTAGCTACTGTCGCCATGAATGCAACAACTTTGCCTTCAACCGCAACTATTGATGCCGGTCAGACCGATATCACTGTGTGGAAGAACAGCGTTGCTGTAGGTAATCGCGATGTTAAACTTGAAGGTATCCGTTTGAGAATGATTGGCTCAATTGCCACATCAGATCTTAAGGACCTCAAGTTGTATGTTGACGGTGTCCAAAAGGGCGGCGTTCAACAGATCGGTAGCGACATGTACCTCAACTTCGATTTGTCAGCTACACCAGCTACTTTGATCGCGGGTTCACGTACTCTTGAAGTTCGTGGAAACTTGATCGGTGGCTCAAGCAAAGATTTCAAATTTGCTTTGCAGCAGGCTATCGACGTTATGGTTAAGGACTCTCAGTATGACGTTTACGTCAAAGTTACTGCAGTCCCAGCTACTTCCGGCGTACAAACTGTTGCCGCTGGTAGCTTGACCGTTACTAAAATGACAACTTCTGCTTCAGGCAATGTTACAAAGGATGCTTCCGGCGCTTCATTGGCTAAGTATGAATTCAAGGCTTATGGTGAACCTATCAAGGTTGAATACTTGAAGGCTACTGTTAACTCAAGCGACAACAACGTAGGTAAATTGCGCAACGGTGCAATCTACGCTAATGGCGCTCAGATTGGCAGCACTTCTGACTTGAATGAAAAGGATTCTGTCGCCGCTTCTACGAATTACAGCCTTGGTTCTTCCTTGGTTGTAACTCCTGGAACTCCGGTTACTGTTGAAATCAAAGCTGATATCTTTGATAACGACGGTACTAACAGCATTTCTGATAACGATACCTTGATTGGCGAATTGTTGGTCTACACTGATGGTGCTCAGAGAATGACTTCTCTTGGTTACATCAACGTCCCAACTGCTGCCGTTGTTGGCAACACTTTGACCGTTAAAACCGGTTCATTGACTTTGGCTAAACAGGCTTCATATCCGAACCAGACTGTTGTTATTCCTCAGTCAAACTACAAGTTGGGATCTTTCGTCTTGACTGGTAATGATATTGAGGATGTTACTCTAAACTCTTTGCAGGTTGATTTCACCGCAGGTGACCAATTCGCAGTCAACAAATTGACTGACGTTTACGTCAAATACGGTGCTAAGACTTCAACTATTAAAGGAACTGTAACTGCATCAGGCAACACCTGGTCTATTACTGAACCTTTGACAAAGAACTCAAGCATGGTTGTTGAAGTTTACGGAAATATCGGTAACTTCACAGCTGCTGCCGGCGACGACACAATGATTTCTTCATTGCTTGTTACCGGTACTACTGTTAACTCAGGTCAGTCCGTTAATACTAACGGAAACGCTGTGTTAGCTGGTCAGACAATGACTGCTGTTGCTTCAGGAACTATCGTTTCTGCGGTTGACGCTTCATCTCCAGTAAGTAAGCTTGTTGTTGCTGGTTCAACCACTCCGGTTGCCGCTTACAAGTTCACAACCACTAATGATTCTTACACTTTGACTGAAGCTGTTATCAAGGTTAACGCCGCTGGCGGATCTACCGTTATCGGTAACGTTACTTTGAAGAATGGTGCAACGGTCATTGCTACTAAGCCTTTGGCTGGTACATCTGTTACCTTTAGCAATCTTTCCGTTCCGGTAGCTGCTAACGGTACCACCACTGTTACTGCTGAAGTACAGCTCGGAACTATTGGTTTCGGTGCTGGAACAAGCGGTGCTAACGTCGGATTGTCTTTGGATTCATTCAAAGCCAACAGCTCACAAGGTGTTGAAGCAACTGACGGAACTGATCGCGTAGGTGAAGCTATGTATGCATACGCTTCTATCCCAACGATCACCAACGCTACTTTGCCAACAACTATTTTGGGCGGAGCTGGTACTCGTACCATTGCTAAGTTCACTGTAGCTGCTGACACTAACCCGTTGGCTTGGAAGAAGTTCATCTTCACTGTCTTGAAGTCAGCCGACCCGGTAATCACCGGCGGTCAACTTTGGGATATGTCATCCAACACTGAAGTTGCCGGTACTCCTACTCTAACTACAGTAGGTGCTACTAACACTTCAGGTACTATTGCTTTCGTTGCAACTAACGAACAGCAGGTATCTGTCGGTACACCGAAGACCTATGAATTGCGTATTACTTTATCAGCCGGTGATGCTGGCGACTATGTCGCTACCAACATCGCACAACCTTCCGCATACGTCGCTCCGGCTGCGTACGCTACGGTTGCTGGTACAACCGCGTCTTTCGTCTGGTCTGACTTGTCAGCTCAGTCTCACGATGCAACCACTCTTGACTGGAACAATGGTTTCCTTGTTAAGAACTTGCCAACTGATTCTCAGGAATTGCGAAACAATAACTAAGAATTGGAACGCTTGATCTTATAAGGGGATTTACTTCCTGATAAGAGACAAAAAGCCCCCGCTTCGGCGGGGGCTTTTGAGTTTTTGTTGATTGCTGGTATACTGAAATTATATGAAAATAGCAAAAAAATATTATTATACTAGTGCAATTGTTCTAATAGTGTTGATTGGCGGATACCTCTTGTATCAATCAAAAGAACCGGTTGATCCGTTTGATATGGTTGAAGTAGGAACTTCAACTGAAACAATGAATGAAGATCAAACTAAACAGTATAATGAGAAGATGGATCTCGGCATGAATCTATTGCGAGAAGGGGATAATGGAAATAAACAGGCGTATATAGATGCTATTAGTGCGTATAAAGAAGCAGCTATTATTTCACATCACAACGGCTGGCTTCCGTATATGAATCTTGCAAATGTGTATCGACGATTGGGTGAATTTGAAAAGGCGGATAAGGCCTATGCCAATGCTTTAAAAATTACGAAAGGTACAGAAGTCGATATCTATGTACAACGAGCGCAAATGTATCGATATGAATTGCATAAGGAACAAGCAGAAATTGACGCGGTGTATCAAGAGGCGTTAGAAAAAGCTAGTGATCTTCCGAATGTACATATTGCATATGCTAGTTTTTTAAATGATACGGGTAAATATGCCGATGCTTTGAAGCATTATGAAATATTACTGGAAAGCAATCCGCAAAATGAAATCTACAAACAAGAAATAGAAAACCTTAAAGCGAAAATTAATAAATAAAATGAAACTGAAATATTTTATTATTGCTCTGCCGATTCTTGCATTTTTATTTAGCGCAAGTCCTATTGTCCGTATTAAAGAATCAAACGCCGCTGCCGGCGACGTTCAAGTTAGGGTAACAAGACAAGGTGATGACGCACCCCTTGAAGGTGCGCTTGTAGAAATACGATGCGCGGGTGGAGATTATTTTGCATTTGACGGAGATCTTTTAACTGATTCTAACGGTCAAGTTGTTGGCGCGCCTCCGGCAGGTGCAAATTGCGATACTGACGAAGAGACAATAAATGCACGTGTCAGTATGATCGGATATGTTACTAAAAACAATGAAGGTGGTTTAAGTCAGGTTTGGTCCTCAACTTCAAATCCGAATACGATAAGTATGACCGGCATTGAATTCGGCTTAGCGGTGTATGCTGCTGATCAATTTGGAACCGCAATAGATACTTTGGATCTTATAAGTTATCGTGGAGCTCCGGCAACACTGCAAGACCCCGTTGAAACTAATCGCTTTTATTGGGCTGATACTGATCCGCATGATGGAGAAGTAATTATTGAAAAGGATGGGTTTGTTTCTTTCTTGACGACAAATAGTGCTGCTACCGTTATTAGAACTACACAAGATGAACAAGTATTAATTACGCTTGGCAACTCCGCGAGTTGCCAGGATCCTATTGCTACTGCAGTTAGTTGTAAGGGGCTTGAATATGGATATATGTTTGTGGCAGTGCAAGCCGAAGTTGGAGGTGCAAATTTAAGTGGCGTTAATCTCACGCTGGGGGGCGCAAGCTGCGTTGAGAATAGTGAGAGCTATTATTGTCCGGTTAGTCTTTTTACAATAACGCCTCACGATTCGTATATTGCTGTGAGCAGTGGCTATGTAACAAAGACATTTGCTGGCGGAGGATTTGGTTTTATACCTCGATCGGCTAATGCCGATGTGCAAGTTAATTTAGCAAAGATTGGCGGAATGCAATTTGCGCATAAATTTATAGTAGTTAATGAGCTGGGGAATCCTTTGACATTGGATAGCGCCGTAGCCGGAACAAACCAGCGTGATTGTGTTATTAGTGGCACTGCTGCGTATTGTCCCCTTGCTACAAACAATGACAATTTTGAATGGCATGGATTGGCTGGAGAAAAAGATGGTTATGTTACAACAGCGCCTGAAGATGTCCCATTTTCAGGGGGTCGTGGTAATAATGCGGATCCTCAGGTTGTGACGACGATGACTACGACTAATGGTCTTAAGTTTAGTCATAAAATTACCGGAATTAAAGATGAGTTGGGGAATAATGTAACTCCAACAAGTGCGACAGCGGGAGCTAATTATGTTGCCTGTGTAATCAATAGTAATACTGCGTACTGCCCCGTTCTTTTAGCTGATGATTCTCCTGGATCCGGTGATTATGCACAAGCTACAATAAGCAAAGATGGTTATCGATCTATCGAAACTTCTTTGCCTACGGGGCGTACGGCAAATAATGAGCCTCAAGTTGTGTATGCGCTCTCCATAGATTTTTTTAACTTTGCTCATAGAATCTTTGTTAATAATGAGTTGGACCAAGATATAACACCAGACTCTGTTACAGCTGGATCTAACGACACCGTATGTACTATTGATGGTTTTGCTGCTTATTGCCCTATACCAATAGCTGAAGATAATATTGCCAGCGACGGATTTGTCATTGCCAAAGACGGATATGTTACTGCTACGGCTGACTTACTGTTTGATCGTACAAATGAATTTGATACAACTGAAGACACACAAGTGTATATGGACGCGAGTAATGGGCTTGATTTTGCTGTTAAGACAACGGTCACGAAAGCCAGCGACAATTCTGCCCTAAGTGGCGCAACGGTTAGTACTGGCGATCTTTTAGCAGTAGGCTGTACTGAAAACGGAGTAACGGGAATTTACTACTGTGCTGTACCTCTGGCTCATACCGCGACAGAAGTTGACGCAGTAAAAAGCGGCTTCACCGCAAATTTTGGAACATTTACTGATAGAACGTTATCTACAGATCCGCAACAAACAGTGTTGATTGCTTTATCTGTCCCTGTTGTTTCAAACGGCGGGGGAGGCGGAGTTATTCCCCAAGCCACCTGTAGTTCAGTAACTTACGGAGAATGGCAAAATTCTTGCGTGAACGGAATTCAGTATAGAAATATTCTAATTTCTGGTTCTTGTTCAATAAGTGCCGCTCAACGTTTGGCCGCGCAGCGTTCTTGCACCAATGAAAGTATTTTAGAAACACCACAAGATTCATCATCCGCCTCAACATTAATGGAACAGGTCACGGCGCTCGAAAAAACATTAACTGCGACTATTGATAAAGTTTTAACAAGCTTCTTGCTCGGACGAATTCTATTGCAAGTAGAAAGCCATGGAGAATCTTGGTACTTAAATCCAATTGATTCTTCGAGATATTTTATGGGTCGTCCTTTGGACGCATTTAACTTAATGAGACATTTTGCCTTAGGGGTGAACAACGCTGATATGCAGGAATTTTTAGTGAGTACTGCGCCTCGCCGATTGTCCGGAAGAATATTGATGAATGTTGATGATAAGGGAAAGGCGTACTACGTTAATCCGTTAAATCTAAAATTATATTATCTTGGTAGTCCTGATAACGCTTTTAGTATTATGAAATCATTGGGGCTTGGAATTACTAATATACATCTTCGTCAGATTAAGGTTGGTGAACTATGACCCCTGAGCGTGAACAAAAATTAAAAAAAGCAATATCTCTGCGCCAGCAGGGTATTGTTGTTTTAGAGGATTTACATGATCCTCATAACGCCGCGGCAATTTTTAGAACCTGCGACGCTTTTGGCATACAAAAAGTATGTCTTATTTTTGAACAGGAAAAACGTTACAATCCGAGACGCGTTGGCAAAGTAAGTTCAAGCTCAGCCAATAAGTGGCTTGATTTTGAAGTATTTACATCAACCAAAGAGTGCTTGAGTCTCTTAAAGCGCCGAGGCTATCATATTGTTGCCACTGCATTGGATGAAAAAGCTCAAGATTTTCGCTCAGCTGATCTTACTCAGTCAAAAACAGCTCTGCTTTTTGGAAATGAGCACCGAGGATTGTCAAAACAAGCCCTACAGTTAGCCCACGAAACCGTATATATTTCAATGAGAGGCATAGTGCAGAGTCTGAATATCTCGGTGAGCGCTGCTATAATAATCGCCGAGATGGATCGCCAAAGGATTCAAAAAAAGCCTAAAAATAGCCATTTTTTAAGCAAATCCGAACAAAATAAGCTTTTTAAAAAATGGAGCTAATGAAGCTGTTGACGTTTTTAATAATTCATGCTATACTTGAAATCATCAATTAATAAAAGATATGACTGGAGAGTCAATTTTAGACAAAATCATGACGCAGAAGCAGGCCGAGACTATCGGTCGTCTTCATGTGTCTGACATAATCGATACCCTTTTAGAACGTTTGAATGAACGCGAACGCGACATTCTTAAACGTCGTTTTGGTTTGAATCAGGTAAAACGCGCAACTCTGGAAGAAATCGGTAACAGCCATAATCTTACTCGCGAACGCGTACGTCAGATTGAAACCGGCAGTGTTGCCAAGCTTAAGAAACTTGAAGATCTTTCTGCATTGGTTGCGGATTTAAAATCTTTGGTTATTAGCTTACTTGAAGATCATGGTGGTTTAATGGATCGCGAATATTTGTTTGATATTTTGCTTGCCTTGGCCCTTGACCAATCTCGCGTCAAATCTGAAGATTTCCCTATTTACCGCAATCATTTCAGTTTTTTGATTTCAAAGATTATGGACGCCGATATTGCTACAATGGATAACTCCACTCAGTTTAACCCTTCTTTTAAACTTCGCTTTCAGGAACTTGATCACTTGGAAATTGTGGCCAAGGACCTCTTGTCTAAGGTTAAAACTACCAAGCGCTTGTATGTTACTGAAGAGTTGATTAGCTTGGCCTCAGAACTTGAAAGCTACAAAAAGCATTCATCTAAGATGAATTCTAGTAATAATTTTGAATTAGCTGAAGCATTGCGCGGCATTGTTCCTGATTCCGAATTATCCTTGGTCAACGACAACAAGGCTTTGTACTCAGTACTAAAAGCCGTTGCCGAACTTGAACAAAATAAATTCGGTCATTGGGGTCACAGCGATTCCCGCGAAATCAACCCGAAAACTATTAACGATAAAATTTACCTCGTATTGAAGCATAACGGAAAGCCGATGCATTATGAAGATATCTCCAAGAAAATTAACGAGACAGCTTTTGACGGTAAAAAAGTTAATACGGCGACGGTCCACAACGAACTGATTTTAGACGCTAAATACGTCCTCGTCGGTCGCGGATTATACGCTTTGAAAGAATGGGGTTACAGCAAAGGTACGGTCGCTGATGTTATCGGCGATGTTCTCAAGAAAGCCAAGCGTCCTCTTACTAAAAAAGAAATCACCGAAGAAGTCATGAAACAGCGGATGGTAAAGAAGACGACGATTGATCTTGCCTTGATGAACAAAAAGCGCTTTGAGCGCCAAACCGGAAATAAATATACCATCATCAAATAATATTGATTTATAACAACAAAGTAGAGGCAGGTTTAAAACCTGCCTCTACTTTGTTTTATGTTAAAATCCATGCTAAAATTAAAGCAATTATGACTTTTACTTTAGACTTAAGCGGTTTGGAAACATTGTTATATCTCGGCCCGGCAGAAGCGCTGTGGCGTATTTTTTGGTGGTACTTCGGTTGGATGCCGATTGCTTTTGTAATGATACTCGGTATTCTCGAAGTCTGGCATAAATATCGCATGCATCAGTGGGGCGCGCAGCAGAAGCACATGCTTCTCGCGATCGATATACCTCGTAACAATGCACAGTCGCCGCGTGCTGTTGAAAACCTCTTCACCTACTTTGCCGGTGCCCACCAATCTATTTCATGGTGGGAAAAATGGTGGAAGGGTTTTTTTCAATTAGGTTTTAGCTTTGAAATAGTTTCTATTGGCGGCTTTATTCAATTTTTGATTCATACGCCGGTTAAATTCCGTTCACTTGTTGAGTCGGCGATTTATTCACAATATCCTGATGCGGAAATTTATGAGGTGGAAGATTATACGGAAATGGCACCGCATATTTATCCGGACGAGGAATATGACTTGTGGGGAGCGGAATTTATTCAAACGGCCGATCCCGTATTACCGATTCGTACCTATCCTGAATTTGAATATAAAATGGGTGAACCGGAGCTGCAGTGGAAAGATCCTCTTGCATCGCTCATGGACTTAATGAGCAGTTTGCAAAAAGGTGAACAGTTGTGGTATCAGATAGTTGTTATTCCGATCGATACGAGCTGGGTGCGCCGAAGAGATCTATTTATCTCAAAAATTTTGAAAGAAAAATTGCCAGGAACAAAAGCAAATAGTTTTGTTGATCAAATTCTTGAATGGATGAGTGATGTCAGTGAGCAGATTTACAGCCTCTGGAGTGACATTGAAGATAAGAAAAAATCTGATGATCCGTTGAAAATGATGAATTTGAAACCCGGACAAAAGAAACTTGTCGAAGGTGCGGAATTGAAATGTGCTAAATTAGGTTTTGATGTCAGTATCCGTGGAGTGTACTTTAGTCGCATCGAAGTGATGAACAAACCGAAAGTTGTAAACGGTTTTGTCGGTTATATCAAACAGTTCAATACGAACGATTTGAACGGTTTGAAACCTGATATGAAAAAGACTGCAACATCAACTAACTATTTCCGCGCGAAACAGCGTTTGATTCATCGTAAAAATCAAATGATGCAAGCGTATCGCACGCGTAGCGATATTATGGGACGTATGCCTTGGGTTATGAACGTTGAAGAATTGGCGACACTCTGGCACTTCCCGATTGACGCCGTAGTTAAAGCACCGCTTGTACAACGTGCAAGCGCTCGCCGAGTTGAACCGCCGATGTCTTTACCTTTTGATGCCGGTGCTAAAAAAATGTCCGCGGCACGTGAACCCATTTTTGATGATTCGTATGAAGTGTATGATCCCGAAGCCGCTGCGGCCGAAGATCCGCTTGATAAGCCAACTTCTAATCTTGAAGAAACAAAACCAGCTGCCGGACGTCCTAAGTTTATGGACGATGAAGAACTAATAGTAGAAGAAGATAGACCCGTAGAAACTGAAGAACAAGTACAAGAACAAGGTCCAAATCCATTTCAATCCGAAGAAATTATTGAGGAGACAAAAGCAGAGCCAGTGATTCCTCGTGGCTCACCGCCTCCTAATCTCCCGTTTGCTGATTAATCGCTCTTTTTTAATTCACCCGCTCATTCTAAAAACATGGACAACACTAATTTAACATTGTTTGCGGAAACGACTTTCCGCAGCCAACACCGAAAATTCGGAATCAAAACTGACGACCGTCGCCGCCATATGTATTTGATTGGAAAGACCGGTATGGGAAAATCAACAATTCTGGAAAATATGATTGTTGAAGATATTCGCATGGGTCGAGGTGTCGCGGTTGTTGATCCGCACGGAGATTTGGCTGAAAAAATTATTGAGTTTATTCCGCCGCATCGAGTACAAGATATTATTTATTTCAATCCGTCGGATATGGATTATCCGATTGCGTTTAACGTGGTTGAACAAGTTGAACCGCACTTGCGACATTTGGTCGCTTCCGGTTTGATCGGTGTCTTTCAAAAATTATGGGCTGATTCTTGGGGACCGCGTCTCGAATATATTTTAAGAAATACTATTTTGGCTATTTTGGATTATCCGGATTCAACGCTGTTGGCGGTGACTCGAATGTTATCGGATAAACCGTTTAGAAAAAAAGTCATTGAACAGATTCAAGATCCGGTCGTTAAAGCTTTCTGGGTTAAAGAATTTGCCGGTTATGCGGATAAATTCGCGGCTGAAGCGGTTTCTCCGATTCAAAATAAAGTCGGACAATTTTTATCCAGTTCGCTTATCAGAAACATTGTCGGTCAAGTAAAATCATCGATTGATATTAGAAAAGTCATGGACGAAGGCAAGGTCTTAATCATGAACCTTTCCAAAGGAAGAATCGGTGAAGACAACTCTGAATTGCTGGGTGCTATGATGATTACCAAAATTCAGTTGGCAGCTATGAGTCGTGTTGATATACACGAAGAAGAACGAAAAGATTTTTATTTGTATGTTGACGAATTTCAAAACTTTGCCACAGAATCGTTTGCAAACATTTTGTCCGAAGCCCGTAAATATCGTTTGAACCTTATTATGGGTCATCAGTACATCGAACAGCTTAATGAAAAAGTTAAGTTTGCTGTTTTCGGAAACGTCGGTACGTTGGTTGTGTTTCGTGTTGGAGCAGCTGACGCTGAAGAATTAGTTAAAGAATTTACTCCGGTTTTTACCGAAGAGGACTTAGTTAATCTTCCAAAATATAATATTTGTTTGAAATTGATGATTGACGGTGTCGCTTCTGATCCCTTTTCAGCGCGCGGTTTAGCTCCGTTAACAGAAGCTGAAAAAACCGGACAAAAAGATAATGTTATTAATCAAACCCGAGAACGTTATTCTTCGGCTCGCGACGTTGTTACGGAAAAAATTATGCATTGGCATCAGGCTGAAGAAGATGCTCCGCGTGTTCCGGTCATGCAAGCTCCGACCGCATCTCAATTGGGCGTTGCACCAACGCCGGCTCGCGCCGCAGCGATTGCCACCGCTCCAGTGTATACACCCGAGCCGCGTTCTGATACGAGTTACTTGAACGACGCCGTGTGTGCGCGATGCGCTAAGGAAACAAAAGTTTCATTTGTGCCTGACGGCGTGCGACCGGTGTACTGTAAAGAATGCTTGGCGATTTTACGCGAAGAAAAAAATCGTTCGACAACAGATCGCAAAAAATTAAAAGAAGCAGAATTGGCAACACTTAATGCTGCGCCTACGCCGACGATCTCACTTCGTGATATTCCTCGTCCTTCAGCTGCAGAAAATCAAGACGGCCAATCCGCTACGATTAAACCGGGCGAAACAATTAAATTGTAAATAGAATGGATGCTACTTCCGCATATCCGGCTGATGCTTTTATTGGCACAGTTTTGAATATTTTTGAAATCAATATCAATGGTTATCCGTTGTCGTTTATGGTATGGAATATTCTGCTTGCTTTCGCGGCGGTTTATCTCGCGGGTCTTTCTGTCCGTACCTGGAAATCAAAAAAGTCATTGATTATAAAATCTACGGTAACTGCTGTTTGGCTTGCTTTTTTACCAAATACGGCGTATCTTATGACTGATGCGCGTCATATTATCGGTTATTGCCCGGTCAGCTCCTACGGCAATGTATGTGCACAGAATGCCTGGATGACCATTTTCTTTTTCCTCTTCGCCGCGGTGGGTTGGCCGAGCTTTGTGTTAGCAATCAGACCGTTGAAAACCTATGTCACAAAACGTTTTGGCGTGAAACAGGGGATTTGGTTTGCTGGCCTTGCTTGTTTCTTCTCTGCTTGGGGCGTCTTACTCGGTTTGGTTAATCGTTTTAATTCATGGGAATTATTAACGCGGCCCGGACAAATCATCAGAGTGGCATTTTCATATTTTAGCGAAGTAAACGCCGCACTTAATATTCTATTTGTTTTTATATTCTTTGTTATTTTGTACGCCGTAGGGGAAAAGATTTTTATTATTCGCCGCAACGAAAAGCATGATTAATTATCTTAAAATCAGTAAAGCGACCGATTTGACTGGTCGCGACAGAAAAATATACCGGCTGCTTGAAATGCTTCCGGGATTTTTATCTTGGGGAACGATTATCGGTCTTGTTGTGTTGTCAGCTACCGCGCCGGTCGGCACGGCTGTGTTTGTTATTTTATTTGATGTGTACTGGCTTTTACTTGTCATATTTCTTGGCGTTCATTTGTTAATTTCATATCGTGCGATTAAAAAGCGCATGAAGATTGATTGGAAAGCAAAATGCGAGGAACTCGGCGTTAGTAAAACAGTTGGCTTTGCCTGGACCGACATAACACAAATAGTAATTCTGCCAACCTATAACGAAAGCCTTGAGGTTATCCGTCCGACAATCGAAGCGCTTGCTTCAAACGGCTATCCGACCGACAAAATGATAATTGTGTTAGCAACCGAAGGTAGAACCGGTGAAGAGGGTAAAGTTATCGGAGAAGCTATTAAGCAAGAATACGAACATCGCTTTGGTAAATTTCTTGTTACCGTACATCCGGATATTGAAGGAGAATTAAAAGGTAAAGGTGCTAACCAGGCCTGGGCCGCCAAAGAATTAAAGCGCTTGATTATTGATCCCGAGAACTTAGATCCGAAGAAAATTTTGATCAGCGTTTTTGATATTGATACAATTGCGCATCCCGGATATTTTCATTGTTTTGCATATTCGTTTTTAACCGTTGATCGTCCGTATCGCGCGAGTTATCAGCCGGTGCCGGTGTATCACAATAATATTTGGCAAGCGCCGTTTTTTGCGCGCGTTGCCGCATTTTCAAATACATTTTGGCAGATGATGCAACAAATCAAACCGGAAAAGCTCGCGACTTATTCGTCGCATTCTATGACTTGGCAGGCACTCGTTGATATCGGATTTTGGTCAACGAACATGGTGTCAGAAGATTCACGTATTTTTTGGCATTGCTTTTGTTATTACAAAGGAGACTACCGCGTTGAGCCGCTTTACTTTCCGGTCTCTATGGATATTTGCATGGATCGTAATCGCTGGACTACCGCCGGTTCATTGTACAGACAGCAACGTCGCTGGGGCTGGGGTTCGGAAAATATTCCGTATTTGATTTTTAATACGATGAAAGACTGGGATAATATTCCGAAGAAGCAAGTGTATCTCAACCACATTGCTGTGCAGCTCTACGGATTTCATTCCTGGGCGACTAATGCGTTGATTACCTCAATTGTAGGCTGGTTACCGTTATTTTTAGGCGGAGATCGTTTTAATTCAACGGTCTTATCGAGCAATTTGCCTGATGTTACTCGCTGGCTTATGACATTAGCCATGGTCGGTATGATTTTATCGGCGGTTATTTCAATTCTTATTTTGCCGGCCGTACATCGCCAACGCTTTAAGCAATATGCTATTATGATTATTCAATGGCTTTTCCTGCCTTTTGTCATTGTCTTGTTCGGAGCGATTCCCGGCCTTGAAGCGCAAACGCGTCTTATGTTCGGGAAATATATGGGCTTTTGGGTAACGCCTAAAGTACGAAAAGCAGAGTAATTATTAAATTATATTATGGAAAATGAAAATGAAATCGTAGAGGAAGTGGTGATTGTCGAAGCTGAAACAATTGCGGCAACGCCGGAAGTTGCAAAAACAATTACTCTTCCTCACTGGGTCAATAAGAAAAATATTGTCATCGCTGTTATTGTGATTATTGTTTTAGCATTGGCGTATTCGTTTAAAGGCGCCTTAGTTGCCGCAACCGTTAACGGACAATTTATCAGCCGCATGTCGGTGGTACATGAACTTGAAAAAACTTCCGGCCGTGCGACGCTTGATGCAATGATTAATGATCGTTTGATTATGCTTGAAGCAGCAAAACAAAATATCAGCGTGAGCGATGAAACAGTTAACGAAGAAATGGCTAAATTGGAGAAGCAGTTATTAGATCAAGGACAAAATCTTGATGAAGTATTAGCGACGCAAGGCGTAAATCGCGATGATATAAAAAAGCGCATTATATTGCAAAAAGAACTCGAACAAATGCTTGGTGATAAGCTCAACGTAAGTGATGAAGAAGTTGAGCAATATATTAAAGACAATGCTATAACTTTACCAAAAGATAAAGAAGCCGAAACAAAAGACCAAATCAAAGAGGGTATTCGCGCCAATAAGTTAAATGAAGAAGCACAGGGCTTTATCGAAACACTTAAAACAAACGCCAAAATCAATTACTTCGTGAAGTACTAGTTTGTATCTTCTATGTCTAATCATCTCAAGCAAGCTGCGGTAATCATTAGTTCCGCCTGGCAGCGGAGTTTGAATTATCGATTTACCGTTTTAACCTATCGCATTGGCGAAACCGCCGAAGTGCTGGTTTTGATTATGATGTGGTCGGCGATTTATTCTTCAGGTTCCGGGATAATCAGTGGCTTTACGCTTAACGAGATGATTACCTATGTGTTAGCAGGTAACTTGTTTTCCGTAGCCGTGCGCAGCTTTTTACCTTCCTATGTTTCCTTAATGATTAATGAAGGACGTTTATCAATGTTCTTAGTGAAACCAATTTCATTTATTAAGTTTGTTATTATTAATGAATTTGGTCGAGCATTTCTTGCAACTTCTATTTCAGTTGTGTCACAGGTCCTTGTTATTATTTTTTTCTTAGATAAATTTATAGTTAATCTCGAGCCATTATACGTATTACTGATTCTTGCCATGCTGATTTTGGCATTTTTCATTGAATTAATGATTGGATTTATGGTTGGTTGTATTGCGTTTTGGACCGAAGAAATTGACGGAATTCATTTGACGATTGAACGTCTCAAACGTTTCTTTTCCGGAGGTTATTTCCCGATCAGTTTATTGCCGACCGCGGCGGTTGTGACCAGCTCATATCTGCCCTTCCAGTATTCATTTTTTATGCCGGCGCAGTTGTATTTAAAAAAGATTAGTCTTGAACAAGGCGCACACGGTTTATTGATTCAAGTTGCTTGGATTGTGATCTTGTCTATTCTTTTATACTTTGTCTGGCGCCGCGGTTTAAAGCGCTACGAAGCTGTAGGATCATAATATGAATGTTGTCAGCGTAAAAAATTTGTATAAGCGTTATGAGCTCTTCCGTAAACAGCCGGGACTTTTAGGTACGCTTAAAATGTTTTTTAATAAAAAGAAAGAATATGCCGAAGCTGTGAGCGATATAACATTTAGTATTGAAGAAGGGGAGATTGTCGGTTTTTTAGGTCCAAACGGCGCAGGAAAAACAACAACCTTAAAAATGCTATCAGGAATTTTGTATCCGTCTGAAGGTTTTGTGTCGGTGCTTGGCTTTACGCCTAAAGATCGCAAGAAAGAATTTAAAAAGAATTTCGGTATTGTACTCGGACAAAAAAATCAGCTTATGCAGATTTTACCCGCGATGGATACATTTTTGCTATATAAAGAGTTTCAAGAGATTTCGGATAAAGAGTTTGACGAGACATTTAACGAGTTGGCTGATTTGTTGGATGTTCGTGGATTCCTGGATATTCCTGTGCGTCGTTTGTCACTCGGACAACGTATGAAATGTGAGTTAATAGCGGCACTTTTACATAATCCGAAAATTTTATTCTTAGACGAGCCGACAATAGGATTAGACGTAGTCGCGCAAAAAAATATTCGCGATTTTATAAAAAAATATAATAAAAAGAAAAAAACAACCGTTTTGTTAACTTCGCATTATATGGAAGATATTAAAGAACTATGCGAAAGAGTTATTATTATTAACTTCGGGAAGATCATTTATGACGGTAACTTTAATACATTAATTAAGAAATACGCTCAGGAAAAAGTCATCCGCATCACGGCTACCGAAACAATCCCGAAAAGCGCCCTTGTTGCATATGGAAGCGTAGAGGAATATGATGATATTAAAGCAGCGATACGCGTGCCGAGAGAAAAGGTTAAAGAAATTGCTGCTAAGTTAATCGCCTCCGATTTACCCATTGACGACATCATTATAGAAGAGGTCCCGGTTGATGATATAATCAGAGCGATATTTGAGGGAAAATAATATGAAAATAGTTTTTATTGCCGGGCCGTATATCGGTGACGGAACCAGAGATTGTATTGAAAAGAATATTCGCGATGCCGAGCGTTATCAGATTGCGTTAGCGAACGCGCAAGTTGGTTTTTTCTGCGCCCATAATCACACTGAGCATTTTAGTAGCGGGAAAGGGGTAGAAGCGCCGGAGCAGTTTTATTATGATCTTGATTTTCAATTTTTAATGAGAGCGGCAGATGCGGTGCTCGCGATGCCGACCTGGGAGACGTCGAAAGGTGCAATTAAAGAAATAGCTTGGGCGAAAGAAAAGGGGATGAAGATATTTTATCCGAAAGACCCGGCGGATATACAGGAGATTATTGAATGGGTGGAAGCCAGTTAAAAAATGTCTATTTAAGTACGCTATCAGTTTACTCCTCATCATAATATGACAAAAGTTACAGCAGAAAAAAGAAAAAAACATATTTTAAAAGCAAGAATTGTAGGAGTCTTGTTTATATTATTTTTAATATTTATTTATAATGTCGATAAGAGTGTCTGGACTTCGGACGCAGATATTAGTACTCCACTAACACAACGGGGTTTAATGTATCTATTCCCCGCTCTATCTTCTCCTTTTTGGAATTTTATCATGTCGATTGTTCCAGTGGCACTATTTATTATTTTCCTAGACAAGATAACAGATTATTTTGCAAAAATATCTAAATAATATGCTTATCACCTTACTCCTCATCATAATATTAATCTTCTCCGCGATTCTCCACGAATACGCGCACGGATGGATGGCGCGCTACTTAGGAGATGATACAGCCGAACGAGAGGGGAGATTGACTCTTAATCCAATCCCGCACTTAGATTTAATTGGTTCGGTTATCTTGCCGTTAATTTTAATTTTAACTAAATCTAATTTCTTTATTGCTTGGGCAAAACCGGTACCGTATAATCCGAATAATTTGCGCGATAAAGTCTACGGTGAATTAAAAGTTGCTTTGGCCGGTCCGGCGACGAACTTTATTATTGCGATAATTCTTGCAATGCTTGCTCGTTTTATACCTCTCTCAAGCGGAACAAAAATGCAATTAGCCGTTAGCTTTCTTTCCGGGAATGCCGGTGAGTTTGGAACTCTCGTCTCCGGCTCAATCGCCGCCAGCATTGTCGCGCTTGCGATGATGGGTTGTATGATTAACTTAATGCTCGGCATCTTTAACCTTGTCCCGATTCCTCCGCTCGACGGATCAAAAATTTTAATGGCGTTTTTACCAACCAACGCAAAAATGTTTTTTTATCGGATCGAGCAATACGGGTTCATTTTGTTGATGGTTCTACTCTATACCGGAGCTTTTAGTTTTGTATTTAAAACAACTCTCTGGCTTTTTACTGCTTTGACGGGATTAGCGTAATCCCTCTCCGGGTCTGCGGCCACCCTCTCCCTTGAAGAGGGAGAGGGAAGGGTGAGGGAGGTACGAAAAAAGAGATTGGATTATTCCAACCTCTTTTTTGTTAAGAGCGTTTATGTACTTGTTTTTTCTATCAGTGCTTTGAGTTTGATAAGTAGCATTCGTACTGCCACCCAATTATGTGCTGCGGCAAAAGTATCAACCTTTTTTAATTTTTCATAATCCTCCAAGCTGTTCAAATGCTTGAGCTGTGCTTCGGCAATTAGCTGTGCCTGAGCCGCGTTTTCTCTTACCCGTTGGTTTGTTCTCAGTGTGTTGGTAATTTCATTAGTTTGCTCTAGGGTGGCATACTGAGTGCAGAGGGTCAAGACTTCAGTGCAGAGTTCCTCTTTCTCAAAGCACGTAATTTCTTCATAGCAAAGTATTTTAAGTAACGGTAGCAATGTTATTAGCGAATCAGCACCTTCCTTAAATTTTTTTAATATCACATACCGTACTCTGGAGTTATAAAAGCTGACTTTTTCTAGCATTGACCACAGCGTGTCCTGATCAGCGGTTTCTGCTGCGGCTATTGTGGCTGCAAGAGACAATTCAGTTGTAGCGTCATCAATATCATCACCCAACATACCAACAGCTTCTTTTATTTCCTGCGGACTCAGAGTGCTGACATCAACGAGAGATATGCCGAGTTGTTCTTTTATAAACCAGGGTTTATAGCCGGTGATTTTTTCAAGTTGCTCAACTATCCAGCCGTTTTTAGAATCTTTTATAGCTTGGACTTCTTTTATTTCGTTTTTCATTAGCTTTACCTTTATTTAATATATATAAAATGTTTCTTCAATGATTTCTCCCAAAAAGCGGCTGCGGTGATAATAGGGTCTTTGCTTTTTTATCGTCCTTATCATTCCACCGCTTGCTTTTAACGCACGCTTAAACATTCGCAATTGTTTTTTATCGCTGGTTTCGGAAATGAGCATCATTATTTTTGGTGCCGTGTTAAAAGTTGTTTCTTTTATATCCGCGCTTGCCGCAATTCTGACAATGATCATTGTACCAACACCAAATGGCGGGCAGGAAGATCGTATGCGTTTGATTTGTATAACATGTGTAGCTTTTCCGTCGAGGCAGTATAGCGGGCCACTCTCGCGCAGAAATATCATTTTACCATTGGCTTTGACTGTGTCGAGTTCAACACACTCAGCTATTTCATTTAAGTTTCTTAAATCAATTGATAATGGCATTTTAATCTTCTCCTTTTTTAATATGTGTAGGTTATTTCAATTGTTTTTTTGGATGTTTGATTATCAATGCAATCCTTATGTCTATAAGCATTGGCGTTAAGAAACTTAATGAAATGTTGAATCTTTCGTGCTCGTGCCATGTTTTGTTCGCTAAACTGTCCATGATAAAAGGGAGCAGTTTCGCTTGTATAACCTGGTTTGGCATCAAGAATTCGAACATGATAATCTCTCAGCTTAGCGTCCTGGTCATTTGTTTGTGAAATAATGATAATTTCTGTCTGATCGCCCGCATGATAAGAAGTACTCCTGGGTGCTTTTGATTCACTCTTATCTGTGCTTAGCGTTTTTATTTCGAAATAACTTTGTTTAATTGTTATATCGAGGATTATTCCGCTGGAAACACTCGGTTTCCGTATCTGCTTCTTCATGTCCTTCTCCTATATGTATATTATTTAATTTTTAATGAATACTTTAAACTACAATAAAAAGAGGGGATTGTCAATTAAAAAAGACAGATGTAAGAATCTGCCTTTATAATTTATGTGAGATAGTGGAACAATGAAAACAATGCGAATAATATAGTTAGGCCAAGCATCAGGGCAATCAATAAGTAGAAAGCTCCTTTGGCCGCATCTTTGTTAAGCAAGCGAGAGTCTTTGTCAATTTCTGACATTGTCTCGAGTCTTTCCTTTGTCATCTTGCACCCCTTGTTGTTTAATTTTGTTAATGAAGCGTTATTTGTTTAATTAAATAAATTATACTATATATACTATTTTGTGTCAATATAACAATAAAAGAGCTAATATTGGCTCAAAATAGTGCTAAAAAGAGGGGATTTTGCCGATATCTGAGAAAGGTCGTTTTTTATTGACTTATTTCTATACTTTTGGTATTCTTCCTTTTGTCCCCAGATAGGGGTTTTTAGTTTAAATGCTTACAAGAAATGCCAACGATTAATCAATTACTAAAAAAGGGTCGTCATAGCAACAGAGCTAAGAGTAAATCTCCGGCTTTGAAGCTGACTTTGGATACTTTGCACCGCAAAAAGTCCATTACTATTGCCGGATCACCATTTAAGCGTGGTGTCTGCTTAAAAGTTACGACCATGACCCCTAAGAAACCAAACTCAGCTTTGCGTAAGATTGCTCGTGTCCGTTTATCTAACGGCATGGAAGTAACTGCTTACATTCCCGGAATTGGTCACAATTTACAAGAACACTCTATTGTCTTACTTAAAGGCGGCAAAACTAAGGATTTGCCGGGTGTCCGTTATAAAATTATCCGCGGCGTCTATGACGCTCAGGGTGTAGAAACTCGTCGTCAAAGCCGTTCATTGTACGGTAACAAACGACCTAAAGCAGGTAAATAATAATTTATGAGAGGAAAAGCAGCGCCAAAACGACATATTGCTCCAGATCCACAATTTAATGATCCGGAAGTCGCTAAATTTATAAACTACATTATGCAACGCGGTAAAAAAGCCGTGGCGCAAAAGGTTGTCTACGATTGTTTTGATATTGTAAAAGAAAAAACTTCTCAAGATCCTTTGGCTGTTTTTGGAAAAGCCTTGAAAATGGTTGCTCCAATGTTGGAAGTTCGCTCACGCCGTGTTGGTGGAGCTAACTACCAGATTCCGTACCAGGTCCGCGGCGAACGCAGATTTATGTTGGCTTGCCGTTGGATGATCGAAGCTGCCAAATCCCGTAAAGGTAAACCTATGGCTGAAAAACTTGCTTCAGAAATTATTGATACTTCAAACGGTGAAAGCGCCTCAGTGAAAAAGAAACTTGACGTGCAGCGTATGGCTGAAGCTAATAAAGCGTTCGCGCATTTCGCACGATAAACATTGTAAGCGCGTATAATTATGCGCGCCTAACAGCAAACTATGCCAAGAGAATATACATTACACAATACACGTAACATCGGTATCATGGCCCACATTGACGCCGGTAAAACAACGTTCACCGAACGTGTCTTATTTTATACTGGAAAGAAACATAAAATTGGTGAAGTACACGAAGGTGCCGCTGAAATGGACTGGATGGAGCAAGAAAAAGAACGCGGTATTACCATTACTTCCGCGGCGACTACCTGCTTTTGGCATGATAACCGCATTAACATTATTGATACTCCTGGTCACGTAGACTTTACGGTTGAAGTTGAGCGCTCCTTGCGCGTGTTGGATGGCGCTGTTGCAGTCTTTGACGGTGCAGCCGGCGTTGAACCGCAATCGGAAACTGTTTGGCGTCAAGCTGATAAATACGGCGTTCCCCGTCTCTGCTTTGTAAACAAAATGGATAAGATGGGTGCTGACTTTTATATGTCGCTTGAATCGATCCGTACTCGTTTAAATACTCGCGCGGTTGCAGCACAATTGCCAATCGGCGCTGAAGATAATATGAGCGGTGTTATTGATTTGCTTGAACGAAAAGCCTTTGAATTTAAAGGACAAAACGGAGAACAAATCACCGAAATCGAAATTCCGGCTGATATGAAAGAAAAAGTTGAAACTTTTCGTCATGAATTAGTTGAACGTATTGCCGAATCAGATGAAGCTTTGACTGAACGTTATTTGGGCGGCGAAGAACTTACACTTGAAGAATTGAAAAAAGCCCTGCGTCACGCTGTTATCACTAACCAGATTTACCCGGTATTTTGCGGTACTGCGTTGAAAAATATTGGCGTTCAATTAGTTTTGGACGGCGTTAACAACTATTTGCCATCACCGCTTGATGTTCCGGTTATTGAAGGAATGGATCCTGATGATTCAACAAAGAAAATTCCGGTTCCACCATCTGATGACGCCCCGTTTGCCGCTTTGGCATTTAAAGTTGCAACTGATCCGTTTGTTGGTAAACTTTGTTTCGTTCGCGTGTACTCCGGTGTTTTGAAATCCGGTTCATACGCTTTGAACTCAAAGAACGGAAAGAAAGAACGCATCGGACGTTTGGTTCGTATGCACGCCAATCACCGCGAAGAAATCGATGCGATTTATTCCGGAGATATTGCCGCGGTTATCGGTTTGAAAGATACCTTTACCGGCAACACCTTGTGCGACGTAGATCATCCGATTTTACTTGAATCAATTATTTTCCCTGAACCGGTTATTAAAATTGCTGTTGAACCAAAGACTAAAGCTGACCAAGAAAAAATGGGTATCGCTTTGTCACGTTTGGCTGAAGAAGATCCGACTTTCCGCGTTGAATCAGATGAAGAAACCAACCAAACTTTAATTTCAGGTATGGGTGAACTTCATCTTGATATTATCGTTGACCGCATGAAAAGAGAATTTAACGTTGAAGCTAATATCGGTCAGCCACAGGTTTCATATCGTGAAACTATTCGTACTGAAGCTGAAGCTGAAGGAAAATATATCAAACAGTCAGGTGGTCGCGGACAATATGGACATTGTTGGATTAAGATTGATCCGCAAGAACCGGGTAAAGGTTCAGAATTTGTTGACGGCGTTAAAGGCGGAGTTATTCCTCGCGAATATATTCCGGCAATTGAAAAAGGTTTTAAGGAAGCTTTGGACAAAGGTGTGCTTGCTGGTTATCCGATGGTTGATATCAAAGCTACAGTATTCGACGGAAGTTTCCACGAAGTTGACTCTTCTGAAGCAGCCTTTAAGATGGCCGGTATTATGGCTTTTAAAGACGCAGTTCGAAAAGCCAATCCGATTTTACTTGAACCTGTTATGAAAGTGGAAGTTACCACCCCTGAAGAATACATGGGTAACGTTATTGGTGACTTAAATTCAAAGCGCGGACAGATTGATCAGATGACAGACCGCGGAAATCTTAAGGTAATTGACGCCAAAGTGCCGTTGGCGGAAATGTTCGGCTATGCGACAGCTTTGCGCTCGATGAGCCAAGGCCGCGCCAATTACAGCATGGAATTTTTGCATTATGCTGAAGTTCCACGTCACGTCGCCGAGGCCATTATTGGCCAAAACGTCAAAAAGTAAGCTACCGTTATGAGCGATCGACTTGAGCGCTTCATGAATTTAATCGCTAAAACAGGGGATAAAGTCGTGGTGTATGATCGCCATGATCCTGACAATTCCTTTGTGATTACGAGTTTAAATGATTATGAAGGACTTATAAAAGATGCTCAAGGCGTCAAAGGGTTGACAGAAGATGAGCTTATTGATAAAATAAATTGCGATATTGCCCTCTGGAAATCGGGACGCGAAGACAGCCCTGAACCGGTTGAATCTGCACCGCTTCCTTCTTTTTCCTCAGAAAAGAAGCCAAAAGGCAATGCTTGGAGTATTCCGTCATCGCGTCGGCGAGAGGAAGCTCCTATTTAAATAAAAAATTTTAATTTTAAACTAATTAATTAAACATGTATGGCAGACAAATTTGAACGTTCAAAGCCACACGTTAACGTCGGTACTATCGGTCACGTCGACCACGGTAAAACGACTTTGACCGCGGCTATACTCAAAGTATTGAGTTCAACTGGACACAAAGCAACAACTAAGGGCGTTGACGAAATTGACGGCGCTCCTGAAGAAAAAGCCCGTGGTATTACTATCGCGACGGCTCACGTTGAATATGAGTCAGACAAGCGTCACTACGCTCACGTTGACTGTCCGGGTCACGCTGACTATGTCAAAAACATGATTACCGGTGCCGCTCAGATGGACGGTGCTATTTTGGTTGTCTCTGCCACAGACGGACCTATGCCACAGACTCGCGAGCACATTTTGCTTGCCCGTCAGGTTGGTGTTCCATACATTGTTGTATTTTTGAACAAGTGCGATATGGTTGAAGACAAGGAATTGATTGATTTGGTTGAAGAAGAAGTTAAGGATTTATTGAAGAAATACGAATTCCCTGGCGATACCACTCCAATTATCCGTGGATCAGCTTTGAAAGCTTTGGAAAATCCGTCCGGTGAATACGGACAAGCTGTTATCGATTTGGTAAAAGCTTTGGATGATTATATTCCTGAACCAGTTCGCGATACTGAAAAGCCTTTCTTGATGCCTATTGAAGATATCTTCTCTATTGAAGGTCGCGGTACGGTTGTTACCGGTCGTGTTGATCGCGGTGTCATTAAAGTAAACGATGAAGTTGAATTGGTCGGTTTGGGCGATACCCGTAAGGTTATTGTTACTGGAATCGAAATGTTTAACAAACAGTTGGATCAGGGACAAGCTGGCGACAACGCAGGTTTGCTCTTGCGCGGTATTAAGAAAGAAGAAGTTGAACGCGGTCAGGTTTTGGCCAAGTCCGGCTCCATCACTCCGCATACTGAATTTGAAGCTGAAGTTTACGTCTTGAACAAAGATGAAGGCGGACGCCACAAGCCATTCTTTAAAGGCTATAAGCCACAGTTCTATATCCGTACGACTGACGTTACCGGAGAAGTAGAATTGCCGGCTGGTACTGAAATGGTTATGCCTGGTGATACTGTTAACATGGTAGTCAAGTTGATTGCCCCAGTAGCTTTGGAAGAAAAAATGCGTTTCGCTATTCGCGAAGGCGGTCGTACCGTCGGAGCGGGTGTTGTAGCGAAAATTATCAAGTAAAGACAGATGCCTCCGGTCGGATGACCGGAGGCTTAGTCTGTACTTAGATACAGAATATTATTAAGGTTTTACATTCACGTACGTTATGAGCGAAATGGAACAAAAGAAATCGACTGCCAAAGATATTAAGCAGCGCGTTCGCATTAAAATCAGATCGTTTGATCATAAAATTATTGATCAATCGACCAAGATTATTGTTTCGACAGTGAAGCGAACCGGTGCGCAAGTGTACGGCCCGATTCCTTTGCCAACGGAAAAACGCAAATATACCGTTAACTCTTCAACCTTTGTCCATAAAAGCGCCCGCGATCAATTTGAAATGAGAACACACAAGCGTCTCATGGATATCATTGAACCGTCAGCGGAGACAATTGAAGCGTTGAGCAATCTTAACTTGCCAACGGGCGTGGATATTGAAATTAAAATGTAAATTTGTTTGCCGACTGTTTATCTAACTCCCCCTACGCTAAAAGCTACGGAGGATAGTGGATAAATCGAAAGCAAATAAAAGGATATACACTACTGAAACCATCAATCATCATCTCTCATATATAAGTTTTTATTGAGGTATTGTGATTGCTGGTTTCAAAAATCAGTTTTTTATTTTTTTATGAAATTTTTACTTGGAGAAAAAATTGAAATGACGCAGTTGTGGAAAGGTGATGCGGTTGTACCGGTCACTAAAATTAGTGCTGGACCTTGCACAATTCTACAATTCAAAACCACTGAAAAGGACGGCTACGAAGCTGTTCAGGTTGGTTTTGGTGCGCGCCGTTTGAGTCTTTTAACTAAGGCGCTTGTCGGACACTTTAAGAATTTCGGAACATTTCGTTATGTACGAGAATTCCGTTTGAATAATGAAAAGCTTGAGGCCCAAGTTGGTGATCAGGTGAGCGTCGCAACTTTTGCAGTTGGCGACAAATTGACTATTACCGGTATTTCAAAAGGAAAAGGTTTTCAAGGTGTTGTTAAGCGCCATGGTTTCCACGGACAAGATGCTACTCACGGTAACAAAGATCAGCTGAGAGCTTCGGGTTCAGTTGGAGCCGGTGGTGTTCAGCACGTTTTCAAAGGTACAAGAATGGGTGGCCGCATGGGTGGCGATCGCGTCACTTTGCACGATGTTGAAATTGTTGAAATCGATGAAGCAAACAATACTATTTATATCAAAGGAGCTGTACCCGGCGCTCGTCACGGTTTGGTGATGATTTTTGCTCAGGGTGATTTGAAACTTGGTTTGCCTGAAATTAAAGTTGAAGAACCGGTTGTTGCGGAAGAAGTTGTAGCACCAGTAGAAGAAACACAAGAGACCAGAACCACTGAAAACTCTGAAAAAACTGAAGACACTGAAAAGGCTGCAGAGGCTCCAGTAGTTGAAGAAGTAAAAGAAGAAACCAAAGTTGAAGAAACTCCAGCTGTAGAAGAAGCTTCTGTTGAGGAAGCTAAAGTAGAAGAGACTAAATAATATGATTAGCTACAAGGTCTACAACAAAACAGGACAGGTCATCGGCGAAGCCGAATTGAACGAAAAAGTATTTGGTTTGAAACCGAATGAAGCTTTGGTGCACCAAGCTATGGTCGCACAAAGCTCAAACGAACGAAAAGTATTAGCTCACACCAAAGACCGATCAGAAGTTCGCGGATCAGGCAAAAAGCCATGGAAGCAAAAGGGAACCGGACGCGCTCGTGTTGGTTCTGTTCGCTCACCGATTTGGAAAGGCGGAGGTGTCACCTTTGGTCCAACCAGCGGCCGCAATTTTTCTAAAAATATCAATGTAAAAATGCGTAAGAAAGCATTGTGTATTGTGTTGTCTGACAAAGTAGCTGATCACCGTTTGGCGATTGTTGATGATATTGCCATGTCAGAATTTAAAACTAAAGATTTTAAGAAAACAGTAGACAGTGTTTCAGAGAAAGCCTTTGAAATGACAGGTAAGAAAACTATTTTGGTAATTGATAAAGCTCCGGTTCACGCAACCAAAGCTTCAGCTCGCAATTTGCCGGATGTAAAGATGATTACGGTTGAAAACCTTAATTTACTTGATCTCTTAAAGTATAAAGCTGTAATTGCTACCCGCGAGGCGGTAACTGTTATTGAAGAACGCTACAAATAAACATATGGCATTATTCGGTAAAGACAAAACAACTCCAGTAAAGAAAAGCGCTAGCAAAGCGCCGGCCAAAGAAGCGTCTATGAAAGATATGTATGCTGACACAACACCTGAAGTTAAAAAGTCTGACAAATCAGAAAACAAGACTGCCGCAGTTAATCAGGCCTACCGTGTTTTGATTAAACCGATTGTTTCAGAAAAAGCCAGTCGTCAGCAAACCAGCAATAACCAGTATTTCTTCGCCGTTGCCATTGGCGCAAACAAGATTGAAATCGCCAAGGCGATTAAAACTGCGTATGGCGTTGCTCCGATCAACGTGAGTGTTATTCGCATGGAAGGAAAGTCACGCCGTTACGGACGCGTTATCGGAAAGCGTAAGGACTGGAAGAAAGCCATAGTCACCTTAGCTAAGGGCAAAACAATTGCTCTTCACGAAGGAGTTTAAGTAATTATATGGGTATTAGAAAAGCCAAACCAACATCACCGGGACAGCGTAGCGCCAGCTACCAAGATTTTTCAGACGTCACTACAAAGACACCTGAAAAGAATTTGATTTTCATCAAACGCAAGCATGCCGGTCGCAATGCACAAGGTAAGATTACGGTTCGACATCAGGGTGGCGGTGTTAAGCGCTATATCCGCGTTATTGATTTTAAACGCGACAAGTTTGATGTACCGGGCAAAGTTGCCACTATTGAATATGATCCAAGTCGCGGTCCTCGTATTGCGTTAGTGCATTACGCTGACGGTGAAAAGCGTTATATGATTGCGCCACTTGGTTTGACTGTCGGTATGACTGTTATCAGCTCTAAAAAAGCTGTTGAACCGAAAGTTGGTAACGCAATGCCACTTGAATTTATTCCAGCAGGACTTGCGGTACACAATGTTGAATTGGATCCGGGACAAGGCGGACGACTTGCGCGCGGTGCGGGCAATGCATTGTTTGTCATGTCGGTTGAAAAGAAATTCGCTCAGGTAAAATTGCCGTCCGGTGAAATCCGTTTGATTAAGAAAGAATGCATGTGCACCATAGGACAAGTCGGCAACCTTGATATTCGTCACGTCAGCATTGGAAAAGCCGGTCGTAGTCGTCACATGGGCATTCGTCCGACGGTCCGCGGATCAGCTATGAACCCGAACGATCACCCGCACGGTGGTGGTGAAGGTAATCAGCCGATTGGTTTGAAGCATCCGAAAACCAAATGGGGTAAGAATGCGTATGGTGTTAAGACTCGTCACGGAAAGAAAGTTTCAAACAAATTAATTATTTCACGCCGTAACGGCAAGAAATTGTAAACACCCGTATGTCTAGAAGTCTCAAAAAAGGTCCATACATCAATGAACGCCTACAGAAGAAAATTCTGTCTTTAAAGCCGGGCGATAAGACTCAGATTAAAGTCTGGGATCGCGCGTCTGTAATTACTCCGGAAATGGTAGGCTTTACAATTGGCGTACATAACGGTAGAGTCCACACACCGGTTTTAGTAAATGAAAATATGGTCGGTCATAAGCTCGGAGAATTTTCTCCGACTCGCAAGTTTGTCTCACATGGAGGTAAAATGGCGAAAGAACAAGCCAAACCAGGAAAATAAATTAAGATATGGAAATCAAAGCCAAAGCAAAATTTATCAGAATGTCACCGCGTAAGGTCCGCCTCATCGCTGCTTTGGTGCGCGGTAAGAAATTAGACGTGGCGATTGATCAACTTAAATTCGCCGGTAAGTTTGCCGCCGATCCAGTTCGCAAGTTGCTTGAATCAGCTGCCGCTAATGCAACTCATAACTTTGAACTTTCAATTGATAACTTGTTTATCAAAGAAATCCGCGTTGACCAAGCTCCTACTTTGCACCGTTGGTTGCCGAGAGCTCATGGTCGCGCTACACCGTTGCGTAAGCGTTCTAGTCATATCAATGTGATATTGGGTGAAATTAATGATTCAGGTGCGCGCGCGGGACGTAAAGTTAAAGCTGATGCTCCGGTAAAATTAGGCGCTGCGCCGGCCAAAGAAGAGGGTGTTAAGGTTGAGGATTCCAAACCGGGCAAACCTATGGATAATCTCGAAGAAAAAGACAAAAAAATTGTTGATCCACGCCGCGAAGGTCGCAGCAAAGGTTTTACAACTAAACTTTTCAACCGTAAAAGCGGTTAATCTTTAAACTTGTATGGGACAGAAAGTCAATCCAAAAGTAATGCGTGTCGGAATAACTCGAACTTGGGGTTCGAAGTGGTTCGCGCGCGGAAACAGTTATATCAACCAGGTTAAGCAAGACTTGGGTGTGAGCCGCTTTTTAATTAAGAGTTTTAAAGAAGCCGGTGTTGATCGCGTTGAAATTGAACGTCCATCAAATAAAAAGATTGTTGTTAATCTCTATACAGCCAAACCTGGTTTGATTATCGGTCGCGGCGGAGCGGGGATTGAAGATTTAAAAAAGAAGTTACACACCAAATTTTTGAAGTCATTCCGTCCGGGTGAAATTAACATTAACATCACTGAAGTTGATCGTCCGAATCTTTCCGCTATGATTATCGTTCAGTCCATGATTATCGACATTGAAAAGCGTTTGCCTTTCAAGAGAGTTATGAAACAGGCGATTGGTCGCGCAGAACGCGCCGGTGCTTTAGGTGTTAAGGTTATGGTGGCCGGAAGATTGAATGGCGCTGAAATCGCTCGTCGAGAAATGTTAGTTTCCGGGAAACTTCCTTTGCAAACTTTGCGTGCTGATATTGACTATGCTCGCGGTGCTGCTCATACCACTTTTGGTTTGATCGGTATCAAAGCATGGGTGTATCGCGGTGAAGTTTTTGAACGTCCGGAAGAAGCCGGTGCGGTTGTTAAAGAACGTGGCGGAAAACGCCGTTAATCTAGATTAGAATATGTTAGCTCCAAAAAAGACAAAATTCAGAAAAGGACATAAGTTGAATCGCGGCGGAAAAGCTACGCGCAAGATCAGCTTGGCTTTTGGTAGCTATGGATTAAAGAGTATGGAAGGTTGCTGGGTTACCGCTCGTCAGCTTGAAGCCTCACGTCGTGTTATCACTCGTTTTGTACAACGTACCGGAAAATTGTGGATCAGAGTATTTCCTGACAAACCGGTTACTGCAAAAGGTGGAGAAATGCCGATGGGTAAAGGAAAAGGTCCGGTTGATCACTATGTTGCGATTGTTAAACCAGGAATGATTTTATTTGAAATCGAAGGCGTTACAGAATTACAGGCGCGCGAAGCTATGACTTTGGCTGCGCACAAATTGCCCGTTAAGTGCAAGTTCATCATGAAACATTAATTATCAGTATGGATTTTAAAGAATTACAAACCAAAACACTGAAAGAATGGCACGCCATGTTGGCTGAGTCACGTGAGAAGTTGCGCCAGTTGCGTTTTAAGGACGCCGGCAAGCAGTTAGCTGATGTTCGCGCTCTTCGCCGTGAACGTGAGCTTATTGCACGCCTTTTGACATTGATTAACAAAAAAAAGTAACGATATGCCGTTAATAAAGAAAACATTTTCAGGCGTTGTAGCTTCAAACAAAATGGATAAGACCATTGTTGTCGTTGTTGAAAATGTCAAAATCCACTCCAAGTATAAAAAGCGCTACATCGTCACGAGCCGTTATAAGGTTCATGATGAGAAAAATCAGTTTAAAGAAGGGGACAAAGTTACGTTTGTTGAGTGCCGTCCTCTGAGCAAAGAAAAGCGCTGGAGAGTTATTTACAGTACTAAGTAAAGATATGATTCAGGTACAAACCATGTTAAAAGTAGCCGATAACACAGGCGCCAAAAAGGTGCAGTGTATTCGCGTGCTCGGCGGTTACCGTAAGCGCTACGCCCATGTTGGCGAACGTATTATTGTAACGGTTAAGCAGGCTGTACCGCACGCCATGGTAAAAAAGAGTGATGTATTGCTCGCAGTTGTTGTGCGCGTTAAGAAAGAAATGCGCCGCCCGGACGGAAGTTATATTCGCTTTGATGACAATGCCTGCGTTATTATTGAAAAGAAAAACGGTGAACCTCGCGGTACCCGTATCTTTGGACCTATCCCGCGCGAAGTGCGTAAAGCCGGTTATGTTAAGATTGCGTCATTGGCGCCGGAAGTGCTATAAGTTATATTTATGAATATCAAACGAAACGACAACGTAATAGTTATGGCAGGAAAAGACAAAGGTAAAACTGGAAAAGTTTTGCAGATCTTTGTTGAACAAAACCGCGCCAGCATTGAAGGCATCAATTTATTGATTAAGCATTTGCGTCCGCGCAAGCAAGGTGAAAAAGGACAACGCGTTGAATTCCCGTCTCCGATGAATATTTCTAACTTGATGCTTGTCTGCCCGAAATGCGGAAAACCGACTCGCGTCAGTAAGAAAGTGATTGCAGCAACCGCAGAACGCAAAGGAACCAAGGTTCGCGTGTGTAAGAAATGTCAAACGACAATAGATTAATTGTATGAAACTACACGAAAAGTACAACAAAGAAATTAAGGGAGCGATGCAGAAGAAATTCGGCTATCGCAATACTATGGCGACTCCGAAAATCGTGAAGGTTTCGATTAACGTCGGCGTTGGACGAAATACAAAAGATAAAGCTTTTGTCGATAGCGTGGCCAGCACCCTCACTCGTATCACCGGTCAAAAACCGATTATGACAAAATCCAGAAAGTCCATTTCAGCTTTTAAAGTAAGAGAAGGACAGATTGTCGGAGTAGTCGCCACCTTGCGCGGCGAACGCATGTATGATTTCCTTGATAAATTGATTAATGTTACTTTCCCTCGCGTTCGCGACTTCCGCGGTATCAGCGAAAAAATTATTGATAAGACTGGTAATATTTCAATTGGTTTTAAAGAACATTTGCCGTTTCCGGAAGTTAAGGCTGACGAGGTCGATAATGTACACGGTTTGCAGATTACGATTTCTACGACCGCAAAGTCCCGCGACGAAGGGCTTGAGCTCTTCCGCTTGTTCGGCTTTCCTTTTATTAAGAAAGCTTCTAACTAACTATATGGCACGAAAAGCACTAATCGAAAAAGCAAAGAAAACTCCGAAATTTTCCAGTCGGAAAATAAATCGTTGTTGGCGCTGCGGTCGTAATCACGGCTATATGCGTGACTTTGGTTTGTGCCGTATATGTTTCCGCGAATTGGCGAACAACACCGATTTGCCGGGCATTACAAAATCAAGCTGGTAATTATACTGTTATACCTATGATAGATCCAATCGCAGACATGTTAACTCGTATTCGAAATGCTGCCGCCATCAAAAAGGCGGAGGTGGTTTTGCCTATGAGCAAGCTTAAATTTAATATTGCCAAGTTGCTTGAAACTAATGGCTGGGTTGATAAGGCTGAAGTTGTGCCGGCTGAAACAAAAGAAAAAGGCAGCGCCTTTGATCAGTTGCGTATTGCTTTGAAGTACAAAGCTGACGGCGCGCCGATGATCAGTTCAGTTACCCGTATCAGTAAATCAAGCCGCAGAGTATATGTTGGCAAAGATGCGTTGCCACGAGTATTAAATGGTTACGGCATTGCCTTGATTTCAACTTCCCAGGGTATTATGACCAACCGTGAAGCTAAGAAGAAGAATTTGGGTGGAGAAGTTATTTGTGAAATTTACTAACATACCGATATGTCACGTCTAGGAAAACTGCCAATTGCATTAGATAAGGGAGCAAGCGCCACATTAGTTGGTGATGTGTTGACTGTGAAAGGACCGAAAGGCGAATTGTCACAAACGTTGCATTCCGCTGTTTCAGTAGAAATTTTACCAGAAGGCATCAAAGTTACGGTCAAGAACCCGGATAATAAGAAAGAACGAGCGTTCTGGGGTTTGTTCGTGAGTTTGATTAAGAATATGGTAATTGGAGTTACTGACGGTTATGAAAAGAAATTAGAAATTCAGGGAGTCGGTTATAAAGTATCCGGCGGTGGTCAAGCTTTGACTTTAAGTCTTGGTTTTTCTCACCAAATCAATTTCCCATTGCCAAAAGGAATTCAGGCTACGGTTGAAGCAAACATTATCAGCCTCAAAGGAATTGATAAACAGTTGGTCGGAGAAATGGCTGCACAGATTAGACGTTTGAAAAAACCTGAACCATATAAAGGTAAAGGTATCCGCTATGTTGGCGAATTGGTCCGCCGCAAAGCCGGTAAGACTGCCGCTAAAGGCGCTTAAGCACATATATGAACACTCAAAAAGCAAAACAATTATTGCATGAACGCCGCGCTCGTCGCGTCCGCGTTAAAATTTCAGGAACAAGCGATTGTCCCCGCTTGAGCGTTTTTCGTTCAAACACCGGTTTGTATATTCAGCTGATCAATGATGTTACTGGAACTACTTTGGCTAGCGCTCACACCCGCGAGATAAAGGATAAGAAGATTAAAAAATCTGAAGCGGCTATGGAACTAGGTAAGTTATTGGCAGAAAAAGCCGTAGCCAAGAAGATTAAGAAAGTTGTATTTGATCGCGGTGGTAATTTATATACCGGTCGCGTTAAAGCCGTTGCTGAAGGCGCTCGTGCCGGAGGTTTAGAATTCTAACCACTGATATACACTGACAATATTAATATGACAGAAGAAATAAAAAAAACTGAAGGAGCAAAGGCTGGCGCCAATCGTGGTCGTCGTATGCCGTCACGCGGTGGACGTCGTCCGCAACGCGAAGAACGAGTACCCGATGAATTTGAACAGAAGATTATTGACATTGCTCGTGTTACTCGTGTTATGGCCGGTGGTAAGCGTATGCGTTTTCGCGCCTGCGTTGCTATTGGTAATAAGAAAGGTAAAGTTGCTATTGGTTTAGCTAAAGGAGCTGACGTTACTTTGGCGGTTGCTAAGGCAGTTAACCAAGCGAAGAAAGATATGGTTACTGTACCGATTGTTCGCCAAACTATTCCTCACGCCATTGATCAGAAATTCGGCGCCGCCCGCGTTATGTTAAAACCGGCAGCTCTTGGTCGTGGTATTATTGCCGGCGGTATTGTTCGTACTATTTTTGAATTGAGCGGTGTCAACAACGTTTCATCAAAAGTACTTGGTACCAACAATAAGGTAAATAACGCCAAATGTGTTATGATTGCTTTAAAGAATCTTAAGCAGCCACGCGTTTCTAAAAACGATAAAAAGGCTGAGACTGCAAAAGAATAAACCCGTATGACTCTTTCATTATCAAATATAAAAGGCAATTTCAAAGCCAAGAGCCGCAAACGAGTTGGTCGCGGTAATGCTTCCGGACACGGAACTTACTCGACTCGCGGTTTAAAAGGACAGAAATCCCGTTCCGGTGTTTCAGGTTTGAAGCGTCTTGGTATGAGAAAACAATTGTTGGCTGTTCCAAAGAAGCGCGGTTTTAAGTCTTATCAGACCAAGAATGAAACAGTTGATTTTGATGGTTTGAATAAACATTTTAAAGATGGAGCTTTGGTTAATCCAAAATCTCTCTTACGCGTTGGTTTGATTCAGCATCACGGTAGAGTTAAGATTTTGTCACGCGGTGAATTGAAAGTTAAAAATTTGAATTTTAAAGACGTGAGCGTCAGTAAAGTAGCTCTAGAAAAGTTAAAAGCAAGCGGCGCCGTTTTAGTAACTAAATAATTTCTATGGAACGCTTCTTGGCGATCTGGAAAACTCGTGATTTACGTAACAGCATTTTATTTGTGCTGTCTATGTTGGTTATTTTCCGTATTGCGGCTCATATCCCGGTTCCGGGTGTTGATCCGGAAGCTTTGCGCGCCTTTTTCTCTTCAAACCAGATTTTTGGCTTGTTAAATCTTTTCTCCGGCGGCGGAATGGAAAACTTTTCTATTGTCATGATGGGTGTCGGCCCATATATCACCGCTTCCATTATTTTCCAAGTGTTGGGAATGATTATTCCGGCTATCGAAGAAATGAATAAAGAAGAAGCCGGACGTCAGAAAATAAACATGTGGACTCGCTGGGCGACTGTCCCTTTGGCTGTTCTTCAGTCATTTGCCATGATTAATTTGTTGCGCAGTTCTTCGGCCGGTATTATTGGCGATTTATCATTGTTTAATCATGTGGCCATGATCGTCACAATTACCGCAGGAACCGTATTTTTGATGTGGATCGGCGAATTAATTAGTGAGAAAAAAATCGGTAACGGTATTTCTCTGTTAATTTTTGCAGGTATCGTCGCATCATTGCCTTCAACATTACAGCAGGTATTTGTAAACTATGATCCGTCAATGCTTTTCACCATTATTGGCTTTGTCGTAATAACGATTATTACGGTTGTCGGTGTGGTTATTATCAACGAAGGTCAGCGTAACATTCCTATTCAGTATGCACGTCAGGTTCGCGGACAGCGTGCCTTTGGCGGTAATACGTCTCATTTGCCTTTGCGTGTTAATATGGCCGGTGTTATTCCTATAATCTTTGCCATCTCAGTTATCTTATTCCCGCCGACTATCGCACAATTTTTTGTTAATGCTAAGAGCGCATTACTTGCTTCAATTGCGAAACAAACCATTACATTATTTCAAGACCAGTTGATTTACGGTATTATTTACTTCGTATTGGTATTTGTCTTTACCTATTTCTATACTGAAATCGTTTTTCATCCAAATCGTATTGCTGAGAATTTACAAAAGCAAGGTGGTTTTATTCCTGGTATTCGTCCGGGACTTCATACGAGCCAGTATATTGCCTATACAACCCGTCGTATTATCTTTATCGGCGCGTTATTCTTGAGCACTATTTCTATTTTGCCTTTGGTTATGCGTTACTTTACGGGTATTCAATCTCTGGCTATCGGCGGAACCTCACTCTTGATCGTCGTAGCAGTAGTTATTGAAACGGTTAAACAGATAGAATCGCAGTTAACTATGAGAGAATACGAAGTAAATTAAGTGACCATCCAAGCCCCGCCGCTAAAAACGGTGGGGTTTTTGTTGGGATAATATGGTATACTCTAAATATATGACTCGAACAATCATTGTATTTTTCGGCCCTCCCGGATCGGGTAAAGGTACTCAATCCGATATGCTGGCCGAAACGCTTAATCTGCCGGCCATTTCGACCGGTGAACTTTTGCGTCGCGAACAAAAAACAGGTTCAGTATTGGGCCAACATGTTAAAACCTTAATGTCCCAAGGTAAGATGTTGGGCGTCACTTTAATGGACCATTTACTTCGCCATCGTCTTGCTAAATCAGATGCCAAGCGCGGATTTATGTTAGACGGATATCCGAGAAAAATTGAACAACTTCGTCACTTATTAGCTTTAACTAAAACTACTGATCGACTGTATTTTGTAGTTATTAATGTTTCGGACAAAGAGGTTTTACGCCGCTTGTCCGGTCGTCGAGTGTGTGAGTGCGGTGCATCGTATCATTTAATTTATAATAAGCCACGTCGCGCCAATAAATGTGATTTATGCGCTAAGACTTTGATTACGCGCGCGGATGACACTCCAAAAATTATCAAACAACGACTTAAATATTATCATGCCCTGACTCGACCGATGCTTGAAAAAGCTTCAGGTCGCGGTTCGATCATTGAAGTAAATGGTGAACAAGAGATTGAAAAAATCCAAAAAGAATTAAAAGCTAAGTTAAAAGAATTTGGAGTAATTAAAAAACGTAAATGAGTCGTTTAATAAAAACAGCAGAGGAGATTGCAAAGATTAAAGAGGGCGGACAAAAACTCGGCACTATTTTAGCTGAACTTGCCAAAATGGTTAAGCCGGGATTGCATACTTCTCAACTTGAACATCATGCTCTCATGCGCATTGAAGAAGAGGGCGGACGTCCGGCGTTTAAAGGCTACAAACCATCTCCGCAATCAAAGCCGTTTCCGACTGCTCTTTGTATTTCGATTAATGATGAAATTGTTCATGGACCAGCTTTACCGACGCGCGAATTAAAAGAAGGAGATATTATCAGTCTTGATATCGGAATGGAATATCCGGCGCGCAAAGGATATTTTACTGATACAGCCGTGACCGTCGCCGTTGGAAAAATAAATAAAGAAACTAAGAAATTACTGGAAGCAACTCGCGAGGCTTTAATGGCCGGAATCAAAGCGGCAATTCCGGGAAACACTTTGGATGATATTGGAACAGCCGTTGAAAAAATTGCCATGAAAAATAAACTCGGCGTTGTTCGCGATTTAGTCGGACATGGCGTTGGACTCGAAGTTCACGAAGATCCACAAGTTCCGAATTACCATATTGTCGGCGATGAATTTCCAAATATTGAATTAAAACCGGGAATGGTCATCGCGATTGAACCGATGTTCACCTTGGGTGATTGGCACATTGAAACTGCCGCAGATAATTTTACGTTTGTAACGGCGGACGGTTCAATGAGTGCGCATTTTGAACATACAATTGCTATAACAGAAGACGGATATGACATCATCACAAAAGCATAAGGAAGAACAGTGTTTAGGTATTGATTGGGGCAAGGCTCGGATTGGCTTAGCCTTGGGGAACGCCGCAACTAAACTTGCTTCACCACTCAAAAATGTTGCCAACCTAGAAGAAATCGAAACAGTAATTAGAGAAGAAGGCATAGAACGTTTGGTAATTGGTGAGCCGGTTAATAGTCAGGTCGGAGGACTTGATCCTGATTTCTCAACTTTTTTACGAACGATAACTGACAAAACAAAATTGCCGATTTCGTTGGTTGATGAACGTTTTTCTTCGCAAGCCGCCGATTCACTTGATCCGAATGCGCGTAAAGAGGGGAATAGAGATGCAATGGCCGCAATGATTATTTTACAGGGATATTTTGATAGGCTGGATTGACCTCTCCCGCTCGCCTTTGGCTCGCACCCTCTCCATCTCTGATGGAGAGGGTTATTTGTTTTCACGTGAATTTTTGTTACACCCTTCTCCACAAAATGTGGAGAAGGGTCGGGGATGAGGTCTGATAAAATGCTTAGGAAAGAGTTCAAAATATGATATAATAGCTATATGCCGCAAACCCTTTCTACACCGGCCATTTCTTTGCGCAGCCGGCCTTGGCGTGAAAACGACGCTTTGGTTGATGTTTTTACGCTTGAACTCGGTAAGTTAAGTTTATTAGTTCGAGGCGCAAGACGTCCGAGCTCTAAAATGGCAGCTCATTTAGAACCTTTGACTTTACTTGAATTAATGGTAATTGAAGGCAAGGGAATCCCGACGGCAGCCGCCGCTTCTAGTCGCAATTGTTATCCGCTACTTAAAGCTGATTATGATAAGATTGCCGCCACCGGATGGGCAATTGGACATCTTAATCGCTTAATGCAAGAAGGTGAAAAAGATGAAGAGTTATTTCATTTAATCACTGACTTTTGCGCTTTGATGAATGAAGGAAAGGCAGAGAGTGCGTGGTACCAGTGGTTTGCAAAGATATTTTTATGTTTCTGTTTTGAAAAATTGGGACTCGGTACACCGTTTAAACAAATTGAGTATGCACCGAAGTCCTTATACGAAGCTGCTACTCATACCCATTCAAAAGAAGATTTTAAAATAATGAATCGGCGATTGGATACCTGGTTGCGAGCCAGTTTAGAAAACGCCGTTTAATAAAATAAATAATAATATGATGTTGAAAAATTCAAACGCCAAGTTCGCTTTTCTCTATATGTTCTCCCTAGTAGCGTTGCTTTTTGTAGCGTTGGGAACGGGACAAGTTTTTTTTCACGCGATTAATAAATATGTAAGTGACGCGTTGTCACCGTTTTCCAGTCCGTTCATGCAACTGACTACAGCGATTTCATATTTGATTATTTCAATTCCGATTTATTTCAGCTTAGTATATATCATTGAAAAAAGTTTGAAGAATAAGGATTTAGACAAAGACGCCGGCATTCGTCGCTGGCTTGTATATTTTATTTTGTTAGTCAGTTCGATTGTAATGGTTATTTGGTTGATTGTTACGCTCAACAACTATCTTAACGGTGAATTAGCTTTGCGCTCAGGCTTAAAGGCTCTAACCGCATTTCTTATCTCCGCAATTATTTTTAGTTATTATTTTTATGATGTTCGTCGCGATAAGATTGTGGCTGCTGATCCGGTCATTCGTTCTTATTTTATTGGAGGACTTATTATTACTATCGGCGCGCTGATTTTCAGTTTCTTTTTTGTTGAATCTCCGGCTGAAGCTCGTCAGCGTAAGCACGACGCTGAAGTCCTTAACCAATTTTCGCAGATTGATAGCGCAATAAACGCTTATTATTCAAAGAATAATCGTTTGCCTGAGTCAATTGTACAGTCCTTTGAAGAATCACCGTATCTTGATATTAATAACTTCAAGGATCCGCTTTCTGCCAAAGCCTATGATTATAAGAAGGTTGGGGATGATGCTTACGAGCTCTGCGCTGAATTTATGACTGATAACCGAAATCAAAATAATCAACGTGATTATAATTATTCAGATCGTTGGCCGCACGCTGCGGGTTATCAGTGCTTAAAGCAAAAAGCGCTTGATTATGAACAAGGTGGCGCAACTAAAGCGGCCCCTGTCCGCTAAGAAATATAATGAATATCAAGCTTGAACAATTTGAAGGTCCGCTCGCTTTATTGGTTAAACTGATTGATAAAGCCGAACTTGATATTACTCAAGTCAGTTTGGCGAAGATTGCCGATCAATATATCGCGCAACTTCGTGCAATGACAACAAAAATTAATCCCGAGGAAATGGCGGACTTCTTAGTGGTTGCTTCGCGCTTGTTGTTAATTAAAGCGAAAGCTTTGTTGCCGTATCTGTTGCCGGAAGAAGAACAAGCCATCGAAGATTTTGAGCAGCAGCTTCGAATGTATAAAGAATTTTTGGAAGCTTCAAAAAAGATTGAAAAAATGGTGGCAGGAAAACATTTTATGTTTGAACGGGAATTTAATCGAAAAGCCTTGGTGGCTAACCTTGGCATCTTTTCTCCGCCGACTAATTTGAAACTGTCCATGATGTCAGAAATATATATGGAACTAATCAGTCATATCAAGCCACTGATTGAAAAAATGGAAGAGGGGACAGTTGAGATGGTTATTAATATAGAGGAGAAGATTCGATTTATAGAAGAGACAGTGATTGGAAAAATTCGCTCTCGTTTTTCGGAAATAATTAAAAAAGCACATTCAAAGGTAGAAGTTATTGTTAGTTTTCTTGCCATGCTTGAATTAATGAAACAACGCACTATCAGCGCGGATCAAGCAGAGTTATTTTCAGAAATTGAAATATTTAGACTAGATAATCAAAATAGTTATGAATCTTAAAGCATCACTTGAGGCACTCTTATTCGTTGCCGCAAAACCATTGAAAGTAAAAGATCTGTCCGAACTTACGAAAGAGGCGCCGGAAAAAATTGTTGCGGCACTCGATGAATTAAGTGAGGATTGTAAACGAGAAGAACGCGGCGTCGCCCTCGTGAAACAATCTTCAAGTTATCAGATGGTAAGTTCTCCGGAATGTGCAGCTTTAGTAAAAGAGTTTATCAAAGACGAAACGATGGGTGAACTAAGTAAGCCGAGTATTGAAGCACTGACTATTATTGCGTATCGTGGTCCGATTTCAAAAATTGATTTGGATCGTATTCGTGGTGTTAATTGCGCTTTGATTTTGAGAAATCTTTTATTACACGGTTTAATCGAAGCCAAAGTTGATAAAAAGAAAGACGAAACATACTATACCGTTACGCTTGATTTTGTACGATTTCTCGGCATCGGTGATGTTTCTGAATTACCGGAATACACAAGACTAAAAGCCGATGATTCGCTTGACCGCATCTTGGCCGAACCTGAAGCGATAAGTTCGTAAAGCTATGCCAGCTTTAGTCGGCCTAATATTTATTGTTGTATTTCTTGGTATCAGTTTATTTACTCAAAACAAACAAACTGCCGTAGTACCGAGCCGTTTGCTTGAAGTGTTTAATCACGATGTGCCTGCGAGTCAATCTTTGGAACTTCCAAAAATTGCTGCTGATTCAGCGGTCGTGTTTGATACTCAGTCGGGTTTTCGTGTACTTGATATTAACGCGGATTATCAGCAACCAATCGCCAGTCTGACCAAGCTTATGTCAGCGTTGGTTTTCTTAGATCATAATCCCGGTTGGGAAACTGATATTCGAGTAATTAAAGAAGATGTGCGAGGCGGCGCCAAAGCTAATATTTTTCCGGGAGACAGGATTGTTATTAAAGATTTGTTTCGAGCCGCGTTAATCGCTTCGGATAATTCCGCCACTATCGTGTTAGCTCGTTCAACCGGTTTGAGTGAAGAAGCATTTGTAAAAGCCATGAATGATAAAACGGATATTTTGCGTATTCGAGGAATTACATTTACAGACCCAACCGGTCTTGATATTGGTAACAGAGGATCAGCCTTAGCTGTAGCGAAGTTGGCAGAAAAAGCTTTTGAGAGAAAAGAAATTACTGACGCGCTTGAATTAAGTTCATATAATTTTAAGGTATCAGCCACTGTTAGTCGCGAAGTAAAATCAACTAATCAGCTTTTAGGCAGAACCATGCCAAAAGGAAGCTATTTGCTCGGCGGTAAGACCGGCCATTTAGATGAAGCGGGTTATTGTTTTGCTGGAATTTTTGAATATAATGGACGACGTTTTGTTACGGCTATTTTAGGAGCGCCGGAAGATGAAAAACGCTTTTCTGAGACCTTAAAAATCCTTGACTGGACGATGAAGGCCTATCTGTGGGAAAATTAACTATATGTATTTAATAGCTAACTGGAAAATGAATTTGACGCTGAAAGACAGTATTGCGCTGGCTGAAAGCTATGCTGACACTTTTAAAAAATCAAAAGTTCAAATTGTCGCATGCCCAAGCTTTACGAGCCTGCCTTTTGTCGCCAAAGCTTTAGAGGATTCAAATGTTGCGATTGGCGCACAAGATATGTTTTGGGAAACAGCTGGTTCATTTACCGGAGAAGTCTCGCCGCGTGATTTAATTGAAATGGATGTGCGCTATGTTATTATCGGCCACAGTGAACGAAGAGAACAGCTCGGTGAAGAAGATTGGATGATACACCGCAAAGTTGCCGCAGCTCTTGAAACCCGTAAACTCAATCCGATTTTGTGTATTGGCGAGAGCGCCGCTGACCGCGAAGCCAATGAACGCGAAGAGGTGTTGTCGAGACAATTGCACGAAGCATTAGACGGATTGAAGTTGGGCTTAGGACAGCAATTATTAGTAGCTTACGAACCGGTGTGGGCGATTGGCAGCGGAGAAACACCGACTGCTGAAGAAATCTCATATGTTACGGATGTTATTAGAGTACTACTTCGCAAATATTTTGGTGATAGAGCTGATCAATCATGCGGAGTATTGTACGGCGGTAGCGTTGATGAAAAAACTGTTATGCCAATTATGGAAACCGGTGTTGATGGATTTTTAGTGGGCGGCGCGAGCTTAAATGTTCGTTCATTTTTACGTCTCGCTGAACGTGTGATAGACTAAGTATATGAATACCTCATTTTTAAAAGAAATTCCTTTGGATATTCCCGCAAGTAAGCGTTCAACGTATGAACGCAATATGCGTTTGATAACAAAAAATACCGGTCGCTTGTTTATTTTTGCCGGTGATCAAAGAGTTGAGCATTTGAATGATGATTTTTACGGACCTAATAGCGCGCCTGAAGATGCTGATCCTGAACATTTGTTTCGTATTGCTTCATCGTCACGCGTTGGCGCGCTTGCAACGCAACTTGGAATGATTGCACGGTATGGAAGCGCATATCCGAAAGTTCCCTATATTGTAAAATTAAATTCAAAAACTAATTTAGTCAAAGAAGACGATCAAGATCCGTACAGCGCTGCCTGGTATGACGTGCGTCAAGTTGTTGCTTTTGCAAAAAATTCCAAACTTCAGATTTCCGCGGTCGGTTACACCTTATATATTGGAAGTACTTTTGAACCGGCTATGTTGCATGAAGCAGCACAAATTGTATATCACGCGCATCTCGAAGGTTTGCCGGTTGTATTATGGGTCTATCCGCGAGGCAAAGCGATTAAAGATAAATATGACGCTCATCTTATCGCGGGAGCGGTGAACGTCGCCGTGGCACTGGGAGCAGATTTTGTAAAAGTTAATCGTCCGCGCGAAACATCAGCTGAAGCTTATACTGAAATTATTAAAGCGGCAGGCAGGCATACCGGTGTATTATTTGCCGGCGGTGAGGTTAGTTCCGCTGATGATGTTTTACATTCTATTTATACTCAAGTTCATCGTTTTGGTGCGAGTGGTGCTGCTTTAGGGCGAAATATTCATCAACACACTCTTAAAGATGCAGTCGCTTTAGCAAATGCCGTGGCTTCGATTGTGTATGACGGACAAGCTCCGGAAGCAGCTCATCGTTTACTTGTGAAAAATTAAGTATGGAATACATTATCGGCTGGGCTATTGTTGTCCTTGGACTGCTTGTTGTCGGAATAATTGTCGGCAAGAAGTTTGGATTTTTGGCCAACATCGACGTTAATCAAGTTGCCGGGGAACGTGCCCGAGTTTTAAAGCAACAGATCATTGCCGATCGTTTGCGTCGACGTTTGAGCAAATGGGGATTTTTATTTATCAGATCAGTGAAACCGATTTCACGATTATTACGCAATGGTTTTGATTGGTTTTATGATCGCTTAAACGATTGGCAGCGCAGTCAAGCAAACCGTGAAGCGTCGCTTAATCAACAAATCGGCAAACGTATTGAAACCCTTTTGGCTGAAGCTGAAGAGCTTGTTAAGGCAGAGCGTTTGGAAATGGCTGAAAAAAAGTATATTGAAATTATCGGACTTGATCCGCGAAATTTTAACGCGTTTAAGGAATTGGGTGAAGTTTATTATCAATTGGAGTTATGGAATGAAGCCAAACAGACACTTGAGCATGCCCTGCATTTGCGTCGTCCGTCCAGCGCCGGAGAACCTAGCTCCAAAGACCTGGAATTGGCTCAGCTGCACTTTATATTGGCAAATGTGTATGAAGGAGCTGATGAGCTTGGCAAGGCCGTTATGGCCTTAAAAAAGGCTCTTAAAATTGAAGAAAACAACCCCCGTTATCTTGACAGATTGATTGAAGTCAGTATAATTAAAAAAGACAAAATAGTGGCCTTGGAAGCCTATAAAAAGCTTGAGTCCACCAACCCCGAGAATCAGAAGCTCGAACAATTCCGTAGCCGGATTGCCGAGCTCTAATTATTTCTCGGCTGTCAAAATCAGCCGTTGTAGCTCAGCTGGTAGAGCAACTCCATGGTAAGGAGTAGGTCCGCGGTTCAAATCCGCGCAACGGCTCTTACCTTGGGTCGGTACCAAAGCGGTCAACTGGGGCAGACTGTAAATCTGCTGGCCTTGCGCCTTCGAAGGTTCGAATCCTTCCCGGCCCACATAGTTTAATAAATAAATTTCTGTATGTCGCAAGATAACATGATCAAGATGCAATGCACCGAAAGCGGAGAAATCCGTCGTACGCATAAGAACAAGAAGACTTTGAAGGGTCGTCTTGAACTTATGATGTTCTCAAAGAGAGCAGGCAAGCACACTCTCCACAGAGAAACTAAGTAAAAACATTAACCACCTTATACGTGGTTTTTGGTATGTTGTGGGTCTCCAACCCCGCCCCTCGCGAGGGGCGGGGCAATTCCTTCCCTTACTAATTATTTTTAGTTCTGTCCTTCCCAGACTCCGATGAGTCTATGTACTATGTCTATGTGTTAAAAAGTTTGAAGGACTTAAAATTATATTTTGGCTATAGTTCTAATTTACGGTTAAGATTTTTACAGCATCAGTCGGGTTTAGTTGAATCTACAAGGCACAGACGGCCGCTGGAATTAATCTATTATGAGGCTTATAATAAAAAAGAGTTAGCAGAGGAGCGTGAGAGAAATTTGAAAAAGTTTGGATCTGCCTATAAGGGCTTGTTAAGAAGATTACATTTGCGGGCGTAGTATAATGGTAGTACAGGGGTCTCCAAAACCTCTAGCGTAGGTTCGATTCCTTCCGCCCGTGCCAAAATGTTAGACTAGGAATAATCTCTCCAACCCCGCCCTCTTGAGGGCGGGGCGATCCTTCCGCCCGTGCCAAAATGTTAGACTAGGAATAATCTCTCCAACCCCGCCCTCTTGAGGGCGGGGCGATCCTTCCGCCCGTGCAAAGTTGAAAGGTTCTCGCCCAAAGGGCGACCAGCCTCTGGCTGGGATTCCTTCCGCCCGTGCAAATGAAACAACCGGTGTGAGCTGGTTGTTTTGTTGTAAGGAAAAAAGTTATACTAATTATATGAATACCCTAACTCCTGAAGAAAAAAGAATTATTATCGATAAAGGTACCGAGGCGCCCTTTAGCGGAGAATACGTTAATACTTTTGAGCTCGGAACCTACCTCTGCCGCCAATGTGACGCACCGCTGTATCATTCGAAAGATAAATTCCATTCCGATTGCGGTTGGCCGAGTTTTGATAATGAAATTCCGGGTGCGGTTACTCAGAGTACGGACGCCGATGGACGACGCATAGAAATTACCTGCAGTAATTGCGGCGCTCATCTCGGGCATGTTTTTATCGGCGAACGGTTAACAGATAAGAATATTCGTCATTGCGTCAATTCTCTATCAATGAAGTTTATTCCTGGAAATTAATATATGAAAAATGATCTTATCAATAAAGCTCGCCAAGAATCTTCTACGGGGAAAAATGTGAACGACAAACAACTTTTACAGTTCGTTCGTGAATACGATAAAACTATTTCGGTACCGAAACAAAAATTACACGCCGGGCTGCTTGTTTGTCCTGTTGGCTTAACCGGCGCCGGTAAGAGTACGGTTATAAAACCGATAGCTCAAGCGTTGGATTTAGTAAGGATATCAGGAGATGAGATTAGAATATTGTTAATGAATAAAGGTTTTAATACAGTGCGGACAATTGAAGTTGCATTTCAAGTATATATGAAGTATCTTCATGCTGGTTATGGTCTTGCTATTGATTCTGATGTTATTGATCCTTTTGTTAGGAAAGAATTGAAAAAGATTATTAAGGCTAAAAAACTTAATGCTATTTGGATACATATCAATCCGCCAGAAAAGTTTATTATCAATAAGCTGACAAACTTTAAATATAAACCTAATAAAGGTTTTAAGAATGCAGAAGAGGCTTTGGCAAATTATCAGCGCCGTAAACCATTGCATAAGAAATATCTTCCCGGTATGAAGTTCGATTACACATTTGATACTTCGAAAAAAAATGTAGGGTCCGAGATACGTCGTTGTGTTACTGAGATTAAGAAATCCTTCATTTCTTTATCATAGTTGCACTAATATTTTTTTTGTAATATAGTGTTTATACGTTTACATTATAATATTTCGTTATTGGGGAAGTGAGGTGAAAATCCTCCACAGTGCCGCTACGGTAATTCTGGTTTGAACCAGAAAAGTCCGACTACCAATCACGAATGATCATCCCGAGCAGGAATAAAGGCTTTTTGTTTAAGCCTTGTCAGACGCCTGCTTGCAGGTGTTTTTTTATTTTTATTTATATGACACACAAACAACGAGCAATTGTTTCCGCATTGTGCTTGATAGTGGCGGGAGGACTGGTATTTTTTTACCAAACTAAATCAACGCCTCAGTTAGAAAATAAAACAGAAAATCAAAATGTTATTGAACCGACTCCGATAGTAATTGACACGCAAGAGCCCAAAGAAATTAAACAAGAGCTTAAGAAAGAATATAACAGTTCAATTAATCTTATTTTTGGCTCTGATAGCCTCGACCTACAATTTAAAGCCGGATTATCGTTATTTGAAGTTTTAACTAAGGCAGCTGCTGATAAAAAAATAACTTTGCTAAGTAAGGAATATCCGCCTCTGGGGTTTTTTGTTACACAAATCGGAAATCTTAAAGATGGCGAGGACGGGAAGCATCTATTTTATTATATCAACGGCCAAGAGGCTACAGTCGGAGCATCAGACTATATTCTTAAAGATGGCGATCGTATTGAATGGAAATTGAAAAATTAATCATATGAAGAAATATCTATTATTATCGGTGTTTTTTGTTCTTAGTTATTTTATTGTTGTAACACCTGTTAAAGCTGATGAGCCGCTTCCTGACACTGCTGCTCCTGTTATTTCTTTAATTGGTTCAAGCACAGTTAATCTTACACTCGGTGAGTTATACACTGATGCAGGCGCAACAGCAACGGATGAAACCGATGGAGATATCAGCGCTAATATCGTGGTGAATAATCTTGTTGATACGGCGACTGCAGGAACCTATACAGTGATTTATAATGTGAGTGACACAGCGGGCAATGCAGCGCTTGAAAAAATTCGTACCGTAATTGTCGCAGAGCCTGCGCAAGAAACATTTATTATCCGAAACGGAGAAACGCTTGTTTGGCAGGGAACTGTTACTTTGCCGGCAGCCGGTACTGTTTCTATCCCTGATTCAAATAATATTTCACATACGATTGACGCGCGCAGCGTTTTGGCGCTTTTATATTCAATCGATCAAAATAGCGAGGCGTTCTCGATTTCAAATCTTCAGTATTTTGATTCTTATAATTCGTTTTACATAAAATGTATTACTCCGGCCGGTGGAAGCGAATTATGTGATAATTGGCAATTTGCCGTAGGCAATCAAACGCCTTCTTTAAGTATCGACGCAACAATTGTGAATTCATCGCAAACTATCGGAATATACTTTGGGATTTCGCATTCAATTAGTGTAAATGCAGAAGAAGTGATTGCTGGCACAGCGTTTGACGCCAATGCTTTAAAATATAATTATCTTAACAATTCCTGGGGACCGCTGACTAATGTATCAATCGGCGTTACTGTAGCTAATCCCGCTGATCCGTGGAACCCGAGTGTTATTGCGACTTATCCAGTAGATTCGAACGGACACGTGAGTATTACAATCCTGAATGAGGGGGATTATACAGTTGGTGTTGTAGAAGATTATTATTACCCATCGTTTATTGTTAAAGTGCTGCAATTATCAAAAGGTAAAACAACAGAAGAAGCAAAAGGAGAAGAACAAGAAAAATTTGATCTTGAAAAGGCTCTGACCTTTTTAAAAGAAAATCAATTAAGTGACGGTTCGTTTGGATCGGAGCTCTACACTGATTGGGTGGCAATTGCGTACGCAGCTGCGGATTATAAGAATGATTCGAATGATTTATTACTACAATTTTTGAAAAAAAGATCAAAACTATCTACTAATTTAACAGACAATGAGCGCCGGGCTATGGCTTTACTGGCTTTAGGACAAAATCCATATTCATTTGAAAACATAAATTATATTGAAGCAATAATAAAACAATTTGACGGTACTCAGTTCGGGGACGCCGCCTTAGTGAATGACGATATATTTGCACTGTTCCCGTTATTAAGTGCAGGTTATCTTTTAAGCGACGAGATTATTGCGAAAGATATTACTTTTATTATCGGTAAGCAACGCAGCGACGGATCATGGGAGGGGAGTGTTGATCTAACCGCAGCTGCAATTCAAGCGTTGAGTGGTGTTAACTCGTCGGATTTAGTAAAAGCTTCTATAGATAAAGCTGCGCAGTATCTTAAAGATAAGCAAGAAGACACAGGTGGATTTGGTTCAATGTATACAAGTGCATGGACAATCCAAGCAATGAAAAGTCTCGGACTTGATTGGACTAAAAACAATACAAGTACTGATGTATATTTAGCAAAACAACAAACAGAAGATGGTGCGGCGTTGATTAATTCAGAAACAAAACAAAATAGAGTATGGGCGACGAGTTATGCGATTCCGGCGGTCTTAGGAAAAGATTGGATGAGTATTCTAAAACCTGTAACTAAACAAATTTTTATAGAAAAGGAAATCATCACAACTTTGCCTTATGTTATTGAATTGATGACTGAGGTTGAGCCAGCTGTGATTGATCAAGTCTTAGAAGAAGAAGTGAGTATCGGGCAACGTTTTATCGCCGATGTTGGAGCTCAGGGTATCGAGGAAGATTCCGAAATTCAAAATGATATCAAGGAAGGAAAGAGTCTAACACCAACTCCTTCGGAATCCACTGAAGAAACAACTAATAAACAAATGCCGGCAACTGCGGGACTGGTCGTTTTAATCCTAATTGGTGCGGCCTTGTGGTTTCGTTTCGTGTGATACAATGAATATATGAGAGTACTAAACCGTAAGGGCGATTTTATCCCTGCTAAAGCAGATCCGCATCTAACGCAGGATAAATATGACGAACTGGTTGCAAAATTGGAGCACTTGAAGAAAGTGGCTCGTCTTCGTTTAATGAAAGAAGTTGCGAAAGAAGCTGAGAATGGAGACTTTTCTGAAAATGCTTCGTATCAAATTGCTAAAGGAAAGTTACGTGGAGTCAATGAGGGCATCCTACATCTCGAGGAACATTTAAAAAAAGCCATTATTATCAAGACTGATTCAAATAAAAGTGTTGTAGGACTCGGTTCACGGGTAACTATCAAAGCAGACGATGAAGAAAAGACTTATTTAATTTTAGGTTCCTCTGAGGTTGATTTGAAAAATAATATTATTTCACATAACTCACCCCTGGGGCTGGCTTTGCTCGGCAGAAGAAAAGGGGAGATGATTGAGCTTACAAAACAAGCAAAAATTCGACGTTATACTATCACGAATATTCAATAAAATTGCTCTGGATTTTGGTGATTTGTTGTGTTATACTGCTTCAATAAGAATGAAACTATGCCCAAAGAAGCCTGGCCTATAATTGGTAACACGAACGCACTTGATTTTTTCGAGTCGTTACTTGCTGAGGAGAGGCGCAGTCCGGGTTCAATAGGCGGAGTATATTTAGTGTCAGGTCCTGAGAAAGTTGGCCGCACATCAGCCGTAGAATTTTTTATTAAAAAGTTACTTGGTTCTGATGATCAGCATCCCGGTGAAACGATTGATATGTGGCCAGATATTTTTCGTCTTCGACGAGAAGAAGATAAAAGAGAAATCGGCGTCGATCAGGCGCGGGATTTTAGCGCGCGTCTTTCTTTGAGTTCGTTTACGGATTCATACCGTGTTGGAATTATTCATGATGCGCATTTGCTGTCGAACGAAGCGGCCAATGCTTTATTAAAAACACTTGAAGAAACACGTGATCAGGCCATTGTATTTTTAATTGTTCATAACGCTGATCAATTGCCTCAAACTGTTGTTTCTCGTTCGCAGCACGTCGCTTTTCGCGCCGTGGCAGTTGATGAAATTTATGATTGGTTAATTTCGGTGCATAGTTTTGATCGCCCCTTTGCTAAAAATATTGCGCGTCTTTCCGGCGGACGTCCGGGTTTGGCCTTGGATTTAGGACGGGACAAAGAATTGCTTGAAAAAAATCTGGCTCCGGCGCGCGTTCTTATCTCTTCTTTTAAACAAAAACTTTTTGAACGCTGGAAAGCTGCGTCAGTTCTTTTATCAGCCGATAGCGGTTCGGCGGCCGATACAGCTGAAGCCATTGTTGACGATTGGCGTTGCGTGGTTCGTGATATAATAATGACGCAGCTCAATCAGCCGGAATATATGCGTTACGCCTTTCTTGAAGAAGAGATTAGACAGGTTTCACGCGGCTTTGGACTGTCAGAAGCAAGACGACTTGATGAACGTCTGCAGAAATCGGCTGCTTATCTTAAATCTAACGTCAGTCCAGCGACTGTTTTAGAAAATATTCTTATTACTCTTTAATTAGAGATATGCCAATAAAAAAAATTATTTCTTTTGCGTTAATTATCATTGCATCACTTAGTTTGAGCGCCTGCACCATCAATCTTGGTTTTGGCGGAAAAACAACCGGACCTGATGGGGGAGTATATAAAACCGCTAATCGAGGGGAAATTTGGCAGCAAAAAAGCCTCATCCCGACAACAAGCGGCAAACCTAATGTAATTAATAACCTTGATGCATCGTTTATAGCTTTAGATCCGGGTGATCCCAAGGCCGCATATTTTGGAACTGTGGAAAATGGAGTTTTTTATAGTTATGATGCTGCCGAGACATGGCAGCCGATTAAAGCGTTGGGTTCGGTTACGGCACAAGCTTTTGCGGTTGATCCAGCTTCAAAATGCACACTCTATGCTGCAATTAGCAATAAAGTAATGAAGAGCAGTGATTGTGGCCGAACCTGGCAGCAAGTGTATTATGATAATGATTTGGAAGTTTTTATACCAACTATTGCAGTTGACGCCTATGATAGTCGAAATGTTTACATCGGAACAACACGCGGTGAGATTATCGCCTCGAGTGATTACGGTAAGAGCTGGAGAACTTTGCAACGTTTTGACAACGAAGTTCGTAAAATTATATTAGCTCCATTGGACACACGCATCATCATGGTGGCAACCAAAGATCAAGGACTTTTCCGTTCAATGGACAAAGGAGCCCATTGGGAAGGATTGGCGGACAGACTTAAGGAGTTTGAAAACAGTTCGCGTTTTCGCGATATAAGTTTTTCAAAGGCTCAAGCCGGCTTTATGATTTATGCGACAAACTACGGTTTGCTTAAAACGATTAATTACGGCGACGATTGGACTGCGCTCAAATTAATCACTCCGGAAAAAGAAGCGACGATTAACAGCGTGGTGAATGCAGCACAAAACGTTAAAGAAATTTATTACATAACTGATACGACATTTTACGGCACGACAGACGGTGGAGAAAATTGGTCTACTAAAAAGTTGCCTTCGTCACGAGCCGGACGCATCTTACTTGAAGACCTTTCTCAACCCGGCGTGATGTATCTTGGAGTACAAGCAACCAATTAATTATATGAGTACATATTTAGATTCAGCTAAGCCAAAATTCAAGCAAGCTCTTGATTTCTTTGAAAAAGAAGCTTCGACTTTGCGCACCGGTCGAGCAAATCCCAATATGCTTGATGGTATTCAAGTAGAAGCCTATGGCTCAACTATGCCGTTAAACGGCGTAGGAAATATTTCAATCAGCGACGGACGCAGTATTGTTATCGCACCTTGGGATAAAACGGTCCTTAAAGAAATAGAAAAAGCGATTGTGACAGCTGACTTAGGAGTAGGCGTTGTTAACGAGGGAGACAAGATTCGTTTAACTGTCCCTGCTTTGACTGAAGAAAATCGCAAAGAACTAGTTAAAAAATTAAATGTTAAAATGGAAGATGCGCGCATCGTTGTACGTCAGCTTCGTGATGACATTAAACAAGAAATCGAAAAAGCCTTTGAAGATAAAGAAATCGCCGAAGATGATAAATTCAGATTTGTTAAAGAACTTGATGACGCGGTTGGTGTATGTAATGATGAATTGAAAACAGCGCGTGATCACAAAGAAAAAGAAATAATGACCGTCTAATATGATACTAACTGCAATTATCTTTTTTGTATTACTCAGTATTTTAGTTTTGGTCCATGAGTTTGGCCACTTCATTACTGCACGTAAATTCGGCGTTGGTGCCGAAGAATTTGGTTTAGGTTTTCCTCCGCGTCTCTTTGGTTGGTATAGAAATACTGCAGGGAAAGGAATCTTTTTTTGGGGGAATAGAGAGGTGACCGACGCGCGTGATACGGTTTATTCTTTCAATTTAATTCCAATCGGAGGCTTTGTCCGTATTAAGGGAGAAAATGGTGATGATAAAGCTGATCAGAGCAGTTTCGCAACAAAATCAATTGCCAAGCGTACTTTGATTTTGTCAGCGGGTGTGATTATGAATGTAGTCTTGGCGGCCGTTATTATTATTACCGGTTTGATTGCCGGCTTACCTCAGACCTTGGAAGGAGCGCAATTTCCGAAAGGTGTGACGGTTGAAGATCGTCGTATTCAGATCCTAACTGTTTTGCCTGATTCGCCGGCTGAAATTGCTGAATTAAAAAGTGGCGATACGATCAATGCGATTGATGGACAACATTTTGCTAACTACAAGGAATTGCAAGATTATGTAAAAGATAAAGCAGGCAAAACTTTGAAATATGAAATTATTCGCGGGAAAGAAACGAGCGTTAAAGAGATAGTCCCAAAAACCTTAGAAGGAACGGATCGCGCCGGCGTTGGCGTTTCTATTGCTGAAACCGGGATTGTTCGTTATCCCTGGTATAAGGCGATTCCCGAGGGAATCAAACTGACGGGGATACTGTTATGGACAATTATTGTCGGACTCGCAACGGTTATTGGAACGCTCTTTAAGGGCGGCAGTGTTTCCGGCGATGTTGTCGGACCGGTGGGAATCGCCGCGTTAACCGGTCAAATGGCGGATATGGGCTTTGCCTATCTCGCGCAGTTTGCTGCAATTCTCTCGCTACACTTAGCCGTCATTAACTTTGTGCCATTCCCGGCTTTGGATGGAGGACGCGTTTTGTTCTTATTGATAGAAAAATTCAAAGGTTCTCCGGTTAGACAAAAAACCGAAGCGATTATTCATAATCTTGGTTTTATTTTGTTAATTGGATTGATTATAATTGTAACCTTCAAAGATATTATTAAATTATTCTAAATATGAAATTAAACATCAAGGCTACTAACCTCGAACTAACGCCGGCTATTCAAGAGTATATTGAAACTAAAATGGAAACCGTGACGCGCTTTCTTGGCAATCTTGATATTATTAATTTTGATTTTGAAGTTGAATTAACCACAAAACATCATAACAAAGGAGAGATCTTTCGAGCTGAAGCTAACCTTGAAGTAGCCAAAGATTTACTACGCGTTGAAAAAACCGAAGCTGACTTGTACAAAGCGATCGATAAAGTAAAAGACCACTTAGTTGAACTCATCAAAAAACATAAAGAAAAGAGGATTGCCAAACGTCGCGAGATAGTATAAGATGGGTTGATTATATGAGTATTATCACTAAGATATTTGGCGATCCGAACAATCGCGTAATTAAAGCGTTGGATCCGCTTGTTTTAAGCATTAACGCTTTAGAAACGAAATATTCCGCCCTGACTGACGAAGAGTTGGCAGCTTTGACTTGGGATTTTCGTAAACGTCTTGGTGTCATTAAAAATGAAGATGGCAGTCTCGAACAAACGCTCAGTATAGAAGAAGAAAATAAAATACTCGATGAATTGTTGCCGGAAGCTTTTGCCGCGGTGCGCGAAGCGTCCAAGCGAGTTATTGGTCAGCGTCATTATGACGTACAGCTGATTGGCGGTATTATTTTGCATCGCGGACAAATCGCTGAAATGAAAACCGGAGAAGGAAAGACTTTGGTCGCGACTCTGCCTTTATATTTAAATGCCTTAGTTGGTCGCGGAGTTCATCTTGTTACTGTTAACGATTATTTGTCACGTGTCGGTGCGGGTTGGATGGCGCCGGTCTATCATGCACTCGGACTTTCGACCGGCGTTATTATTCATGATCAAGCACTTGTTTTTGACCCCGAGCATTACGATGAAACACAATATGATGAACGCTTGCGCCGCTTCAAGCCGGTAGCTCGTCCTGCCGCTTACGCTTGCGATGTGTTATACGGAACCAATAACGAATTTGGTTTTGATTACTTGCGCGATAACATGGTGATGAGTTCGACTGATATGGCGCAGCGAGAACTCTATTTTGCAATTGTTGATGAAGTCGACTCAATTTTGATTGATGAAGCGCGTACTCCATTAATTATTTCCGCACAAGCTGAAGAATCCGCCGATCGATATTATACCTACGCAACTCTCATGAAGAGCTTGGCGCAGAATACTGAGTTGTATAATAAAGATGAAAAAATGCGCGCAGTTCATTTGACTGAAGCTGGTCAAGACTGGGTGGCTGAACATTTGAAAACTGATCCGTGGAAGGCCGGCGATACGATTGCCCAGTTTCACCTTGAAGCCGCACTTAAAGCGCAGTGCATGTTTGAAAAAGATAAAGATTATGTTGTGCGCGAAGGTGAAGTAATTATTGTTGATGAGTTTACCGGAAGAATGATGTTTGGACGAAGATATAGTGAAGGTTTGCATCAAGCGATTGAAGCAAAGGAAAATGTTAAAATTCAAAGAGAAAGTCGTACTTTGGCTACAGTAACTTTTCAAAACTATTTCCGCATGTTTCAAAAATTGTCAGGTATGACCGGAACCGCGATGACCGAAGCGGAAGAATTTTTCAAAATTTATAAGTTGGAAACTGTTTCAATTCCGACCAATCGCGCTAATCAACGTAAGGATCTTAATGATTTGATTTACGGTTCAGAAGATGCGAAGTTTAAAGCCGTTATTGAAGAATTGAAAAAGCGTCACGCTGCCGGTCAACCGGTTTTAGTCGGTACAATTTCAATTGAAAAGAATGAATATCTCGGAGCAATGCTTGAACGAGAAGGAATTGCCGCCAATGTTTTGAACGCAAAGCAACATGAAAAAGAAGGAAACGTAATTGCGCAGGCGGGTAAGCCGGGAGCGGTAACGATTGCCACTAACATGGCTGGTCGAGGAGTCGACATTATTTTAGGAGGAACTCCGTTTGATCAAGTTGCATATGACAAGGTGGTAGCAGCCGGAGGTTTACACGTTATCGGCACAGAGCGACATGAAGCACGTCGTATTGACAACCAGTTGCGCGGTCGTGCCGGACGACAAGGTGACCCGGGCTCAAGTCAATTTTATGTTTCAATGGATGATGACTTAATGAGAATTTTCGGAGGAGATCGCATGAAAAATTTGATGAAGAGTTTGAAATTGCCAGAAGATACACCGATTGAAAATAAAGTAATTTCTAAATCAATTGAATCAGCCCAGCGCAGAGTTGAAGGAAATAACTTTGATATTCGTAAACATTTGGTTGAATATGATGACGTGATTAATCATCACCGTCATTCAATTTACTCTCGTCGCAAAGAAGTTCTGCTTTTATCCGAGCAAGAACCAATGGAAGGTCAAAAGACCTTACGTGATATTATTCTTGATATGGTGGAAATTGAGATTGAGCAGATGGTTAGTTTTCACACGGCGGCTGACTATGTTAAAGATTGGGATCTAAAAGAAATCAAAGAGAGTGTCGCGACCATTTTCCCCATTGAAGGCGAGATTACAACCAAGCTCAATGAGATTGCAAATGATGCCTCAAAGCTTGATAAGATAAAAATTAGAACCGAATTAATTGAATTTTTAGTTGAACGTTCGGTTGAAACCTATGACAAGATGTCTAGTCTTGCGCGTGAAGCAGGGCTTGATTGGACTGAAGTTGAAAAATCAATTCTTTTGCAAAGTATTGATAGTTTATGGATGGATCACTTAGAGGTTATGGATTATATGCGCCGCGGTATCGGCCTGCGGGGCTACGGACAAAGAGACCCGTTGGTTGAATATAAGAGAGAAGCCTTTAGAATGTATAGCGAATTAATTACTTTGATTCAAAAGCAAATCGTGTATTCAATTTATAAGGTTGGCGGTTTGCAGGATTTCGTCATGCCAAAAACTAATTTTGGAAATATTACCGTGTCTGCTCCGGCGAAAACTATGGGTGAAAGTTCAACGAGCGTGACTCAGGTCTTTACCGATCGAAAGGCCAAGGACGCCGAGGGTAATGAGATAGGACGCAATGATCAATGCCCCTGCGGCTCAGGCAAAAAGTGGAAGAAATGCGGCATGCTTGATACGGCAGAACATCAAGAGTTGATGGCAAAAAAATAAGCTATGAACGAGGAAAAATTTATATTGGGTGTCAATACTTTCCTTATCAAAGACAATAAGATTCTTTTAGGCAAACGTCTTAAGAAGTCCGGTTTCGGACAATGGGGACTGCCCGGGGGACATCTTGAATATAAAGAAGAATTCGAAACTGGAGCAAAACGAGAATTGTTTGAAGAGACAAATTTAGTCGCTCTAAAAATTGAATTTTTGCAACTGGTCAACGGCATTCAAGACGGTGGTCATTTTATTCATGTTAATTTTTTGGTCAGCGAGTGGAGCGGAGAACTGAAGAATAATGAACCCGAGAAATGTTCTGAATGGAAATGGTTTGATTTGGATGATCTGCCGGATAATATTTTTTACGGACACAAAGATTTTTTGCCGTTATATAAAAAGGGCCTTCACTTTTTAAGTTAAGACGTATGACTCGTTCATATATTATCGCGGTCTGCGGTGGGCCCGGAACAGGGAAATCAACCTTAGTGCATAAGCTAAGGGATCATTACGAGGCCGAAGCAATTTTTGAAGGTGAAGAATTTCCCGAACGTATTAAAGAAAATCTAAGTAGAAACGAAAATCAACTTGAATCAAGATTGTATTTTCGCAATCTCTTAACTAAGATGCATCTTCGCGCCGAACAATTAAAACAAGCGGGTAAGCTTGTTATTATGGACACCTTTTGGTTGACGAATGACGTCTATTCAGAAAATTGGTTAGAGCACGATTTTCACAAAGAATTAATGCGCGATCTTTCCGAACTTGATACTCGTTTTCTTTCAATGCCTGATTTAATGATTATTCTTGAAGCTGATAAAACAAAGATTCAAGAGTTTATGATGAAGAGGGGACGACTTTTTGAATTGGAAGGAGATGTGTTACATCGTTTTGTTAAGGCTGGTGAGGCTCATAAAGATTTTTTTGAGCGTCACGTTAATGCTTTTTTCATTGATAGAAGTGAATTGGATTTTGATAAAACCGAGCATTTTTCTATTATCACTGATTTAATCGACAATCAACTGCTTAAAAAATAAAAAAAGCCCTTAAAATTAATTAAGGGCTATCGAAATGTGTTGGTTAAGTTATCTCATTTTAACTTGGCCTTATATTTAGTTGGTTTAACTTGGGCAACTTATGTGCCTGTTAATTTAAGCGAAATATGTTAGTTGTATGCAAATATAATAACATTTATTAATGATATTGTCAAGTACTCGCAAAAACCCTTAGAAATAAGGCTTTTTAAGGACTTTATCCACTTGATTTAAAATCAACTTTCCTTTAAAATACAGTAACAAATATTTATTAACTACATATGCCGGATTCAGTATTATCTCGAGTATTCTTCCCAAAGGGCCGCAAAAAGGTCTGGTGGGCGTTTAGTTTTGTGCTTATCTTAACGATTGGCGGTGGTTTGGTTGCTTTTGGTAATTATTATAACCAAGCAATCGAGAATTATAAGATTCCGTTGCCAAAGGTCAAAGAAGTTCCGTTCCAACTTGGTCTGGATTTACTTGGTGGTTCTCAGCTCGTCTATGACGCTGATGTCTCAGGTATTTCATTGGCTGATCAAGGACAGGCTGTTGAAGGTGCGCGCGATGTTATTGAAAAGCGTGTTAACGTTTTTGGTGTAAGTGAACCCTTGGTTCAAGTAAACCGCGGCGTTGATGGCGCGTATCGTATTATCGTAGAGCTTGCAGGTATTAAAGATATCCGTGAAGCTATTAGGAAAATCGGTGAAACTCCATTGCTTGAATTTAAAGAACAACGCACTGAAGCTCCGGTTTTGACCGAAGAACAGAAAAAAGAAATTGAAGTATTTAATAAAGATGCTCAGAAAAGAGCTGAATCTGTTTTAGGTAAGCTCTTGTCAAACGGTGACTTTGCCGCTTTAGCTAAAGAATTTAGCGAAGATAAAACTACTAAGGATAATGGCGGTGATTTAGGTTGGGTAGCAGCTAAAGACAATGCTGACCTTGCAGCTGCAGCCGAGAAAGTTGGCGTAGCTAATACTAGTAAGGATTTAACAAAAACTACCGCCGGTTACGAATTACTGAAAGTTGATGGAAAACAAATTAAAGAAGTTGAAGCCTCTCATATTCTTTTGTGCTATCAAGGTTCAGAAGCTTGCCAGAGCGGATTAACCAAAGATGAGGCATATACCAAAATTAAAGAACTTAAAGCTAAAGCAACGCCTAAGAACTTTGCTGATTTAGCACGAACTGAATCAAATGATGCCGGCTCAAAGGCGGCAGGCGGTTCACTTGGTTTCTTCGGCAAAGGAGCAATGGTTGAACCGTTTGAAAAAGCAGTCTTTGAACAAAAAGTCGGTACGGTTTCATATGTTGTAGAATCAAAATTTGGATATCATATTATCTATAAAACAGCTGAAAATTTCGAATATAAGATTAGCCACATTTTCATTAAAACAAAATCTGCCGTTGATTATCTTGGACCTGACAGCGAATGGAAAAATACTGAATTGACCGGTAAGAACTTAAAGAGAGCAACGGTACAGTTTAATCCGCAGGACAATACCCCTGAAGTTAATCTTGAGTTTGATGATCAGGGAGCAAAGCTTTTTGAAGAGATTACTGGACGTAACGTTGGAAAACCAGTGGCAATCTATCTTGATGGATACCCAATCAGTATTCCGAATGTTAATGAAGCCATTAGCGGCGGACAAGCAGTGATCAGTGGAAACTTTACGATCGTTGAAGCGAAAGACCTCACTAAGCGTTTGAACGCCGGAGCTTTGCCTTTGCCGATTACTTTAGTTAACCAACAGACTATCGGTGCATCACTCGGGCAGGAATCAGTTTCTAACAGTTTAAAGGCGGGTATTGTCGGTTTGATTCTCGTTGCTCTGTTCATGATTATTTATTATCGATTCCTCGGCGTTTTGTCGATTCTTGCTTTGGCGGTTTACGGACTTTTGTCTTTGGCCATTTTTAAACTTTGGCCGGTGACTATGACATTGTCAGGTATTGCAGGATTTATCTTATCTATTGGTATGGCTGTTGACGCCAACATTCTTATCTTTGAGCGCCTTAAAGAAGAATTGCGTGCCGGAAAATCTTTATCTATGGCCATCCAAGAAGGTTTTGCCCGCGCCTGGCCGTCGATTCGCGATTCCAACTTCACAACTATTTTAGTTTCATTAGTCTTGATTGAATTTTCAAGCAGTGTGATCAAGGGTTTTGCAGTTACCTTATTGCTTGGTGTGCTTATTTCAATGTTCTCAGCCATCACCGTAACTCGCACACTGCTACGTTTGTTCAGTGAAAAATGGTTTGAAAAACACCATTGGCTTATCGGTTATAGAAAATCATCCTAAAATTTATGATTAACTTTATCTCCAAACGAACGCTCTGGGTTTCAATTTCTACTGTTTTGGTAGTGGCCTCTTTAGTTGCTTTATTTAGCTGGGGACTTCGTCTCGGTATTGATTTTACCGGTGGAAGTATTTTAGAAATTCGTTATTCAGCCACAGCACCAAGTATTGATGAGGCGCAAGACGCTCTCAAAGATCTTAATTTGCATAGCTTAACAGCTCAACCCGCCGATAAAAACGGCATGATTTTCCGAATGCAAGAAACCTCAGAAGAAATTCACCAAGCAATGATTGAGCGACTTTCAAAGTTGGCTGTTTCCAAGGGAGCTATTGCACCCGGTATTGAAGAATTACGCTTTGAAGCAGTTGGTCCGTCAGTTGGTCAAGAATTACAGCGCAAAGCAATATATTCGATCTTGTTAGTTTTACTGACAATCAGTTTGTATATTGCCTGGGCATTTAGAAAAGTGTCTCGTCCAATCTCTTCTTGGAAATACGGTATTGCAACTTTGCTTTCACTTTTCCATGACGTTATTATAGTTTTAGGTTTTTACGCCTACCTCGGACAGTTTCACAATGTTGAATTTAACATTTCATTTGTAGCCGCGGCCTTAACCGTCCTTGGTTTCAGTGTTCATGACACCATCGTTGTGTTTGACCGTATCAGAGAAAATTTACCGCGTTCAAATCAGGACTTTGCCGGAACCGTCAACTCAAGCTTAAATCAAACAGTTGTCCGTTCTATTAATACATCAGTAACGGTGTTACTTGTCTTGCTTTCAATCACAGTCCTCGGCGGACCTTCAATTAAATATTTTGCCATGTCTCTTTTGGTCGGTATTTTCTTCGGAACTTACAGCTCAATTTTCTTGGCTTCGCCAATACTAGTTATCTGGAATAACTGGTCGAAGCGCAATCAAGCGTAATGAACACAATTTGTGTACAACCCCGCCTCTCGCGAGAGGCGGGGTTGTTTTTGACATTAGGCCTATTTTTCGGTAAACTGATAAGGAAATATTCCTATGAGACAAACTACTTTATTTACCAAAACTAGCAAAGAAGCCCCAAAAGATGAGACTTCTAAAAATGCAATTCTTTTACTCAGAGCCGGTTTTATTTACAAGGAAATGGCTGGCGTGTATTCATACTTGCCACTTGGTTTGCGCGTCATTAACAAAATAATAAATGTTATCAGGGAAGAGATGAATAAACTCGATGCTACTTCAGAAGTTGAGTTGGCATCTCTGCAATCTAAAGAAACCTGGGAGCCGACCGATCAATGGAGTGACGAAAACGTTGATGTGTGGTTTAAAACTAAATTAAAAAATGAAAGCGAATTAGGCTTGGCTTTTACGCACGAAGCGTCAATGACAAAAATGATGAAGGAATTTATTAACTCATACCGTGATTTGCCTCGTAACGTATACCACTTCAAAACAAAATTTCGTAATGAAATCAGAGCACGAAGCGGCATTATGCGCACCCGTGAATTTCTCATGAAAGATTTATATACCTTTTCTCGTACTGAGGAGGAACACAAAGAACGCTACGAAACACTGAAGCTTGCCTATTACGATATTTTTAAGCGTTTAGGAATCGGAGATCAGACCTTTTTGACTTATGCTTCTGGTGGAGTTTTTGCAAAATTCTCACATGAATTTCAAACTATCAGTGTATCGGGCGAAGACACAGTATATCTTAATGAAAAAGCAAAAATTGCCGTTAATAAGGAAGTCTTTAATGATGAGATGCTTTCAAGTCTCGGTTATAAAGCTGATGATTTTGTAGAAAAAAAGGCAATTGAAGTAGGAAATATCTTTAATTTAAGTACACGTTTTTCCGACGCGCTTGATTTGAAGTTTGTGGATGAAGATGGCGAGAAAAAGTCAGTGATTATGGGTTCATACGGAATTGGTCCGGCTCGCGTTATGGCGACGATTGTTGAATTGCTCAGTGATGAGAAGGGCATTGTCTGGCCCGAGGAAATTGCACCGTACAGAATTCATCTATTGCACTTGGGCGAAAACAAGGATGTAATAGAAACAGCTGAGTCGTTGTATAAGAACTTGGGGGACGCCGGATATGACGTTTTGTTTGACGATCGAAGCGGCGTAACAAACGGCGAGAAATTTGCTGATGCTGATTTGATTGGTTGTCCTTGGCGTATTATTGTCAGTGAAAAAACCTTAGCAAACGAAAGTGTTGAAATAAAAGCTAGAACTAGTGATAAGGCTGAGCTGGTTAAGATTAATAAAGCAGTCGAGCATTTTAAATAAATATATTTGTGTTTAACTCACTATTTGGAAAATTTAGTAAAGACTTAGGCATTGACCTAGGAACAGCCAATACCCTCGTCTATACACCGGACAAGGGCATTGTTATTAATGAGCCGTCAGTCGTTGCGGTTAATATGCGCACTGAAGAAATTTTAGCGGTTGGCGAAGAGGCGAAACGAATGATTGGAAAAACACCGGCGCATATTCAAGTTATCAAGCCTTTGGTTGATGGCGTTATTTCCGACTTTGAAGTTACGGAAAAAATGTTGAAATATTTTATTGATAAAGCGCATAGCGAACAATTTACCTTAGCGCCGCGTCCTCGTGTTGTTATTGGTATTCCTTTGGATATTACCGAAGTGGAAAAAAAGGCCGTTGAAGATGCTGCCAAATCAGCGGGTGCGAGACAAGTTCACTTAGTGGAAGAAACTATGGCGGCGGCAGTTGGTGCACGTTTACCGGTTACTGAAGCAAACGCAACTATGATTGTTGATATTGGCGGAGGAACAACTGAAATCGCTGTTATCTCATTGGGCGGTGCAGTCAATTGGAAAAATTTACGTTTGGCCGGAAATTTTTTAAATCATGACATTACTCAATATATTCGTGAAGAATTTAATTTGTTAATCGGTGAACAGTTAGCCGAAGAGATTAAAATAAGAATTGGCTCTGCCGCCACTTTAAAAGAAACTTTGGAAATGACTGTGCGTGGACGTGATCTTATGAACGGTCTGCCTAAGGAATTGCGGGTTACTGACACTCAAATCAGAGAAGCCATGTCTCGAAGTATTCACCAAATGATTGATAACATTAAACTTATTTTAGAAACAACTCCGCCGGAACTCGTGGCTGATATTTATGAATACGGTATTATTTTAACCGGTGGGGGAGCATTACTGCGCGGACTTGATCAGGAAATCGCTCAAGCTACGAAAATCCCGGTTCGCGTCGCGGATGATCCGCTTACCTGTGTTGTTCGCGGTACCGGCATCTTATTGTCAGATCCTATATTACTCAGCAAAGTCGTCGTTCCCAGTACTAAAGAATTATAATCTCATATGCCGGATAAGCGCCCCATCGCAAGCTTGGCAGTACTCGCAATTATTATTGTCGCCATTATTCTTGTCGGCAGTTTTTTGAGTCCGGTCGGAGCTTTCTTTCGCGGTTTGTCTAATCCAATAGCAGCCTTTGCGTATCGCATTACCGATCGTCTCACTCCGAAATCTGGTTCTAGTATTTCAGAAAATGATTTTGAAACAACCCTGACACAGTTACGAGAAGAAAATGCTCGTTTGTCTGCTGAAAATGCGCAGCTTAAAAATCTCGAAGATGAGAACAAGCGTTTACGTAATTATTTTGATTTTGCGCAGACTCAAACAAAGTCTCTGCAAATTGCGCAGATTATCGCGCGTGGACGTCCGGAAGACAGTTGGCGCAATCGCAATGTCATTACTCTTAATCAAGGAACAAATCAGGGAATTACGGTCGGCATGCCGATTATCAGTTCGCAGGGTGTTTTAGTTGGTAAAATAACTGCGGTAAAAAGTAATGTAGCAGAAGCCTGCCTACTTTATAGTTCCGATTGTCGTCTGTCCGCTGCTATTTCAGGACAAGGCGCTACGATTGGTGTTGCACACGGAGATCTTGGAATAAGTATCATAGTAGAATTTATTCCTCAGAATAAAGAGATTTCTGAAAAACAAATGATTGTCAGCTCCGGTCTTGAAGGTAATATGCCGAGCGGATTATTAATCGGCACCGTAAGCCGAGTTGTTTCAGAGTCCAATAAACTTTGGAAAAGCGCAGTTATAGATCCGGCAGCGGATTTTGACGACTTGCGTTTTGTCGCAATTTTGAAATAATGCCATACCGAAATTTATTATATTTTAAGATAGGCTTATATGCTTTGGTGATTGCCCTGGTCGCCGTACTTGATGCTACGGTAATTAGCACTTTGCCTTACGGCTTATTTAGATTACATTTATTGCCCTTAGCTTTAGTTTTTGTTGTCTTATTAAGTAACTTGCGTGTGGCAGCGTGGTGGGCATTGCTTGGGGGATTAGTCTTAGAACTTTTTTCTTTTAGAACCTTTGGTATGTATCTTGGCATGACCTGGCTCGTGCTTGTTCTCATTGCGTTTTTATTTGAAAAAGTTATGACTAATCGATCGTTGTATTCAGTAGCACTTATTTCCGTATCAGTAATTATTGTGTATGATGGATTATTTTTATTATTTGATTATTGGTCAGGTGTAATTCTGCTTCCGGCGGGGACCCTCTTATATAGTTTCATGTGGTCATTGCTTGTGAACGTTGTTGCTTCGATTATAGCCTTTAATATTTTTCATGTAATAAGCAGACGTTTGCGACCCGTATTTTTAAGCACCAAGCGTTAAATTATGATTAGTTCACGGCACAAAAAACAATCGGACCCCTTTGTTATTCAGGAAGGAAAATTTAAAGACGGCAATTTTGCCGGCAAATTTCGCCGTCACTGGGTTGAAGAGGCGTTTACGCCAAGTGAGCGCGGAGAAGAAACGGTTGGTGTGGGTTTACCTATTAGCTTTATTGCTTTGATTCGTATAGCGGCACTCATATTATTACTTGTCTTAGGTAGTCGTTTGATGTGGTTGCAAATTGTCAAAGGTGAATACTATCGCGACTTGGCCAACGGCAACCGTCTGCGTCTTGAAAGAATTGATGCTAACCGAGGTATTATTTTCGATCGAAACGGGAAAGCCCTGGTTCATAACGTTGCCAATTTTTTGCTCTACTGTATTCCGTCTGATCTACCAAAAGATATATCTGAGCGCGATGCGTTAATTGATCGCTTGGCGTTAGAAACAAAACGTTTTGATTCGAATGAAATAAAAGAAGCTCTAAGTAAGCTCGACTCTTCGCAGCTTGAATATTATCAGCCGTTATTTATTGCGGATAATATTGAATACGATGAAGCGATTAAAATTTATCTTGAAACTTTTTCAGTGCCGGGTCTCCAGCTTTCTTCAACCAGTCGTCGCAGTTATGATTTGCCGTCCTTGTCTTTTTCTCAAGTGCTTGGCTACACAGGAAAAATTAACCCTGATGAATTGGAATCGAGACGTCAGGATTATTCGCCGATTGATTATATTGGGAAAGCCGGACTGGAAAAATCGTGGGAGCTTAGCTTGCGCGGTGAACCGGGAGTAAAAGAAATTGAAGTTGATGCTTTGGGTAAAGAAAAAAAAGTAGTGAGCGAAACTGCTTCAATTCCGGGTAATAATATAACACTTTCAATTGATGCTCCGGCGCAACAAAAGCTTGAAGAAATTATGGCAGGCTTTCTTGCGCGGACCGGTTTGAAAAAAGGGGCGGCAGTTGTGATGGATCCGCGAAACGGTGAAATTATCTCTATGATAAGTTTACCGACTTTTGATAATAATATTTTTGCGCGCGGTATTACTAAGGATGAATACGCAGCATTGTCCGAGTCGCCGGATCAGCCGCTCTATAGTCGCGCGGTGAGCGGAGAGTATCCGTCAGGCTCGACAATTAAGCCCGTAATTGCCGCCGCTGCTTTGCAAGAAAAAGTTATCAGTGAATTTACGAGTATTTTAAGTACTGGAGGACTACGTGTCGGGCAATGGACTTTCCCGGATTGGAAAGGCGGAGGACACGGTCAAACTGATGTTAAAAAAGCAATTGCTGAATCCGTTAATACATTTTTCTATTATATTGGCGGAGGTTATGATAGTTTTACTGGACTTGGTATTGATCGAATGGTAACGTATTTACGTAAGTTTATGCTTGGTCAACCCTTGGGAATTGATTTGCCAAACGAGAGCGCAGGATTTGTGCCGACAAAATCATGGAAGGAATCAACCAAGAAAGAAGCGTGGTATGTCGGTGATACCTATCACGTCGCAATCGGACAAGGTGATTTAATTGTTACGCCGCTTCAGGTTGCGGCCTATACGATGTATTTTGCCAACGGCGGGACTATCTATAAACCTCACTTAGTAAAAGAAATAAAAGACGCTGAAGGAAATATTGTACAAACAATTGAGCCGACTATTCTTGCCGAGAATTTAGTAGGAGATGATGTTGTTCGTATTGTGCGTCAAGGTATGCGCGAAACCGTGACTTCGGGCAGTGCGCGGAGTATGAGTGCGTTGCCGGTTGAAGCTGCGGGAAAAACAGGAACGGCGCAGTGGTCATCTAAAAAAGATCCGCACGGTTGGTTTACTGGTTTTGCACCGTACAATGATCCTGAAATAGTTATTACGATTTTAGTGGAAGAAGGTAAGGGAGGGGATATAGCAGGAACTCCAATTGCACGAGAGTTTATGCAATGGTATTTTGGGGAGTATAAAAAAAGATAGTTATTATTTGACATTTAATTAGATTCTGCTTAAATGAGTGTAATATAAAAGGAGGGTAACACTTTGCACTTTGAACAAATTATAAAAGCAGCTCGTAACGGAACTTGCGCTTTTAATCTTGATGAAACTGCTAGGCTATTTAAGATAACATCTGATGATGTGCTTAGATTATTGGCCAAAAGGGGTTTTAAAGCTCTTGGTAAAATTAATCCTTCGACTATAATCCAAAATTTTAGGGATAATTACGTTGGACAATCAAGCTATGTACGGGGGAGTAGTCTACTTGAAGAGCCGCAATCTTTTGACTGCTCAAGTTTTGTACTGTATCTTTACGAGCAAATCGGAATCTGGCTACCGCGTATAAGTATCGCGCAAAGCTATTACTGGGTCGGAAAAGATATTTCGGTTTATGATTTAATGCCACTCGATCTTTGTTTCACAAAGAGTGAGTACCAGAACCGATATATTAATGATCCGTCCGAAGGAATCGGTCATGTATTAATATATACCGGTAATGAAAGGCACACAGTTATTCACGCTGCCAATAAATCCAAAGGTATTATTGAAGAACCAGCTGAAAAATATCTTCTTAGTAAAAATCTTCAAAGAGTTAGAAGAATTATTAATCAGCCTGAAAAATGGATTGTAGTAGAAGTTCCTAGAACCAAGCAAATAGAAAGTTCAGATGATATCTTTTGGGATCTTTCTTATGCTCTGTGAAGCCCCAATTTAATTGGGGCTTATTTATTTAAAAAATTTATGCAATGGTATTTTGGAGAGTATAAAAAGAGGTAAATAAAAAAGCCCTGAATATGTATTCAGAGCTTTCAGGTTAAAAGATTTTTTAATCAAGCCTCCTTGAATGGAAGAAAAAGTTTTTCATTTTCTGTTTCAAACAAATGTTCAATTTTTGATTTTTCATTAATATTTTTAAAAAAATCAAGATCGTATAGGCTTTTATCTTCTAAAGGTGGAAAATGGAAAATAAATGCTGTCTCAGTCTCTAAAAGTGGAATCACATCTTGGCAGGGCTCTAAACTAATTATTTTGTTGTAAATATCAAAATAATACCCTGATGTCGTATATCTCCACAACCAGCCAATTTGGTTTTCAGTTTTTTTCTCAATAGAGAAAAGTGCAGAAAATACTAATAGGTACCATTCTCTTACTTTCTCCCACAAGTCTATTTTTAGTTTAATTCTTGTTAGAGATATCTTGTGTTTTTTATCCTTCTGTTCAATATGGTTGGAGATATGCGAAGCAATGATATGTTTGGGATCTTTTCCTATCTTTCTTTGAATTTTTCGTTTCCACATCATTGTTATTAAACAATATACTCCTGATACTATTGCAAAGACCCCTAAAAGACTCATCACTATTAACATATTTTCATAGTGAGGAGCCATCTTTTGTTCAGGTGTATTTAATAGTGCAAGCGCCAACATGATAATCGATATAATTGAAATGAGAAACATTAAAACTACTGGGAATGGCGGTCCTATTACTGCGTTTTCAATTTTTTTGGAGAGGGGTATATTAATATATTCATTGTTATAAATACTTCTTAGGAAAAAGTATCCTCCAATTTGTTTGAAAACCCTTAAAGCTAGATTCTTTTCTAAAACAATTTTATTAGAAGAATCACCTTTATATCTTTTACGGGTTGATTGGAATTGATCAACAGTTTTAATAATTTGTTGATAATCCTGACTTAAGGTATTTCCAGGAAGCATTGCGCCCGCAACTTTGGAAAGCGCCATGACCGGCTTCTTTTGTTCTAGCTGTTTAATCCTTTCTTCTTGCAAAGATTGGATAAATTCTAATAGAGATTTCATTGTTAATGTTCATTTAGTTTACCTCGCCTATTTTTATACTCGCGATTGGTTTTCGAGTTGTCTTTAAATTAGTAGAAATAGTAGTATCTGTCAACACATTGATGTTGGCTAATTAGCACTCTTGACGATTGAGTGCTAAGGGTGATAAAATGAGTTTATATAACTCATTTTTAAGTATGGAAGAAAGAAAACGGCTAATATTAGAAATAATAATTAAGGAATATATCGCGACCGGTGTGCCGGTGGCTTCTTCTACTATTGTGGAAAAGTATCACATGCCTGTTTCTTCAGCCACGGTTCGTAATGATATGGCTGAATTAGAGGAGGATGGCTTGATTGTTCAGCCACACACCTCAGCAGGCCGTATTCCAACTGAAAAAGCTTATAAGTACTACATTAGTGAAATTACGGAAACCCCGTTACCACAGCAAGAAACTGACCTTTTAAATGCTGCCGCCACTGATGATGTTCAGGGAAAGCATTTAGCTAAACAATTAGCTCAGATTACGGGTCTTGCGGTTGTTTGGGGATTTGAAAAAGATAATGTCTATTACACCGGAGTTTCAAACCTTTTAGAAAATCCTGATTTTAATCTTTCCTCGATTATTGATGACATGGATGATATTATCGGAGAAATGTTTGAAAACTGTGACTTTAGCCCGCAGGTTCTTATCGGACATTCGAGTCCTTTCGGTGATTTCTCCGGAACGATTGTCAGTCGATATCAGGCTGATGATCAAGTAGGACTCATCGGCTTAGTCGGTCCGATGCACATGGACTACGCGGCAAACCGAGCGCGACTTAAATTTTTAACTGATCTATTATCAAAACGTATATAAATTTATGACTGACCACACCTCCGCTAAAGCTACGGCGGGTAAAATTGAAGAGCAAGAGGAGAAAAATGAGTTAAGTGAAATGGAACATAAATACAAACTTGCCTTAGCAGATTACCAAAATCTTTTAAGACAAAGTGCCAAAGAAAAGTCTGAACTTGTAATGTACGCCAATAAGAATCTGATACTTGATATATTACAGGTCTACGATAATCTAAAACTTTCCTTTCAGCATTTCCCCGAAAGTTCCGGTGCACAATGGAAAACCGGTTTAGATCATATCCTCCAACAATTTAAAAAAATACTGGAAGATAACCATGTAAAAGAAATTGAAACAAAAGATAAGAAGTTTGATCATGAATTAATGGATGCGGTAGAGACAAGAGAAACTGATGATGAGTCAAAGGATGAACTAGTTGCCGAAGAATTAAAAGGCGGTTATCAGTTACATAATCAAGTTATTAGTCCGGCCAGAGTTGCCGTTTATAAATTAAAGTAAAGACGAGCCACGGCGCGTCTCAACAAAATATATGCCAAAAATTTTAGGAATCGATTTAGGAACAACCAACTGTGCCATGTCTATCATGGAGGGTGGTCAACCTAAAATCATTGAAAACATCGAAGGTAACAGAACCACACCTTCAATCGTCGCCGTTTCAAAAACCGGCGAACGTTTAGTTGGTTTAACAGCTAAGCGCCAAGCCGTTACTAACCCGGAAAATACTATTTTTGCGGTTAAGCGTTTGATCGGACGTCGTTTTGACGATCCGGAAGTTCAGCGCGACTTAAAGAACATGCCATATAAGATTGTACAGTCGGGCGACGGCGTTAAAGTTAAGATTCAAGATAAAGAATATACGCCGCAAGAAATTTCAGCCATGATTTTGTCTAAGTTAAAAGCTGACGCGGAAGCGAAACTCGGCGAAAAAATCACTGAAGCAATTATTACGGTTCCGGCTTATTTTGACGATTCGCAAAGACAGGCCACTAAAGACGCTGGTAAGATTGCTGGGCTTGATGTTAAGCGTATTATTAATGAACCAACTGCGGCCGCTTTAGCTTACGGTTTTGATAAAAAGAAAGGACAAAAAGTCGCTGTGTACGATTTAGGTGGCGGAACCTTTGACGTTTCGATTTTGGAAATTTCTGAAGATACGGTTGAAGTAAAATCCACTAACGGAAATACTCATTTGGGCGGAGAAGATTTTGACCAACGCTTAGTAACCTGGATCATTGATGAATTTAGAAAAGACCAGGGAGTTGATTTGTCAAAAGACACTTTGTCCCTGCAACGTATTAAAGAAGCCGCTGAAAAAGCTAAGATTGAATTATCTACAACTTTAGAAACTGAAATCAACCAACCGTTCATTACTTCTGATGCATCAGGACCGAAACACTTAGTAATGAAATTATCTCGCGCTAAACTTGAAGCTTTAGTCGGAGATTTAGTTGAACAAACTATTGAACCTTGTAAGAAAGCTTTGGCTGATGCCGGTATGACTATTAATGATTTACAAGAAATCATCATGGTCGGCGGTATGACTCGTATGCCTTTAGTACTTGAAAAAGTAAAAACATTTTTTGGCAAAGAACCAAACTTAACGGTGAACCCGGATGAAGTGGTTGCTATGGGAGCTGCGGTACAAGCCGGTGTTATGCAAGGTGATATTCGCGACGTATTACTACTCGACGTTACACCGTTAACTTTAGGTATTGAAACTTTGGGCGGCGTTGCCACTCCTTTAATTGAGAGAAACACAACCATCCCAACTTCAAAACAACAAGTATTCTCAACCGCCGCTGATTCCCAGACTTCTGTAGAAATTCACGTTGTGCAGGGTGAACGTCCAATGGCTTCTGATAACAAGTCTTTGGGAAGATTTATTTTGGACGGTATTCCGCCAGCACCGCGCGGCATTCCCCAAGTTGAGGTTGCCTTTGACCTTGATGCCAATGGTATTTTGAATGTTAAAGCGACTGACAAAGCGTCAGGTAAACAACAGCATATTACGATTACGGCTTCTTCGGGTTTGTCTAAAGAAGAAGTTGAAAAGATGCAAAAGGAAGCTGAGCTTCATGCCGAAGAAGATAAAAAGAAAAAAGAATCGGCTGATACAAAAAATCAGGCTGACGCTGTTGTTTTCCAAACTGATAAATTATTGTCCGAATCAGGCGATAAGATGAAGGCTGAAGATAAAACTGAACTTGAAGCAAAACTAAAAGCTTTGAAAGACGTGAAAGACAGCGATAAATATGAGGAGATTAAAAAAGCTATGGAAGAGCTGAATACTGTCGCGCAAAAAATTGGTGCGGCAATGTACCAAAACGCTCAAGCTGAACAAGCAAAACCGGAAGAAGGAAAGACTGAGGAGCCAAAGAAAGAAGAGGCTCCAGTAGAAGGCGAGTTTGAAGAAAAAAAATAATTAATTAATTTTTCCTACACATATGGCGCAAGAACAACAAAATCAAATTCAGATTTCTGATCAGATTCCAGGCGGTGGCGAATATGCCAACTGGGCGAACATCGGTCATAACAAAGAAGAGTTTCGAATTATGTTTGGAAATGTAATGCAGCCAAGTGGACGCATTACTGCTAAGGTTCTCACAACCCCAAGCCATTACAAGAGTATTGTTATGGCTATGCAGGAAAATTTAAAGATGTACGAAAAAACCTTTGGTGCGATTGAAGAATCAAAGCCGGTCGAAGGCGAAATTGGATTTAAGTCTAAAGATTAATGTCTAAAGATTATTACGAACTTTTGGGCGTTTCTAAAACTGCGACTGAGGAAGAAATTAAAAAAGCGTTTCGTAAAAAAGCTCATCAATACCATCCTGACAAAGGTGGCGGAGACGAAGCAAAATTTAAAGAAATTAACGAAGCGTACCAGGTTTTAGGAAACAAGGACAAGCGGTCACAATACGACCGCTTTGGTTCGTCGTTTAATCAAGCCGGTGGCGGATCCGCCCAAGGCGGATTTGGAGGTTTTGAGGGATTTAACGGGCAAGGATTTAATATCAACATGGATGATCTTGGTGATATGTTCGGCGGCTTCGGAGACATTTTTGGATTTGGTGGCGGGAAACAGAGACGTTCAACCCGCGGGTCCGATCTTGAACTGAATCTGTCGATTCCGTTTATGGAATCTGTTTTTGGTACTGAAAAAGAAATCACTTTAAATAAATCAGTATCATGTAAAACCTGTAGCGGATCCGGCGCTGAACCGGGAACGCATCCGGAAACCTGTAAAACCTGTCAGGGTAAAGGCAAAATGCATAAGCTGCAAAATACGATGTTTGGACAAGTGCAGATGCAGGTTGCATGTCCTGATTGCAGAGGCGAAGGAAAAATTATTACAAAACCGTGTACGGTGTGTAACGGTTCTGGTATAAATAGAGAACATGTTTCCTTAACTATAAAAATTCCGGCCGGTATTTCGAGCGGTGAAACTATGCGCATGACCGGTCAAGGAGAAGCCGGAGAAAAGGGATCGGAGAGCGGCGATTTATATATTAAAGTGGTGGTAACACCGGATCCGCGTTTTACCCGACAAGGCAATGATATAGTAACGCGTTCAACAATCAGTTTTCCGGATGCGGCCTTAGGTACAAAAGTAGAAATTGAAACCGTTGACGGAAAAGTAACTTTAAAAATTCCCGAAGGTACACAATCAGGCAAAGTGTTTATGTTAAAAGCAAAAGGTGTCCCGCATTTGCGCGGTAAGGGCAGGGGAGATCATTTGGTAGAAGTGATAGTTAAGACCCCAACTAATTTAACAAAGAAGCAAAAACAGTTACTTGACGAACTAAAAGCTTCGGAGTAAGGTTTGGATAAATTAAATCCCGGAGGTGGATAATGAATATCATATTGTTCTTTTCATTTTCAATATTTTTTCTTTCAAATACGTTGCCAATATTTCCCCAATTTTACTTTGTTGCCAACTCAGACATTACCAGTAACGATGTACGAGTTATGCAAGGTGAACTTCGAAGCAATGAAGAGATACCGTATGTTATCGATGATGAAAAATTGAAAAATAAAAAACAATTTTGCATCATTAGTGATGACACTATGATTATTCTCTTTACAAAAAAAATTCACGGAGCAGAGAGCTTTTTCTCTGGATGTATTGGGCGCTCGCCACATAATTTTATGATTCCAACTTCGGAACGTGTATTTGTTAGTTCGGATCGAGTAAAATCAGGAAAAATATATGAAGCCAATATTGCTAATGAATGCGGGATGCTCCAGAGAATTATTGATGGTGAAATACTTATTGAATACAATGAACTGTTTAAAACAGTAACTATAACCTTTAATAAACTTCGAAAAATTCCGGCAATAGCTGCTAAAAAAGAGTATAGCCTTGCGATTCTGCAGGGCTTTTCTTATTATTGACAAATACTCAATAATATGATGAAATGAAATATTCTTTGAAAATTTGTAAACTAAAACATGGTCCAAACTTGAAAAAGGGACCAGGAGATAAAAATGAAACATTTAGTATTAGTAACGCTCATTATTGTTGGCTTTGCTTGTTCAGCATCCGCGCAGGTCAGTGAAAACCTGTATAAATATTTGGCTACTGAATCTTCATTGGAGACAGTAGCAGATAAACTTACATTTGAATTCGAATCCCTTAACTCGCCGTATGCATTTAGCACAGCTTCATATGATGGCAATACATTGGCATCATTTAGTTATGAAACATATGGAAGAGCTAATGGTTTAGGACACCCGGTAAGCAGAATATTTGAATCTTCCGGGCTTACTATTATCCATATTACTTTTGAGGGCATCAAAGAAATGCGTGCGAACACTATTTCCCGGGATATGCTTTGGGTGATAAATGAAAGCGGAAAAATTACTCAACTCGATATACAGGCAAAAGTTGTGGGGGATATAAAACTCGTGGACGACAAAATTCAATTCTTGAATTTCGATCATCCGCACAGTTATATAACATTCTTGTATGTAATTGATCCCCTGGATATAAACACACATAATTACGAGGCATTTGATATGAGTACACTGTATCAAACTGCCGGCCTGTTGCGTTGGGAGAAGAATACAAAGTAATTTAAAAACAGAAACGGAGAAAAGCATGCTTGCAACACCTGAAAATATTTCGCGAAAAACCTTGTTACAAATGCAGAGGGGTGACGTTTCAGTAAAATCAACTGCGTTAATAATTTTCCTTCAGGGAATTACTACGACTCCAGCATTGATTATGTCTGGTTCTCAGGGCCATCCCGAAGTGATGGCACTGGAATATGTACTTTGTTTTTTTACATATTTGGTAGTCGCTGTGTTAATATGGAAAATTGGCGATAGATCAGAGTGGTATGAAAAGCCAAGTTTTTACATGCGAAAAGAAATGCCAGCTCTGTGCTTCACCTTGCTGTCACCGATTTTTGCTCTTTTTATTGCTCTCTGTGTCCTTGCGGTATTCTTTCCATATTTGCCTGGATATCAATATACCATTATTCTGTCTCTCTCCATTTTCGGTGGGACGGTTCTTGGTCTCATGGCTCTTTTTGTAATAGCAATATTGTTGTATCGCTAAATGAGTAAGATTATAGATAAGCCCGAAAAACTCGGGCTTTTTTATTACCTTGACAAATATGCAATAATATGATTAAATGAAGGATTCTTTGAAAATTTGTAAATTAAAATATGGCTCAAACTTGAAAAAGGGGCTGGGAGTAAAAAATGAAAAAAATCTTATTTTTCTTTGTTTTCTTTGCAGTATCTATATCCATACAGTATTCATATTCCACTCCGTTATACGACTGGATAAACATCCCATCAGGCACCAGCCAAACACTAAATTGTGTAAAATTGATGGATGGCAGTCCTATGTACGGTTTGTATATCGCCGGCAACAACGGTGTGATCCTTAAAGGGAACAGTTTCCCAATAATGTCTTTCACATCATTGACTTCACCGGTTAATACAGATCTAATCGATATGTATGCGGAAAAATTTGGACCATCCAATATTTCACCGAGCATTTATATTTTAAGTGTTGACGGCGAGGTATTAAAAACCACTGACGGACAAACCTGGAACGTATTTATTTCAATCTCGGACAATGCTGTAGAATTCTTAAAGATATGGAAAGATGAATCAAAACTTTTCGTCATAGGAAATATCTTTAATGACTGGCATCGTACTACGGTTGTATATACGTTTAGCCTTGAAGGTCAGCAGCTTTCTCGAAAAGTCATTCCGGGTGTTTTTACCAATTCGATTTTTACATTGAGCGGTAAAACTGTTATTGCCGGATATCTTGAACAAATGCCCGCCTCCGTTTCATTAAACGGCTTCTTCAAAGATGCGGATGATACGATTGATTATCATTATGGAAATAATTCATATCGCGTGAGCGGTGTGTCTATGACTTATGATGGGATCGTGACTGTTTTGATGTATCGTTGGTCTCCCATTCATGCGGAAGGAATTTTGGTAAGAGCTGAGTACATTGATATAAACAGAAACATCGTATCTCCGTATATGAAGCAACTCTATTATCACGGCGGAGCACCGATACAGAATAACGGAGTCAATCAGGTCTGGAATAATGTCATTCTCAAAGATGCGATATATTTCGGCACTGGCGCTTCGTCAATATTGAGTACGAGCCATAATTCCTATGATTATGCGGCGCTTGAGCATACGGAATATCCTTATGCGATGAACGATATGGCAATCTACTACTACGGTACGATGTACGCTGTTGGAGAAAATGGGAAAGTCCTGTTGGCCAGCGACGAAATTACGGGTGTTAGCAATAATAGCTTACCCTCTGATTTCAAACTGTCACAGAATTATCCTAATCCGTTCAATCCCTCAACAACAGTAAAGTATCAGATACCGAAACAATTGCATGTTTCAATAAAAGTGTTTGATATGAGCGGCAAAGAAATAGTCACCTTAGTGAACAAAGTTGAAAAGGCGGGAACTCATGAAGTGACTTTTAACGCAGAGAAATATTCAAGCGGTGTATACTTTTACCGTATATTCACTGAAGGCTTCACTGAAACAAAAAAAATGATTCTTGTGAAATAGCGATTGAGTCCGGAAAGGGGACTTTGTTGTAAAATGAAAAAAACTATTATAGAAAACGGAAAAGAGCATATAGTATACTTTGATTTTGAATGTGATCAAAAAAAGAATGGAAACATGAGTAACTATGAGCTCCTTGAATATATTTTGAAAGAGAGTGCCCAGGTAATCAAACTTAAAAAAAGCAGCTGGTTTGAAAGGAAAATTCTTAAACACAAAGAATATATGTGCTTGCTCGTTGAGTTGATGGGGCCATGGTTCACAAGATGCACTCAGCCTAGTTTAGCTGACAAGGGGATTAGAATTACATTATATTATTATTTTGGTGATCAAAACAGTCTAAGTCCCTGGTCGGATGATGAGCAAAGAGCAAGGAGAGATGAAGATGTTTCGCAGCTCGAAAAATATTTTGTTGATCTGGTTTATGAAAAACAGATTGATAATGTAGTAGAACGTACAACAGACCCGGCAAAGATTGCTTAAAAAATCTAAGTTAAATAAGCTTAAGCCCAAGTATTTTTGGGCTTTTTTTATTACAAAAATTCAGATACAATTGGCGTATGAAAAAGAAACCTAAAATTCTGGTGATTATTGGTCCGACCGCTTCCGGCAAAACTAAGCTGGCAGTCGAATTGGCGCGTGCTCATAACGGCGAGATTATTTCGGCGGATTCCCGTCAGATATATAGAGGAATGGACATCGGGTCGGGTAAAGATCTTTCGGAATACGGAACCGGTAAAGCAGCCGTAAAATATCACCTTATAGACGTTGCTGATCCGAAGGAGCAATATAACCTCTTTCAGTATCAAAAAGCGGCTCAGAAAGCCATTTTAAGCGTTCTAAAGAAGGGTAAGTTGCCTATAATCGTCGGCGGTTCGGGACTGTATTTACAGGCTGTCGTGGATGGATACCAATTGAACTCCTTTAGCTCCCGAACCACTGAAAGCTCTGATTTGGAGCTGAAGACACTGAAGGAGATTCAAGCTTTGATCATTAAACTAGATAAGAAGTTTTTTACACGTTTAAATAACTCTGAGAAAAATAATAAGCGCAGATTAATTAGATATTTAGAAATATTAAAAGCGAGTGGAAATATCCTTGAAGCAAAACCAAAAACAAACAAACCACCGTATGACTTTACGGTGATTGGCTTAGAGTTAGGAATGGAGACTTTGCGTAAAAGAATTAAGCAACGAATCTTAAATCGTCTTAAGAATGATGAGATGATTAAAGAAGTAGAAAGACTTCATACAGATGGTTTGAGTTGGGAAAGGCTTGAAAGTTTTGGATTGGAATATAAATTTGTGTCGCAATTATTACAAAAGAAATTATCACGTGATGAAATGATTTCAAAACTTTCAATAGCAACAGGTCAGTTTGCCAAACGGCAGATGACTTGGTTTAGAAGGTGGGAGAAGCAGGGGAGAGAGATACGTTGGATAAAAGCCACGGAACTTAAGAAAATACACAAAATACTGGGCTATTGACACATTTAGCTTTATGTGTTATACTACTTTTTATAAAAGTTTGATGTTAAATTAAATAAACCTAAGGAGGTTTACAATGAAGAAGTTCTTTGCAATTTTAATAGCTTTATTTTTCATTCTTCCGTACGTTGTTCAGGCACAGCCCTGGAGCTCCGGAATGAATTCAGTTCTTAAGGCAGACAGTTATTCATCAGCAACAGGAAGTTTTGAAATAACCGGCCCCATGCTCTATCCTACGAGCATAGACTACACATTTAACGATGTGGCAGATCCTGATCTTTGGACAAGACATGGTGAAACACCAAGAAATGAAACAATAAACCGTGAAGGATACATGTTACATGTGTATTGTTCATCTGTTCTAAATTTCTCACTTTATTCGGAAGAGAAAATTGTTTCTACTTCGGCGGTCAGTTTATTTCAACTGTATAGCAGTAAAAATGCAGACGATCCATATTCACGTGCCAAAGAAATTCTTCGTGATTTTTACAATTCGACCAGTGAAGTAATTACCGATACTGTTACAACAGGATCAATCTACTACGGTAATGCTGAAAATCCGAAAGTTGAAAGAACGATAATCACATCCGGGCAAATTATTATAAGTTTCGATACAAAAAGTTGCATCTTAACTGTAAGCGCACAAAATTTGCGGATTAAAGATCAGGCCGGTCAGGAATCAGATTTTATCTTGCCGGAAATAAAGCTATAAAAATTCAAAAAAAGTTTAGTAAAATGGGCCTATACAACATAGGCTCTTTTTATTTACCCTTGACAAAATATAGAATATATGTTAATGTGCAAATAATTAAAATGTACATTTGATTTAAATAAACCAAAAGAAAGCGAGATAATTTCATGAAAAATATACTTTTAGTTTTGTCCGTTATATTCTCCGCAGTAATGTATCCGGTTACTTCATCATCACAAACTGTTTTTGTGGTTCATGAAAAGGTATATGACGGAATAAAATGTGTTTGTGAAAACAGTGGATTCTACGGAGTCACCATGGAACCGGAAGCTCCTATCGTCGGGATTGTGCCAAGTTCAGAATACTCTTACTTTATGATGTATCTTGGTAACCGCCTTGTCGTTGTTTATAAAAAATTCAATGATAATTTTGGTGGCGGTGAAGATTTTAACATTAACGTTTTAGAAGGCGCCACGGTTGCAGTTGTGAATAAAATCTCATTATACGACAAACGTCGCAGGTTAATAGTAGAGGAAAACAAAACCGGCACTGTTCAAAGCGGAAGTGTAGAACTCAAAACTGACGAAAATGGTCAAAAGATTTTACAGTTCAAAGACTTCAAAATTGATAACATGGACTTTGAAGAAATTATTTTCGGTGACAACAAATAAGTTATTACCGATCAACAAAAAGGGCTCTACAAATGTAGGCCCTTTTAAAATATCTAAAATTTATTTCTTCTTTTGTGCACCAATGATATTTTCGGGTTTGCCTTTAATAAAGGCGAGGATATTATCTGTGGTTGTTTTAGTAATTCTATTAACTGCTTCCTGACTATAAAATGCTATGTGAGGAGTATAGACAACATTATCCATTTTTAAAAGCTTATGTTCGTTAATGAGCCGTGCAAATTTTTTATTTTTTTCATGGCGATGTGCAAGATGCTGCTCTTCGCTCAGTAATTCCTCATCTTCTATTACATCCAATCCCACACCTTTGAGTATATTTTTCTTAAGAGCTTGTATCAAGGCGTCCGTTTCAATTAAAGTCCCGCGTGCAGTATTTATTAAAATTGCGCCGGGCTTTATATATGTAATATTTTTTCGATTAATAATGTGAAATGTTTCCTTGCAGGCCGGTAAATGTAGACTGATGATATCTGAATTGGAAAGCAATTCTTTAAGTGTAGTCTTAGTGCTTCTATCAAAGATTAACACTTTCATTCCAAAACCTTTAGCAATTCTTACCATGTGTTTACCAATATGACCACAACCGATAACCCCCAGGGTTTTACCAGCTAAATCAAAACCCATTAATCCCTCAATATTAAAATCATTTTTCTTGGTGTGTAAGTACGCTTTATGGATATTTCGCGATAAATCAAGAATCAAGGCAAAAGCATGCTCGGCAACAGTATTTTCCCCGTAGGTCGGGACATTGGAAACTTTAACTTTTCTTTTGCCTGCTTCTTTAAGATCAATATGATCATAGCCGGTTGAACGCGTCGCGATAAATTGTAACTTAGCTAATGAAGAAATGAGTTTGCTGTTCATTTGTGAGCTAACAAAACAGGAAACAATTTCAACATCTTTAAACTTAGAAACATTAGTATGATCAATGTCGGATTCAAAATAGCTTATTTTGTGCCCCTTGAGCGCAGTATCAAACATTTTCTTTTCCCAAGGTTTTAAATCAAATATCGCAATGTTCATATTATTCGTTTAAATATTTTTCAAGCAAATTTTTAACGGTCGCGGGGTTGGCAGCTCCTTTTGTCGCAGCCATCACTTGACCGATAAAGAATTGGATCACAGTAGTTTTGCCTTTTTTATATTCAGCAACTTGATCAGGCTTAGCTTTGATAATTTGAGTAATAGCATCAACTAACACTTTTTCATCATCAAGAATTTCTAAATTTAAATTTTTCATGATAGCGTGTGGCTCTCCACCATTCTTCATCATTTCAGCAAGAATTGTTTGCGCGGCGCTTGAATTAACTTTAACTTCATGAATCATTAATATTAATTCGGCAAAGTTTTCGGGGCTTACTTTTGAATCATTAATGAATAGATTTTTCTCATTAAGATGCTTAAGTAATTCGTTGTTAAGCCAATTAACCGTGAGTTTACACAAGGTCTGATCCTGTCTTTCCCAGGAATCTTTTTTTGAGTTAATCCAAGCTTGCATTTCAGAAATCGTCGCTTCAAAAAATGCGGTGAGCTTTATGTCAGTGGCGAGTAAGCTCGCGTCATATTCACTTAAACCGTATTCTCTGCGTAAGCGATCTTCTGATTTCCAGGGCAGTTCAACCATTTTAGATTTTATAGTTTTGAGCCACGCCGGACTGATAACAACAGGTGGTAAATCAGGATCAGGGAAATAACGGTAATCTGCTGAAGTTTCTTTTACTCTCTGACGAACTGTTTCTCCGCCCTGGGCGGATTTCTCATTCCACCCGCGAGTTTCTGCCGCAATTGATTCACCCTTGTCTATTAAGGCAGATTGGCGCTTAATTTCAAATTCAATCGCTTTTTCCATAGCTTTGAATGAATTGATATTTTTCAGTTCAACTTTATGATTAAGCTTATTCTTACCAAGGGGAATAATATGACCATCTTTGTATTTCCATGTCCCTTTTTTTTGCAAACTAATATTAGCTTCGCAGCGCATTTCACCTTTCTCCATATCAGCGTTAGAAATTCTCAGGTATCGTAAAACCTGCTGGTAGCGTTGTCCAAAAGCTTTTGCTGTCGCGGAATCTCTGATCACAGGTTCGGTCACAAGCTCAACGAGGGGAGTGCCGGCACGATTAAAATCGACGAGAGAATCATCACTTAAAGCCGGATGAGATAAACGCCCAGTATCTTCTTCTAGATGAATGCGGGTAATATCAACGGTTTGATTATTAGCATCTAACTTTCCGCCAACGCAAAAGGGGATATCATACTGAGAAATTTGATAACCCTTCGGTAGATCTGGATAAAAATAGTTTTTGCGATCAAATTTAGAATGTTGATTAATGCTGCAACCCAAAGCCAGACCAAGGAGAATTGTATCTTCAACAGCTTTCATATTTGCAGACGGCAAAGCGCCCGGATGGCCTAAGCAAATCGGGCAGACATTGGTGTTTGGCTCATCCGAGTTTTGGTTCGGACAGGAGCAAAACATTTTAGATTTTGTATTAAGTCCGGCATGGATTTCCAAGCCGATGATAACGTCGTACATGTCGTTATTTTAGCATAATTTTGCCGATAGAGATGATACTATTGACAAATCTAACTAATTATGATATAAAAAGATATCTTATAAAATATATTTTCGAACATTAAAACCCCGGAGGGGAAAATGAAAACCAGAATAATCTTGAGCGGAATCATGTTTTGTTTTATGTGTATTTTTACAGCCTGCCAAACGACAATCCGGTAAGCGGCGGAGAACCCGGCTCAGATCTAAGAGATTCAATCTTTAATTTGTATACAAGCGGAACTGACATTATGGTTCCTTTTGTTTCAGATGAAAATGTGCAGGTTGTGTTTGAGCCACAGAATCATACAATGAAGGTTATTTCAAAATTCAATGGACAGATTTTTGATTCAACATCATATTGCTCGTGGCGCTGCAATGAAAATGTTCAGGTGTTTATCGGTAAATATGCCGATATCACAATAGTTAATATAAAAAAATTTGCAGGCGGCGCTTTTCACCCTAAATGGTTCTATATTCGAGCCAACTCGGTGAAGAAAATTGACCTTAAAGTTGTTGATTCACGGGATCCCGGTGCTTTGAGAATAACAAGTACGGGGAACTTGATTATCGCTTCACTGATGCACCAGGATTATGTTGGTTACTACTGGTTTAACCCTTATACCAATGAGTCATTGTTCTTCAAAAGAAATTGTTCTTCCCAGCCATGCTTTTGGGAATAATAAATAGTACTTTGAAGAATTTTAAAAAAGCCGTTATCAAATGATAACGGCTTTTTTCTTTACTGTTCAAATTATTGACAGAGCATTTAATATATAGTATTATTCGCGTAACAAAAAGTTATTTAAAAACCACATAATATTTTCTCATAAAGGAGGAAACCATGAACTTGATATGGGCGCTTACAGCCTTTGGGGTAATAATAATTATTCTCGGATTTTTTTTCCGTTTGTGCAAGCAGAAAGAACCATACTTCCATTTTACGTCATTTGGAGTTGTTTTTTTAGTAGGCAGTTATCTCTATTTAGCCATGCTTTATTTAGTCTTGAATCCCATTGGAGTATCTGTCGCAGCATTGAAGTATGATTCCACACCAGGGTTATTTCTATTTTTTCTCACGTATTTCTCGTCATACTTCTTTAAATCGCTCATCTTTAATAGATTTTCTTACTCAGTTCATTATGGACAAGATAATCTTCAGTTTGTATGGAAAAAGAAAAATCTAACGCGGTTTGGCTGGTGGTACGAAATAATTAATGAACCTATTTCGGTTGTTTTGAAGGAGCCACTGGAAAATCAAATTTTTGAATCATACGATTTAACAGTAGAGTTCAACCAAGAGTCCCTTGAAAAAATCTATGCCTATGTGCTCAAGCTCAAGCAGTATAAGCCATATTCAAAAATTGATTACCGTAAAGAAATAGATATCGACATATGCAAGATTATTTCTACCGAAATCTGGCCCAATATGGTTCCACAGATGTATCGTGATCAAACGACACATTCAACGGCTGAGCAAATAGGACGTATTAAAGTAAATTTAGTTTCTTTTAAAGAGGACATTGCCGAAGAGCTTGGGAAGAAATTTGGTTTTTCTGTAGATTTAGAAATATCTCTTTCGGGTAAACCGGAGGATTTGAGCTTCAGTGTAACAACAAAAAAAAGTGAAGATGCAAAAGTCGAAGAAAAGCAACTTCAGTCCCCGGCAACAGTTTAAAGTTTTCTCAATATATTATAACCCGCTACAACGTAGCGGGTTTATTTATGCAGAAAAGTTTTTACTTTCTCCCAAATCATTTCATGTATGGTTTCTCGGCTCATAATCTCACCCGTCTGACAGCATTCTATTAATTCAATATCAGGAAATTGTTCGGCAATTTCACGATAGGTTTGATCGGCACGCTTTAAGTGATCGGGATTACTTTCATGAATATCTTTTACATTACCGCGATTTTCTATCAATTTAATATTTACTTCTGCCGGAACATATAAAATAATATTTAGATCAGGCTTTGGTATTTGTCCGTGTTTATATTCAAAATTATACAGCCATTCAAAATACTGTTTTCTCTCATCCGTAGTTTCAAATTTTCCTCCTTGATGTGCCATATTAGCCGTTAGGTATCTATCGGCAATAACAATTTTAGCGTCGTTTAAAGCATTTTGAATAGTTTGCTTTTCAGCAAATCTGTCAGCGGCAAAAAAGGTTGAAGCAACGTAAGGGTCAACCGACCGTTCATCAGTACCAAAGTCACCGTGCAAATACATTTCAACTAATGTAGCCGCGGGTTTTCCGTAATTAGGAAAACTCATCGCCATTACGTCTCTACCTTCAGCTTGCAAACGCTTTACTAAAAGCTCAGTTTGGGTTTTTTTACCCGAACCGTCGGTACCGTCGATAACAATAAATATCCCTTGGCTCATAGTTTTTTGATAATTTCGTCAATCTGAGCGTGTAGTTTTTCAATATCACCGTTATTATCAATCATGTAATTAGATTTTAACATCAGTGGAACAATCGCCATTTCCGGTTCTTGCTTATGATCTTCAACAAACTCATCAAAGCTTTTCACTTTATCATCAGTATTTTGTGCACGAGTTGTCACTCGTTTATAACGAACATTAATATCAGCCTCAATGCCAATAAGATGAAAACCAGGTAATAATGCAAGATGCTTTATGTCTGCTTCACGACGAATACCCTCAACTACAATATAATCGTGAGTGTCATTTTTTATATCTTCCAGCATGGCGTTTGCCAAAATATCTTCGCCAAATTCTTGTCGCAGAATAGTTGAAAGGTTTTGTAGGTTCTTTCTATTTTCTGCTAAATGCAAGCGGCGAGTTATGTCTCGCAATGAGTCAGAGAAGCCATAACGGCTGGCATGATGCTTTTCTATAATATATTGAGCGGTTGCTCCCTTGCCGGCAGATAAGAGTCCAATAATTCCTATAATAATCATATTATTTTTTTTCTATGGTTTGAGTGCCGCGACGTATGTCCCAATCACTTTCATTAAGATTTGTATATAAAGTTACGCTTGGTAAAGCAGCCTGCAGTGCATGATGCATCTGTTGCATAAGCGGTCGAATTGTCGGGTGAACAGTTGTATCAGAACGAAGCTCCACTAAGTAAATAAGTCCCGGCAAACTATAATAGGTTCGGCAAGACACTAAAAAGCCAAGAGAAATGTAATATTGTTTGGTTTCAGCATCGCAGTCTAAAGCGTCAATCCTCTCTTTTTGCTGTTGAATCAAAACTTCAGCCTCTGTTTTTAAATCACTTGGCAGTTGATCAAGATACCAGTTATGAAAGCCAAAATGAGTTGTGACGAGCGGCATGCGGAAAACGCCGTTACGATGTCGTTGCAGGTCGCGAGAAGAGCCAAAGTCAATTAAATAGTCGCAGTAACAACCACCGAGTTCATCCAAGAATGAAGGTAAGTTTGTTTTAATCGGACGTTCAGCAATTATTTTTTCAAATGGTTTGAGAGATTCGGGGTTGATATTAGTTTTAAAATCAAAAGCAGGGGAGTCGGGATTATGATAATAAGAAAATGCTTTTGAAACTTCATCTCGATACGCTTCCTGAGCTTCGTATAATTTATGACTAAAGCTCGAAGGATATTTTTCTTTTAATTGTCTTAAAATTTCTTCGGCCAAGTCTTTGATTTCTGCAACCGGGTGATGACGAAGCAGCGCCAAGCGATCGGCGGCTTGACGAAGGTTAGTGTGCCAACTTAATTGTGTCGCAATGCCTGAAGGTAAAAATGCGCGCAGAATATCAAAAACTCGGGCATTAACTGCTCGTTCATAAGTTTTTTCCTCTTCTTCGGCGCGACGAGGATGAGTGGCGCGTAAGTGTTCTTTAACCCGTTCCTGCGAGCCGATATAGAACTTCATCCAATCCTCTATAATAATTTTTGATTCTGCACTAGATAGCGGATCGATAATCGGCTGTTTGGCCATATCGATATAGCGAGTAGAAGTTTCTTGTCCGGAATAGAGACGCCAATCTTGAATTGCTTTAGCGGCAAGAATCGAAACATTCTCTATAAAGACAGTGGTTGAACCGCAGTCGCCAATACTGCCGTGACCATATCCGACATAATAACTTTCCATGAATTTTCCCGAGCCGCTCTTCTTAACTTTTTCCAAGTGTTCGGTAACGCTTGCTGCACTTCGTGAATACAAAGCTTGAAGCATGGCGTTATCTTCCGGGCCACAGCTGTCTTCAATAATAATTAAACGTTTCTTTTCGTCCATATTAATCTTTAGAAACGTATTGTCGGCATTTAATGCCGGCGAGATCAAATAGTTTGCGTGAGGCGATCCAGGCTTCCTGATCATGATATTTGTCACTTTCAAAGACAACTTCGCTAATGCCGTTTTGAATCATCGTTTTGGCACATTCGTTACAAGGAAAAAGGGTACAATATAAAATACAATCGCGAGTTGAGCCGTTGGCGTTATACACAGCATTCTCTTCGGCATGCACGACATACGCGTATTTTGTTTCGGACAATTTGCCTTCCCGTTCCCATGGTAGTTTTTCAGTATCAATGCCTCGCGGCCAGCCGTTATAGCCAAGTCCTACCACGACATTATCGCGGTTAACGAGAACGGCGCCGGCTTGCGTCGAGTTATCTTTTGAGCGTTGAGCAATGACTTTGGCGATGCGCATAAAGCATTCGTCCCAAGATAGTACCTCGTTAGTTCGTGCTGTTTCCATAGAATTATATTATACAGTAAATGTAGCGGTTAGGAAGCATTTAGTCAAAAAGCTTTAGATTGACAAACGCTTGGAAAATACGTATTATGATTGAAAGCTCATTTCATAAAATATATGCGGCATAGGAGAAAATAATGACACAAACAAACAAGCTTAACGACACTGTCTCAGTGGAACTAGGCGCTTATCAAGAACACTTTTTTCTATTCATGCTTAAATTCGCGTGGATTGTAGCTGCTCCACTGATTGTCATCTTAGGAATTCTTGTTATTACTCCGGATAAAAGTCCTCTTGAGCAGCTTATGGTTTTATCGGGTGCTGTTATCTTTTATTTTTCACTTATGCTGGGTGTTGAGAAGGCCGTTGTTTTGAATAATGCAAAAAATAATAATAGCGAAAATTTGCATAAAAGAGGGAACAAAGTAAAAAAAATTATCGAGGGAGTATTCTCACCAAATAAAACTCTTGTTTCCATGATTTTAACGGTGGCTGTTATTATTATCGGTATGCCTCTTCAGTTCCCGGTATATGTGTATCTCATAGTTCCATTTTGTGTTGTACTATACAAAAGCACTGGTGCTGTCAGATCATATTATGAAACTCACATCAGGGTTTTCTAAAATTGATCAAATTTTGTTAAACAAAAAGGACATCTCTTTCGAGGTGTCCTTTATGCTATCTAATATTACGCTGAAACTTTAATACCGGGACCCATCGTTGAACAAATCGAAATGTTCTTTAAATAGGTTCCTTTTGAACCGGATGGTTTTGCTTTCTTAACTGCGTTCACAACCGCTTCAAAGTTTTCTGCCAATTTAGCGCTGTCAAAAGAGACTTTGCCAATTGGGACATGAATATTGGCGGTATCGTCATTCTTAAAGCTGATTTTACCTTTCTTTAATTCGGCAATGGTTTTAGCCGGATCAACCGTAACAGTTTCATTTTTCGGAGAAGGCATTAATCCGCGAGTACCGAGAATTTTTGCAATCGCTCCCAAATTTTTCATCAAAGCCGGTTCGGCAACAGCAACTGCGAAATCAGTCTTTTCAGTTTTCTTAATTTCTGCAATCAAATCTTCACCACCGACAATGTCAGCGCCGGCTGCTTTGGCCTTAGCTTCATTTTCCGGTGATACAAAGGCGGCGATTTTAACTGCCTTACCTGTTCCGTGCGGCAGAGAAATAGCTGCACGAATCTGTTGGTCACCCTTTTTAGTATCAATACCAAGTCTAAAGTGAGCTTCAACTGAGGCGTCAAACTTAGTTTTAGCAAATTTCTTTACGAGTTCAACTGCTTCGATCGTTGAATACGCTTTGCGACGGTCAAAGTCATAAGAAACTTTTTTCTTAACAACAGTTTTTACAACTGCCTTTTTTGAAACCTTCTTCTCTTTAACTTCTTTTTCTTTAGTCATATTTGTTCGTGGTAATAACGTCCGCCCAGGGCGGACTCCCACAATTAATAATAATTATTCTTTTATATCAACGCCCATTTGACGAGCCGTACCGGCAATAATGTTTGCGGCGGCGTCAATGTCTTTGGCATTTAAGTCAGGCATTTTAATAGTGGCAATCTCCTTAAGCTGAGCCTTGGTGATTGAACCGACTTTTTCAGTCATTGGCTTGCCTGAACCTTTTTCAATTTTAGCGTATTTCTTAATCAATTCCGACGCCGGCGGAGTTTTCATGATAAAAGCGTAGCTGCGATCTGAAAAGACGGTAATTTCTACCGGAACAACTTCACCCATCTTATCGCGGGTTGCTTCATTAAATTTCTGACAAAACTCAGAAATGTTCAAGCCGTGCTGACCCAAAGCCGGACCAATCGGTGGTGCCGGATTGGCTTGTCCGCCGCGGACTTGCAATTTGATAACTGTTAATATTTTCTTAGCCATATAGTTATAATTTTTAATTTTTAATTTCTAAACAATAGAAGCCAATGTTTAAAAATTATAAAATTAAGAATTTTGCTTAAATCTTTTTTATCTGTAAAAAGTCTAATTCTACTGGAGTCTCGCGTCCAAACATAGATAAAAGAACCTTAATCTTTCCTTTGGCTTGATCAACTTCAATAACTTTACCTTCCAAATTCTTAAAGGGACCATCGATAATGCGGACAGGGGAGCCTTCTGAGACATCGATTTGGAATTTTGGTTCTTCAACACCCATTCTTTTCTGCAGATCTTTAACTTCTTCATCTGAAACCGGGGTTGGAGTGTTTCCGGTACCGATAAATCCAGTAACGTTAGGTGTGTTACGCACGGCGTACCAAGAATCATCGGTTACTATCATTTCAACTAGAATGTATCCAGGAAAGATTTTTTCTTCAATAACCTTACGTTTACCGTTATGAATCTTAATCTTTTTTTCTTTTGGGATAAGGATATTAAAAACTTTATCCTCCATATCCATTGATTCAACACGCTGCTTCAAGTTTTCGGCGACGTTTTCTTCGTATCCTGAATAGGTATGAATAACATACCAGCGTCGGCCTTGGTTTAATGTTTGTTTTGCCATATTATCGGGTTAACACTTTTTCAATACTAAATGAGAATAAGTAGTCGAGACCGCCTAAAAATGCTGCCATAACTAAACTAACTCCAATAACGAGCATTGTATAACGATACGTTTCTTTCTTTGTAGGCCAGGTCACCTTCTTCATCTCAATGTAGGCCTCGCGGAAATAATTAAAAAGTTTGTCCATATAAGGATTTTAAAAACAGCCCTGGCGGGCTATTAAGATACTTAGATAATACCAGTGTGGAAAGAAAAAGTCAACAATATTGACAAAATATCAGATATATGGTAATTATAGGGTAGCTTTTTGACATAGGAATTAACCAAATATAACATACACTTAAACTCAACGCCTACGGGCAAAAGAAAGGAATGATAATGTATAAGACATTATTTTTCATTATATTTTCAGTTTTTGTTTCAATAAGTTTTGCAGGAACAGAAAGTAAGATATTTCATGTTCCTGATGGTACGAATCTGTACGGTTGCGATTTCATTAGTTCAACAGTTGGCTGTGTAGCCGGAGAAAGCGGCGTATGGAGAACTACTGATGCTGGAAAGACATGGACAAAGACCAGGGGCATTCAAGGTTTTGCTCTAGATGTAAAGTTTGCCAATGATCAGATCGGCTATGCGTTAGTTGGTGGTTGGATATATAAAAGTACTAATGCTGGAAGATCATGGTCGGTCTCATTACAAACCGGTCAAAATTATCTGTTTAACATTGCTGTTAATGAAGATCATGCTTACGTTATCGGACCAAGCAGTATTTTTATTGCAACCACTGACCAGGGCCAAACATGGTCTGTTAACCAGAGTGCTCCGAATGTTGACATGAGTTCAATATTCATTCATGAAGGTCGTATCTGTGTCACTGCTTTGAATGGTAATTGGCAGAATCAGACTGATGGGTTCTGGTCCAAACCGCTGGATTCTGAAACTTGGACGAACCATGGGTTAAATAGATGGTCTAATAATGCGGCGGTGATTGAATCTAGAATTTTCGTCTCAGGCGATAATAATAGAATTAACACCACTTCTGATTTCGGAAGCACATGGCAGGAACAGAATATAGCAGAAGGAAACTGGTTTTATTCATTTAAAGACATAAAATTTGTAAATCAAGTTACAGGTTATGTCATTGGAATGGGTAATAACACAGTGGATTCGGTAGTCGGCGTAATCTTTAGAACCGAAGACTCAGGAGTCACATGGTCTAAAGTACATGTCACTTCGACTGCTTTTGCTGGTTTCCGTAAACTAGCCATCACTGATGCATATACATACGCCGTAGGATATGGTGGAACAGTTATACGATTTGGCAATAGTCCAATAGGTATTGAAAACCAGAATGGAGAAACACCAACTGATTTTCAGCTGCATCAGAACTATCCAAATCCGTTCAATCCTGAAACTAAAATCAATTTCTCAATCCCGAAAAAATCAAACGTATCAATCATGGTATATGATATCTCGGGTAAAGAAATACAAAGATTAATTGACAGTGAAGTGGATGCCGGACAGCACTCGGTATCTTTTATTGGCAGTAATCTTTCAAGCGGTGTGTATTTCTATAAACTAACCGTCGGTGATTTCACTGCAACTAAAAAAATGATCGTTATAAAATAATAAATGTAACTCAAGCCTGTTGGTATATTCCAGCAGGCTTGTTTAAAAATTGACAATATTGACATAGATATTAAATAATGGTAAAAATCAGTCAAATAATGCATTTTGAAAAATAAATATATGAAATACAATGCCCGAAAGGAGGCATGTCTATGTTCGGAATTCCACAAATTTCTCAGGGCTGGTTTGAAGAATCAATCGCATCCTTAAAAACAAAGCCCCTTGAAACTGCCTTTAAGCTCGATACTCAATTAAAAGCAGCGCTTGTTGATGCATTGGTTATTTTTGATACGACGCGTTTAGCGGAGATAAACAGTGAACTCAAAAAGTTTATCAATTGGTATGAAGAAGATGAAGTAAAGAATCAGTTTCCTGAATACGTTGATTTTCATTTATTGATACAGAGTTGGATTTATTTGATAGAAGTCTTAGATATTTTATCGATCTGTAGTCCGCTCAAAGACGATTGGCGAACGATTCAAACGATGCACGGTGCCGATAAAATACTGGAAATTCTTGAGCTTAAATGTATGTTAACATTTTCAGAACTCTCCAAGGAACTAACCTTATCAGTGGCACAACTGATAAACCGGATAGATCAAATGAAAGAGCTCAAACTTATCCATACTCAAAAATACGGTGGAGTGGAGTATCTGTTACTCAGCCCCCGTGGATATTCAATGATTCATAAATATATAAAAAGATAAATTATAGAAAGTAAAACATGGAAGAAACCACAGGCCCAAATAGAAGTACTGTTCCTCTTGAAGGACAACCCGAACTACAAGCAACTACGAGGCAGAGAATACTCAATATTATTTTTGATAAAGCTAAGGCTGAATTGGAAAAAATTGATATGCTTGAAACACAGGGATTATACATCACTGGCAATGCATACGTGACCGGTCTTCTTGAAAAGAAAATTGAAGGGATATTTAATGATCCCAATATTTCCGGAAGAAGAGACGGAAATTCTCTCGTTTTTATTTCACGTGTTTCAAGCTTTCATGAAGTAGGCGGCAATGAAGGCTTGTCAGGTATTAAACCTGAACACAGGGAAGCAGCTAAGTTGGTAATCGACAATGAAACAAAGCTTAAAATATATACTAATAAGCTGAGCAGTGTATAAGAGTTATAATGGTTCTTAATTAGAAAGTCATCCGAATGGGTGACTTTTTTAATTGGTAAGATTTAAGAAAATTCTGTATAATTAAGGCATATTTATGACGCTCACAACCGTACTCGCAGATACCGGTAAAATTTTTATCCAATTTCTTTGGGATCTTTTATATTTCCCGCTTTGGTGGTACACCCGCGGGTTGTTTGCTGTTGTGCTTTGGGTCGGTCACTTTTTACACCGACGCATGCTTTCAACCGGTTTGCTTGTTTGGTTGAAAAATCTTTTCACGCCAATGTTTGGCCAGCATGACATTGCCGGTAAACTTATCAGCTTTTTCGTTCGCTTGATTCAAATTGCGGCTCGCAGTGTCATCATGGCTTTTTGGTTGGTATATGCCTTCTGCGCGCTGCTCCTTTGGATTTTCGCACCACTCTATATTCTGTATCAAATCGCTTTGCAATTAGGTTTCTTTATCTAAAGCAATGGAAGACTCAAAACAACAACAAACTCTGCCTCTGACAATTTGTCCGACCTGCAACGGTCTGGGTCGTTTGCGCAGTTCAAAATGTTCAAATTGTAACGGACTTGGACTTGGCGCTTTTCATAACAATGAGTTTTTATACGTACAACTCTCGCTTTCCAGTGCCTTGATTAGAATGCAGGCGCTCAAGAAAACTGCTGACAAAGCAATTAATATTGTCTGCTATATCGCTGGTATTATCGGCGTGATTGCTTTGTTGTATTGGCTCTATTCTTCAGGCGATATTATTACTGCCGCAATTTCGTTAACACCAACAGCCTTGAAAAAACTTGCATTCTGGAAACAACAAGATTGGCTTTTGTTTATTTTCTGGTTTTCGTTAATACCTGACATGTTTGTCATCTATCGTATAACACGAGCAAAACAAAATGATCATAAGATCAAAACTCCTGTTTATCAAAAAGACCAAGCGGTATTAGCCGCAGCTCAGGATTGGGCGCAAATAAAGAAACACAGTTCAAAGCAAATTAATACTACAGAAGGTTTTGACGATGCGGCACAAAAAGTTGTTAATGAAGCTTACTTATTAGCGGCGCGCTTTCAATCCTCAACAGTTGATCCGCTTCATGTTTTTGCAGCATTATATATGAATAGCCACGAAGTCGATGCTGTTTTTTCACGTTTGACAGTGGACTCTAAAAAATTAGTTCAAGGTATTGAACATTTGTTAAACACACATACGCGCGAAGGCGGAGATCCGGTATTTGCTTTAAGTACTAAAGAAAGTTTTATTGAAGCATATCAGATTGCTTGGGACAGTGCTCAAGAAAAAGTACGTGAACTTGATTTACTTGTTCCCGCCTATGACAGAGATGAACAACTCAGAGAATTATTATATCAACTCGAAGTTGATCGAACTAAGTTGGTAAACGCCGTTGCGTGGTTTAGAGTAAATAACCAACTCGTCAATCAGTATCATTTGTATAAGCGTATGGCGCGTTTAAAGCCGTCGTCTAACATGGACCGCGCGTATACTGCAGTAGCAACACCGTTATTAAACAGTTTTTCGCATGATTGGACATTGGCGGCGAAGTGGGGGAGAGTTGATTTGTGTGTCGCGCGTGATCAGGAAATTCGCCAAGTGTTTGATTATGTTGAAAGTGGACGTTTCGGTATGGTATTAGTTGGTCCTGAAGGTGTTGGTAAAGAAATGCTAATCGGCGGTATTGCGCGTTTAATGGTTTTAGAGAGCGTTCCACTAAGCTTTCAAGACAAGCGTTTACTTGAAATTGATGTACCTCGTTTGATTGGCGGCTCCACTCCCGCTCAAGCACAAGAGAGATTGTTGACGGTTATTTCTGAAGTATCTCGTGCTCGAAATATTATTTTATACATGAAAGATTTGGAAAAGATCATGGGCATTAGCTCTGGCGGAGAAGAGAGCCTTGATCTTGCTTCAGTCTTAGCTGATGCTGTTAGTCGCGGACAAGTGTATTGTATTGCTTCAGCAACGAACGAACATTATACAAAATATATTGAACAATCCGCCCTTGGTTCGGTTTTGGCTAAAGTTGAGGTTAATGAACCCGATATTAACCGCGCCATTTTAATGATTGAATCAAAAATTGGTTTGATGGAATCAAAATATAATGTTTATTTTTCGTACCATGCCTTGGCTGAAGTGGTAAATCTTACCGACCGTTATATTCATGATAAATATCTGCCAGCGAAAGCGATTGAAGTATTAGAATCAGTCGCTGTAAAAGTTTCGCGACGCGAAAATAAAGTTGTTGACCAACAAGCGATTGCCGAAGTTATTACAGAAATTACAAAGATTCCGGTTACTAAATTAACTCAAGACGAAAGTAAGAATTTACTTAATCTTGAAACAAAGATGCATGAAAGAATGATAGGTCAAGTTGAAGCTGTACAAATGGTTTCATCGGCTCTGCGTCGCGCGCGTGTAGAATTGCGCGAAGGCAAACGTCCAATTGCGAACTTCCTCTTTCTTGGTCCAACCGGTGTTGGTAAAACTGAATTAGCTAAAACAGTAGCTGAAACGTATTTTGGCCGCGAAGATTATATGATTCGTCTTGATATGTCCGAATATCAGAATAAAGACAGCGTAGAAAAAATGATCGGTTCTCCCGACGGAGTACAGGGTTATATTACCGAAGCAGTGCGAAAAATGCCTTTTGCTTTAATTTTGCTTGATGAAATTGAAAAGGCTCATCCTGATATTTTAAACCTCTTTTTGCAAGTTATGGACGACGGACGATTAACTGATGGCCAGGGGAGAACGATTGATTTTACCAACTCAATTTTAATCGCGACCTCAAACGTCGGTTCGGCTTTGATTCAAGAAAATGTTCGCGCGGGTAGATCAATGGAAGTCATTAAAGAAGAATTAATTGAGAAAGAGTTGGTAAAAGCCATGCGGCCGGAACTTATCAACCGTTTTGACGGCGTTATTATTTTTAAACCTTTGGATCAGGGAAATGTTGAATCAATTGCCCGGCTGATGCTTAAGAAAATTACTGCTATGCTTGAATCTAAAGGCTTTGGTTTTTCAATCTCAGACAAGGCAATCGAACAACTTGCAGCACTTGGTTTTGAACCTGAGTTCGGCGCCCGTCCACTTCGTCGCTTGCTTCAAGAACGTGTAGAAGACGCCATCGCCACTAAAATCTTAGAAGGCGGTATGCAGCGACGAGATACGGTTGTTATGAATGATGATTTAAGTATTAGTGTTACAAAAGCTGAAACCATTTAAATGCCATACTATATTTTTGCCGGAGCCACTATTTTGTTATCTTTTTTAGTCACGCGTTTAGTGCGTGATTTTGCACTACGAAATAATATTGTTGATTATCCTGATCAAGCGCGTAAGTTACACGCTGTACCAACACCACTCCTCGGAGGTATTGGTATTTTTGTTGCCTTAGCTGTCGCGCTGTACTCAGGCAGAGCGATTATTCTTTCAGGTAATCTTGAAGCCGAGCATTGGATCGGCGTTTTAGTTGGCGCATTGATTATTGTTATCGGGGGAGTGATTGATGACGTCAAGAAGTTATTGCCGATTCAACAATTCTCATTTGCCGTAGCCGCAGTCTTAGCGGTTGTGTGGGGAGGAGTTGGTATTGAAAAAATTACCGACCCGACGGGCGGCTTACTTTATTTAAATTCTTGGGTGATTCCGCTTTTTTCAATGGTGTGGATTTTAGGAATGATGTATACGACAAAGTTACTCGACGGTGTTGACGGTTTGGTTGCTTCAACCGGGACCGTTGCCGGAATTGTTATTTTTCTTTTTACCATGACAACGCGCTGGTTTCAGCCGGACATTGCGTTTGCCGCACTTATGTTTTCAGCGGCATGTTTAGGATTTCTACTCCTTAACTGGGCACCGGCTAAAATATTTTTAGGAGAATCAGGTTCTTTATTAATTGGGTTTGTTTTGGGAGTTTTATCTATTATCTCGGGCGGAAAAATTGCGATTGCTTTGTTGATCATGGGTATTCCGATTTTAGACGTCGCCTGGACCATCATTCGACGTTTATTTGCTCGACAAAACCCGTTTAAAACCGCAGACCGTAAACATCTGCACTTTCGTTTGCTCGACGCCGGATTAGGGGCTCGAGCCACAGTTTTGTTGTACTGTTCGGTTTCCTTGATTTTTGGACTGACCACCTTATTTTTCCAAAGCCGAGGCAAGTTTTTAAGCCTGATAATCTTAGGGGGATTAATGGCCGTTGTTGTTGGAGCCTTTAATTGGCTTGACAGACGGGCGAAACTTAGATAGACTAAGACCATTGTTAAACGAATAAAACCTATGAAATTTGCAGTAATCAAGACCGGCGGCAAACAGTACACGGTCAAAGAAAAAGATATAGTTTCTATTGAAAAGCTTAAAGCCGATGACGGCGCGGCGGTTTCTTTTGAAACATTAATGACCTTTGATGACAAAGGTGCGATTGATCTCGGCACCCCGAGTTTAGGAGAAAAGGTAAGCGGCAAAGTTGTTTCTACCGCTAAGACCGATAAAGTAAGCGTCATTAAATTTAAAAATAAGACTCGTTATCGTCGTAATGTCGGACATCGTCAGATTAAGACTAAAGTTGAGATCACTAAAATTGCTTAAAAGTTTTAAAAAACGCCCGGTCATTTGACTGGGCGTTTTTTTATATCTCATTCCTATATTTCAAAGCGTTATCGAGTGTCAGTCCATCCGCGTATTCTATATTGGCGCCTGAAGGCAAGCCTTTCGCTAGACGTGTTACTTTAATGCCTGATGGTTTAATTAATTTTGCTAAATATAAAGCCGTGGTTTCTCCCTCCAAGGTTGGATTCAGAGCCAAGACTAATTCCTTTGGTTTTAAGCTTTTAATGCGAGTAACTAAGCCTTTGATATTAATATCATCCGGACCGATATGCTCAATACTGTTAATTGTTCCGCCTAAGACAAAATATAAACCTTTATAGTTGTTTGTATCTTCCAAAACAAACAAATCTCGTTCATCGGCAATAACGCATAAGATCTGTTGATCGCGACTTGAATCTGAACAAATTGAGCAAGGATTTTTTTCCGCAAAACCTCCACATAGCGAACACCTGATTACTTTTTCCGGTAAGTTATGTAATGCCTCGGAAAATTCATTAAAGAGTTCGGGTTTTTGTTTTAACAAATAAAAAACGTAGCGCTCGGCGGTTTTTGGACCGACTGAGGGTAGTTTAGAAAATAATGAGATTAATCGTTCTAAAGGAGAAGGTAAGCGCATAGTTATGTAGCTCACCCTCTCCATCAAGGATGGAGAGGGAAGGGGTGAGGTCTATAAACCAAAGTTTTTTAATCCGCCCATATCTTGCATCTTTTGGGCAATAATTTTTTGAACTTTTTTAATAACCTCGTTAATAGCTTCGCGCGTTGTATTAGCAGCTTGAAGTCCAACAAGATTTTCAGAAATTGTTAGATTAGTTATTTCTAAATTTCCGTTCATTGTAACAGTCACGCCGTTTTTCTCAACTGTCGCAGATTCGCCGGATAGGGCGTTTTGCATGCTTTTAGCCTGTGTTCGCAAGTCTTTGATCTGTTTAAGTTTTTCAAACATATATTTTATTAATTATTCTTCATTTAAATCAGGCGGAATGTCATATTCGCCCTTGGCAAGATTTTTAAAGCTTACCGTTTCTTCGTCAAAATACAAGTGAACATTTCCGGTTGGTCCGTTACGGTGTTTGGCAATAAAGACCTGGGCGGTATGTTTTTCAACATCGGAAAGCTCTTCAACGTTATAGCCGCGGTCAGCCGCTTTACGGTAAATAAACATGACAACGTCGGCGTCTTGTTCAATAGACCCGGATTCTCGCAAGTGAGACAAACGAGGAATTGCCGGAGTTGTTTGTTCAACCGCACGAGAGAGCTGTGACAAGGCCAGTACCGGAATATTTAATTCACGAGCAATACCTTTAAGGGAACGGGTAATTTCCGCAACTTCTTGAACACGGTTATCACCCATACGGCTGCGACCTTCCATAAGCTGCAAGTAGTCGATAACCAGTAAATCAAGTTTATGTTCCATTTGCAAACGGCGAGCTTTTGTTCTGATTTCCATGATATTAGCGGCCGGAGAGTCGTCAATAAAAATTGGCACTTCGGATAACACACCCATGGCTTGTCCAATACGGGAGAAGTCGTCAGTTTCTTGCTTGTCAGATAATTTACCGGTACGCATTTTCCAAAGAGAAACGCCGGCTTCTGCGCAGAGCATGCGGTCAACCAACTGTTCTTTGCTCATTTCCAAAGAAAAAACTCCGACAGAGGCTTTGTTTAAAATGGCGACCTGACGTGCGATATCAAGTGCAAAGGACGTTTTACCAACTGAAGGACGCGCTGCTAAAATAATTAAGTCGGATTTTTGTAAGCCAGCGAGTAGGTTGTCGAGATCAGTAAAACCAGTGGCGAGACCGCGCAGTTTTCCGGATTGTTTATGCAATTCATCAATACGATCAAAAGCTTGGCTTAAGAGTGTGTCAATTGGTTGAAAAGCTTGTTTTAAGAATTTTTGTGAAACACTAAACAATTTTCGTTCCGCTTCGTCGAGCAAAGTATCAATTTCTTCATCTTCGTTAAAACCCATGTCACCAATTTCTCCGGCCGCGGCGATTAAACGTCTTAGTGTTGCTTTTCTTTGCACAAGCTCGGCGTAGTAGGTGACGTTTGATGCTGTACCGACGGAGTTAGCTAAGTTTGCAATATACGCGCGACCGCCAACAGATTCAAGAATACCTTTTTCTTCAAGTTTAGAAGTTAAGCTTAAGATATCGATCGGCTCTCGTTTGGCGTAGAGTTCACGCATTGAAGCAAAAATTTGTCCGTGCGCATCCTTATAAAAATCTTCCGGGTTAACGATATCGCCGATTTTGATGATGACGTTTTGATCAATCAAAAGCGAGCCGAGAATAAAGTTCTCAGCTTCAAGATTTTGCGGTGGTAAACGCTTTAGGTCTTCTTTGGAGGGCATAGTATCTTTATAGTACAGGGGAGTACTTATTATAGCAAATGGATAAAATGTGGGTTATCTGTTGATAAGTTATATTATATTTTGTTTAATATTAGCTCTAATTTTAGTACTGATTTGACAAAATACATTATTTATGTTATTTTTCTCATTAGAACATTGAAATTAGTAATTAAATATAAGTCCCGGAGGACAAGAGGAGAAAAAAATTGATTAAAAAAATCATTAAAACAATTTATATAGGTTTCTTGTTTTGTTTGTTGGCTGTGGGAATAATCGTAGGTAGTTGTTTCGTCATTGCGTTAATCAAACCCGAAATTTTCGACAACCCGCAAAAAGAAAGAAAATTTGTTCCGATTGAAAACGCATCGGTGTCAGAAAAAAATATGGAGACTAAAATATACAAGGTTTCAACATTTATCGGTTCTCATGTTAATAATATTCCAGGCATGCCAGGTTCCGGGATACGCGGCAGTAAGTTCCCGATAAACGTTTTGAAAATAAAAAACGATATTAAGGGAAATCCGGGGACATATCAATGGCTTTACTCAGCCAGTAGTTTTAAGTCCTTAATTCTGAGCACTTACCCAAAAAACTGGATAGATGGCGAAATTAGCGATATTTACCAGCGTAAGAAAAGGGTGCCCTATGATAAGAAAACTGACATAGCAGCAAATTGCAATACTGATTCTACCGGCTACTCGGTTATAACCTTTCATGGTGTGTCACTTTATATGTATCCTTTCGAAATAATAAGTGAGCATTTTTCACATGAAAGCGCTCATGCCAATGATTGGTATACTGACAACGGTTTGACTCTTGAACAACGGCTTGATTTCTTTTTAAAGATTGCCAATCGTTTACAGAGTGATGACCGTTATAACTCGGAGTATCTTGAAACCGTAAGACAGGATTATGCTTCAGATCACGACTTGCAATGGAAAAAGATGACAGCGGAATATTGGGCGGAAATCTGCGAAGAATACTTAAACGGCCAATTGCAAAAGCTACAAAGACCTGATATTGAAATCATTGAATGGGTAATCTCACTTAATGATCCTAATTATGATCTTCTTGGCTCATGCGAAGAAAGGCTTAGGTGTCTCGGCGGATATGAACCAATGATTAGTGACAGAGCGACATCGCCAAGCTTAAAGTAACGTTCTTTATTAGTTTTTTTAAGAGGGCGACTACGTGAGTAGTCGCCTTTGATTTATATTGACGTTTGAAGTGTTTTATGCTAATTTACGACAATCCTAATAATGGGACAACGTTCATTAACAAATGCCCCGAGAGAAAGGGGATGGAGAAATGTTACATGGAAAATATATTAAAAAGCTTATTGCAACCTTTAAAAGACTTAAAGGATAAGCGCGAAGAATTACAAAGAGCTTTAGACCTCGAAACTTTTTTACTAATTATTAAAGATGTTTCAACTGGCCTTGCTCCTGCTGATATTCCAATACATTATGCGTATGAAGATCTTGTGAAAGAAATGTATATCAAGGATATTGTGGATCCTAATCTTGGCAAAGAAGATAAGAAAAACATGCAAAGTGTTGTTGACTATTATCTAAAATGTGGTGCACGTATATTCCAACATGCTTGCGAAAAACAAACCGATTCACAGAAAGACATTAACAAGTTTGTTGTAAAAGACAGTAAAGCAGGTTTCTACCGTCAGGGTATAGTCTTAGAGCAAAAGACAAAAGCTAACCTCGATTTTATAGTCAGCGAAATAGCTACGATAAATTCAAGGCTGAGGGAATCTTTTGCTCGTCATGGATTTGTGGTTTTTTCTAATCATCTTATATATTTAAACATGATACTTGAATAGTATTCTAAAACCGAATTAATAAGGAGCAGTCAGAAATGACTGCTTTTTTATTTACCAAACTCTGATATACTTATAGCAATATGAAAAAGCTGATTTTTATAGTCCTATTATCTTTATTATTTACTTCTTATGCTCAGGCAGCCGAGCCGGTTGATACTGACAAAGACGGCTTAATTGATAATCAAGAGTTACAATTTAAAACAAACCCCAACTTGCCCGACACAGACGGCGACGGTTTTGTCGACGGTTTGGAAGTAGCTCGTGGTTTTGATCCATTATCTGCGCAGGCGAAAAAATTAAGTAAAAGCATTTTGATTGATACGAAGAAGCAAGAGTTATATCAGCAACTTAACGGCATAACTATTAGAACCCATACTGTTTCTACCGGTAAAGCTTCAATGCCAACTCCAAAGGGAAGCTTTACCATCGCCAATAAAGCAAAACGAGCCTGGTCAAAGATGTATGGACTCTGGATGCCGTATTGGATGGGAATTTCGGGAACACGTGCCGGAATTCATGAACTACCCGAATGGCCAAACGGATATAAAGAAGGAGCGAAACATCTCGGAATTCCAGTTTCGCACGGTTGCGTACGTTTAGGTGAAGAAGCCGCTAAGATTGTGTATGACTGGACTGATGTCGGTACAAAAGTGATTATTAAATAAGATGATCTACCTAGATTATTCAGCAACAACACCATTAAATCCGGCAGTATTAAAGAAAATGCTGCCGTATTTTTCGCGTGATTTTGCCAACCCGGCGTCGATCCACTCAGTCGGACAATCAGCTTTAAAAGCGGTTGAAGACGCACGGCATGAACTTGCGAAAGTTCTTGATCTTAGATCGTCTGAACTTATTTTTTGTTCCGGTGCGACAGAAGCGAACAATCTTGCAATTCAAGGATTGGCCAAAGCGCTTCGATCAAAAGGGGATAAGCGGAATCATATCATTACAAGCTCAATAGAGCATGATTCGATTCTTGAGCCTTTACATGCTCTTGAAAAATATGGTTATAAGATAACTCGTTTGCCGGTTAATAAAGATGGAGTTATTAGCTTAAGTTCGCTTGAACTTGCAATCACTGACGAGACTATGCTTGTAAGCATCGGATTTGTAAATAGCGAAGTGGGCTCAATTCAAGCTCTATCAAAAATTGGTCGTTTAATTAGAAAAATAAATGAGCGAAGAATGAAAGAATGGTTAAATACTCAAACGCGAAAAAGGGGAGTAAGACCGCAGCCTATTTATTTTCATTCTGATGCAACTCAAGCCGCAAATTATTTTTCCTGTTCTGCAAAACTTCTTAACGTTGATATGCTCAGTTTTTCCGGTCATAAAGTTTTTGGGCCAAAAGGCATTGGGCTTTTAACTGTTAAACGCGATACTCCATTGGAAGCGCTACTCTACGGCGGTCATCAGGAACGTAATCTCAGAAGTGGTACATTAAATGTCCCGGCAATCATTGGTTTTGCTGACGCCTTTGTCAGAGCTCAAAAAAATTATAAAAAATCAGCTGCTGGGGTGAGCTTGCTTAAAAATTATTTTGCTCGTGAATTAAAAAAAGCAATTCCACAAGTTAAAGAAACAATTAATCTTGGCAGTGTTTCGGCGGGGCATGCTCATTTTTTATTTAAAGGAGTAAGTGGTGATGCGTTGGTAGCAGCACTGGATGAAGCTGGAGTTGCCGCCTCAACCGGATCAGCCTGTGCTTCTGGCGACTTAAGTGCTTCGCATGTCATTACTGGCCTTGGTTATGATGAGCTGGAGTCTCGTTCGGCTCTACGTTTTACTCTTTCACCGCTGAATACCAAAAAAGACCTAAAGATTGCTGTAATACGGATTAAACAGGCCTATAAGCACTCCATTCAACGATTTGAGAAGGCGAGCAAGGCATGATATAGTAAAGTTGTATGAATATTACGTTTTCTAAGCTTTTGAGCTCAATATACATGGGTTTTGAAATGCTGCGTTTATGGACACGCGGTCTTTTTAATGACCGAATAATTCGTATTTTGATTATCGTGTTACTTATACTTCAGCTAGCGATTTGGGGTATCAGTATTTTTCTCGTGCAAAGCATTGGTTCAGCTTTGGCTGTGCTACATTATAATGTGGTCTTCGGCATTGATAAAGTTGGCGAGGCTTCATTAATCTATCTGACACCTTTGTCTACTCTCATTATTCTGATTATTAATGGTATTTTTGCATCGTACTGTTTAGCGAGCCGTCAACGAAATGCCGCGCTCATTATTTTGAGTGTTAGTGTTTTTGTGCAGATGTTTGCGATTATTGCCTTGTATTTTTCTTATCTCTCAAATTTTAGTTAATATGGAAAAACAAATTATTATCGTACTCGCTCTTTCAAGTTTGGCATTTTTATGTGCGATTGCGTGGACTCCCTTATGGACATCATTTTTATATAAATATAAGTTTGGCAAAACAATCAGAAATTCCGGAGACACACCTATTTTCTCAAAACTCCATGCCGCCAAAAGTGGCACTCCGACAATGGGTGGGGTATTAGTTTGGCTCACGACGGTAGTTTTTGCTTTTGGATTTTTTTATCTTTCAGAAATATTTTCGTGGCCGCTTCTTTCAGATTTAAACTTTTTATCACGTACTGAAACGTGGTTGCCGCTCGGTTGTTTGGTTGCGTCCGCTTTAGTCGGACTTTTGGATGACTGGCTTGATGTTAAGGGCAAAGGAACAAAAGGCGGAGGAGGACTGACAATGTCAAAGCGACTTATGATTTATACAGCCATAGCTGCCATTGGAGCCCTGTGGTTTTATTTTAAACTCGGACGAGATACTTTTAATATTCCTTTCTTGGGCGATTTTCATTTGGGATGGATGTATATTATTGTTTTTATTTTTGTTATTGTCGGTACGGCTTTTTCGGTTAATCAGACCGACGGGCTGGACGGACTGGCCGGAGGAACACTTCTCATTAGTTTTGTTTCATATGCTGTTATTTCCTTCATGAATCAACGTTATGACCTCGCAACTTTTTGCGGTGTTATTGCCGGAGCATTATTAGCTTTCTTATGGTTTAATATTACACCCGCACGATTTTACTTGGGCGATACCGGTTCAATGAGTTTGGGAATCACACTTGGAGTTATTGCAATGTTAACTGATTCCGCTTTGATCTTAATGGTGATTGGTGTAATTTTTGTAATCGAAGCCCTCTCTACAATCGTTCAACTTCTATCCAAAAAAATTCGTCATAAAAAGATCTTTTTATCATCGCCAATTCATCATCATTTAGAAGCAATCGGTTGGTCAGAAGCGAAAATAGTAATGCGTTTTTGGGTGGTCGCGGGTATTTCCGCTGCCAGCGGACTTTCCATTTTTTTACTTAATAGATTCCATTAATTTTTATTATCATGTTGGAGCGCCTTAAAGATTTATTACACAGCCGATCAGAATTTTCTTCCAAGCGACCTCAGGCTGATCGTCGCTTGATGGCTATTGTCGCGCTACTTGTAATTTTTGGTCTTATAATGTTGGCGAGTGCGTCTTCTATTGTTGCCTATAATACATATCAAGACACGTATTATTTTTTTAAGCGCCAACTACTGAGTATTCTTATTGGCGTTATTGTTTTTTGGGTATTTTCTAAAATTGACTATAAGATTTTTAAAAAACTAGCACTCCCGATGCTTATTGCGTCGATCGGTATTCTGCTATTAGTGTTTGTGCCGGGACTGGGTCGCGAAGTTAATGGTTCACAGAGTTGGTTAAATATTTTTGGTTTTTCAGTCCAACCTTCTGAATTGGTTAAATTCTCATTTTTAGCTTATCTTGCGGCGTTATTTGAAAAAAGCTCCGAAACTCCCAAGCGCTTTTTCTCTTTTTTAATAATCTACGGAGTCATCGCATTATTAATTTTATTGGAGCCTGACATTGGAACCTTATTTGTCTTGACTGCTGCCGCTTTTAGCGTATATTTTATTGGTGGCGGGAAAATCAAACATTTAATCATCTTGTTAGTCATAGGATTACTCGGCTTATATATTATGGTTCATTTGCCGGGTCAAGAGTATCGACTTGAACGTTTTAAATGTTTTATTGATACAGGGCAAGATAGTCGAGGTTCATGTTATCAAATAAACCAATCTCTCATTGCTATTGGATCCGGAGGAATTACCGGGCGAGGACTTGGTGAAAGCCGGCAAAAGTTTTTATATTTACCGGAAGTACAAAACGATTTTATTTTTGCAGTTATTGCTGAGGAAACCGGGCTCATAGGAGCAGCTGCAATTATTATTCTATTTGCTTTTTTGGCGTTTCGGTCTTGGGCAATCGCAAAAGCCGCGCCCGATGGTTTTGGAAGAAATTTTTGCGTCGGTATCTCTGTGTGGATCGTTGTGCAAGCAATTTTGAATATTGGAGGTATTACTAATTTTTTGCCAATGACCGGGGTGCCCTTGCCGCTCATCAGTTATGGTGGAACTGCAGTTATTGCATCATTAGCTGGTTTAGGTGTTGTTGCCAATGTAAGTCGATATACATAATAGTATGAAAAAACTTTTTTTATTGATTTCCTGTGTTGTGTTTCTTAGTGCTTGTGGCACAGCTAAAACAAATCAGAATAGTGTTATACAAGAAATAAGTATTCCGCCGGGTAATTTTTATTTCAAATCAACCACCTGCCTACATTGCAAAGTTGTGGATAGTTATATTAGTGAAAATAATATATCACAAAAAATATTCTTTGTAACAAGGGAAATTAATAATGATACTGGTGCAGTAGAAATATTAAAGAGTGTTGGCAAAAAGTGCTTATTGAGCGATGCTGAATTAGGAGTTCCATTATTCTGGGACGGGACTAAATGTTATGTAGGTGACAAAGAATTGATTGAGTATTTTAAAACATTATGAGTATGAAACAAGAAAACCCCCATATACGTTTGCGCGTTGCACCCTCACCAACAGGATTTTTACATCTTGGTACTTTGCGCAGCGCCTTGTTTGGCTATCTCTTAGCAAAACACTGGGGTGGTTCGTTTATTTTGCGTATTGAAGATACTGACCAAAAAAGGGAAGTGCCTGGCGCCGTTGAAAGTCTTATAAACGTATTTGACCGACTGGGCATTTGTTTTGATGAAAGTCCTGAGAAGAATGGAGACTATGGGCCCTATGTTCAAAGCCAACGTCTTCCATTATATAAAAAATATACTGAAGACTTGATAGAGAAAGGCGAGGCATATTATTGTTTTGCGACACCCGAAGAACTCGAGGCATTACGCCAGGAACAAACAGCTCAAAAAATTGCACCGCGCTATGACCGACGTTTTAGAGATTATCCCTTGGACGAATCGAGGAAGCGCATTGCGGCAGGGGAGGCGTATGTTGTTAGACATAAAATGCCTTTAGACGGTACGGTAACAGTTAAGGATGAATTACGCGGCGAAATTAGTTTTAATGCGTCGGACCTTGATGATTATGTTTTGCTGAAGTCAGACGGATTCCCCACCTATCATCTATGTTCGGTAATTGATGATCATGAAATGAAAATCAGTCATGTTACCCGAGGAGAAGAGTGGATCCCGTCTTTGCCTAAAAATGTTTTATTATATAAATCATTTGGTTGGGAGACACCGAAATTTATACACATGCCACTTATTTTAAATAAGTCGGGCGGAAAATTAAGCAAACGCCAAGGTGACGTATTTGTTGAGCAATATCTTGAACAGGGTTATCTTAAAGAGGCGCTCATAAACTTCTGTGTGCTGCTTGGTTGGCATCCAAAAGATAATCAAGAATTTTTCAGCGTTGAGGAACTAGTAAAAGTTTTTGATATTGATGGTATTGGCATAAGCCCGGCCATTTTTGATCAAGAGAAACTTGATTTTATAAATTCCTATTACATAAAACAAACACCACTCCAGCACTTGCTTGAATTGGCCCGTCCACATATGAGAGATTTAATGAGCTCCGCAACTGATGAGAAAAGTTCTGATGCGTTTATTATGAAAATACTGGCGCTTGAACAACCTCGCATCAAAGTTCTGTCTGAACTTAAGGAGTCTACTCAGTTCTTTTTTAAAGATCAACTTGAATATGACGCCGAACTCCTTGTTTGGAAAAAATGTGATCTTAACGAAACATTTGCTAACCTAAAGTTACTAAAAGAAAGATTAGCATTAATTGCGGAAGAGGAGTGGAGCCAAGAATTACTTGAAACAAAAATTGTTTCGTGGCTCAAATCCTCGGAATTTCCTTTGGGCAATTATTTGTGGCCAATGCGTGTTGCACTGAGTGGGCAAAAAGCTAGCCCTGGGCCTTTTGAGATTGCCGCAATTCTTGGAAAAACTGAAAGCTTAGCGAAAATTGAGCGGGCGACTATCCTTTTGTCTAAAAATGTGCTATAATATAAATGAAATTTCCTCATGAATAGCAACGCAAAAATAAAAACCATTTTTATCACTCTTACACTGGCGGCTGCTTCGGCCGCTCTTGTGGTTTCTATCCAAATTGCACAAGCAGCCACAACTCCGAATATCAGTTCGGATATTCAGGATTTAAATAATACAATAGAACAGAAGAAGAAACAGTTAAACGATTTAAAAGCGAAACAAGAAGCTTATCGTAAGGCCTTGGAGGAAAAACAAAACGAAAAAGCCAGTTTACAAAATCAAATTGCTATAGTGAGTACACGTATGTCGGAGGCTGAACTTAAACTTGATCAAGTTCAGGTCGATATTGAAACGACAAATCTCGAAATACAAAAGATCGGTTTAGAAATCGCCGAAAATGACCAATCAATCGCTCAGAACAAAAGTCGTTTAACTACAGCTATAAAATTATTGAGTCAGGAAGGGCATAAATCACAGCTTGAAATTTTACTACTTAATAATTACCTGACTGAGTACATGAATCAACTGCAATACTTACAGGATATTAACGGAAAGATTTCAGAAGGCTTGAATGATTTAAAGGAAGCAAAACTTGGGTTAGATGAAAGTAAAACCAAACTTGAAGCCAACAAAGAAAAATTACGCGACTTGCGTCAGGATCTTGAACAAAATAAAGTACAACTTGCTTCCGAACGTGACACTAAGAATTATATTCTTGATGAAACAAAATCTTCTGAAGCTGAATACCAACGCCTGTTAGCTTCTGCCCGACGCGAGCAACAGTCCGCATCTGCTGATATCGTTTCTTTGGAGAAGAGCATGCGCGATAAAATTAATAAACAGGGTGGGGATAAAGTTGCTTTGAAGTATGATGGATTTATTTGGCCCGTACCTAAAAACACTATTACTGCATTTTTTCGTGATCCATCATATCCGTTCCGATATATTTTTGAACATGCAGCTGTAGATATCCGCGCCAGTCAATCAACACCAATTCGGGCGGCCGCGTCCGGTTATATCGGTCGTGCCAAAAACGGTGGGATGGGTTACAGTTACATCATGATTGTTCATGCTGACGGTTTGGCAACCGTTTACGGACACGTTTCAAAAATTTACGTGAAAGAAGATGAATATGTAAGTCAGGGACAAATTATTGGTTTGTCAGGAGCAATGCCCGGAACCCCGGGTGCAGGCCCGCTTACCACAGGCCCTCATTTGCACTTCGAAGTGCGTCTTAATGGAATTCCCGTTAATCCGGTAGAATACTTGCCCTAACCACTAGAATAGGCCCCATGCAAAGCCTTTTAGCCCATATTTCACCTGAATACACTCTGTTTTTTGAACTGAGTGTTGTTATTAGTATTGGAGTTATCGTGGCGATTGTCATGCGCCTTTTACGACAGCCGCTTATTGTGAGCCACATCATCACCGGACTTATCGTCGGCCCTTTTATTTTAAATTTTATTCAATCTTTTGAAATTTTTAATTTGTTTAGCGAAATTGGTATTGCAATTTTATTGTTTACCGTTGGATTGAGCCTTGCACCGCATATTATTAAACAGTTTGGTAAGATTGCTTTGGTGACAGGAAGTGCACAAGTGATTTTTACTTCAGTAATAGGTTTTTTTATTTGTTTGGCTTTTGGTTGGCCGGTCATTGTAGCAATGTATGTTGGAATCGCTTTGGCTTTTTCCAGCACTATTATTATTTTAAAACTCTTATCAGATAAGGGCGAACTTGAATCATTGCATGGCAAAATTTCAATTGGTTTTTTATTAGTGCAAGATCTTATCGCCTTGATACTGCTTTTTTTAATTCCTATTGTTTCTTCACCCGACGCTTCTTGGATCAGTATCGGCCAAATGTTCCTTAAGGGAATCATTTTAGGATTAATGGTCTGGACCATCGCACATAAATTATTAAAACCCCTTAATTCATTTCTTTCAAGTTCGCAAGAATTGTTATTTTTATTTTCTATCAGTTGGGGATTTATTGTCGCCGCTCTCTTTAAAATTGCCGGCTTCTCGATTGAAACTGGTGCCCTGATTGCCGGTGTATCTTTGGCAGCGATGCCGTCTCGTTATGAAATTAGTGCTCGTCTTTCAACTTTGCGCGATTTTTTTATTGTAGTCTTTTTTATTATGCTCGGTGCTCAAATGGTGCTTACAGGTTTGTGGGATGTTGTGCCCATGGCGATTACATTGTCATTATTCGTCTTAATAGGCAATCCGATCATTCTCATGGTTATTATGGGTTTATACGGTTACCGGAAACGAACATCATTTAAAACCGGCCTTACGGTCGCGCAAATTAGTGAGTTTTCATTGATTCTTGTTGCGCTTGGAATGAAACTCGGACACGTTGATTCACGTGTTTTGTCTGCAGTTACTCTAATCGGTTTGATTACGATCTTTTGTTCAAGTTACATGATTATGTATTCTGATAAATTATATAATTTACTTGAACCATTGCTTTCTATTTTTGAAAAAAGGGTTCCGACTGAAAAAGCTTTTAAAAGAAAGCGTTTCCCGATTATCCTCTTTGGTTGTAATCGTATTGGGCATGACTTTATTGATACCTTTAAAAATGGAAGAAAAAAGTTTTTGGTAATTGACTATAGCCCAGAAACAGTAGCTCAATTGACTAAAATGCATATACCAACAGAATTTGGCGATGCAGCTGATATCAATCTTTTGGAAACACATGATTTATCAAGCTTGACTTTAGGGGTCTCAACTATTCCTCAACTTGAAACAAACCTACTTATTGTGAAGGAAATCAGAAAATGTAATACAAAAGCCACGCTCATGGTCGTGGCTCATAGCATTAAGGATGCATTGATACTTTATAAGGCGGGTGTTGACTATGTTATCCTGCCTCATTTCTTAGGCGGACGCTACGCAACTGATATATTAATCAAACATGGCTCACAACGAAATAAATTTAACGCACTGAGAAATAAACACTTGAGCTATTTGCATAATAAAGTGAAATTAGGTCATGACCACCCTTCTTTTTAGTTAAGTGAGGTAAAAAGTACTGCTTTTCTGCCGGAAGGCGAAGCGTTAGGTAAGAAATCGTTTATTGCATCATAAAAGTTTTGGTAGCCGTAGCGATCGTTTTTTCCTGCTTTAATTCCCGGGTCTTGGACTATAAATTCTTCCGTCTTTTCATCATAGCCAGAAATAATCATGACATGGTAGTCAATGTCAGTACCGGCGTGCGGAGAATTAATTAACAACCTAACATCAACCGGTGCAATAATGGGGCGTCCTTCGGCAAGCTCTTTTTTTATATCATTAAGTAACGGATCGACTGAAACGACAGCTTTCCAGGAAAGATCTGCTAAGTTTATTATTTCCGCAACTCGTTCCATTGATTCGTCCTTGCTCTTACCAAAGCTCTCCTCTTTAACTGCAAGTATTTTTAGAATTTGAGAGCGAGCTTGCTCCGGTGAAATTTTTTTGTCTCTGTAAAAATTATCAGCCATAATAATACTTGTTTCTTCACAAGCATTAAGCCAGGGTTCTTGCCAATCAGCTTGAGGTGCCTGTGAGCTAAAAGGCACATTAAGGTTTTTTGATTCCGGTAGCTGATCTGTTGTTTCTTTTTCTTCTCTATTTATTAATATGAAACATAATACGGCAATTGCCGTTAAAATCAAATAGATAAGGTATTTCTTATGCTTAAATAAATTCATACAATAGCTATATATTATGATATCTGTTACCGTTACTATACTATAACGCCTCTAACTCATTAAAGATACAGCTATGAAAAATAAAGGATTTAAAATAGGGCTTGTCATTCTTGCAGTCGCAGCAGTGGGATATTCTGTTTTCGCCACTATGAGCAAAGAAGAGGTCTCCGAGAAAGAGGAGACAAATCAAGTAGCATTACCGGAATCAGAGAATAAGGTAGAAGTAGTAAACAAGGTAAAAGAAGCGAATGAAGAAAAAGAAGAAGTAAAGCCTATTGCCAGCGCACCAAAGGAAGAAGCTTTGATTGATAACAAAGTTCCTTTCACATCTCAAGCACCGACAGGGAACTGGGATGATGAACGTCAACAAGACGGCTGCGAAGAAGCTTCGGCGCTGATGGCTGTATACTGGGCTCAAGGTAAAACACTGTCCAGCTCTATCGCGTTAAAGGAAATATTGGGTTCTTCTGACTATTCACAAGAAACCCACGGAGAATTCAGAGATATTTCAGCAGAAGACACTGTGCAATGGATTTTCAAAGAGTATTTTAAATACGACAAAGTTTCGGTTAAAAAGGATGTTTCAATACAGAACATTATTACTGAACTCGAAAAGGGGAATATAATAGTTATTCCAGCAAACGGACAAAAACTTGGCAATCCTTATTTTTCAGGAGCAGGCCCAGAACGTCATATGTTAGTGATTCGCGGTTATGACAGAGCTAAAAAACAATTTATCACCAATGATCCGGGAACGAAAAGGGGAGCGGGCTATCGTTACAATGAAACGGTATTATATAATGCGATCCTATCATACTCAACCGGGTCTCATGAACCTGTCACCCGAACCGAAAAAGATATTATTGTAGTAAGTAAATAAAAAATAGGCACATTTCTGTGCCTATAAGTCATAAACTTCTCCATCCCTCATAATGATTTTTAGCAAAGCGCCTTTCTTCATTATAGGCGTGTCATCATCCGTGCCGGCCCAATTATGAAAAGACCAGCCTTCTTCGATGAGTTTTTGTCTTGCAGCCTTAGTTAAGTCGCTCTGCTTATCAAGAATCTGTGTTTCTTCCATTTGTTTAACTATTTTGTTTTATTTAAAATAACAATTCAATAATATAACATATCTTTAATATTATGTCAATAAACAAAAAATGAGCGTATTAGGCTCATTTTAAGTGGAAATTAATTAAAGGTATTACTTATTTTTCTTAACTTCCTTAGCTGTTAAAGAAGCTAAGTCAGAAATATCATCTTTTAATTCAACAAGTAGCTTTAATATATCTTTAAACTTTCTTTTTATTTTAGGATCCGCTGTTTTTAGTAGAGGAGCGAGTTTAGTGGCTGCGGCGCCGAGCACCGTTAAAAGTCCGATTATTTTGATTATGTTGCCGAGTTTTTTAGCCATAATGGTTGTTTAATAATTAACACTGACAGTATAGCATATTCTATGATATAATGAGAGAAAGAAATTAATTCAAATAAAAATATATGGTTAAAACAAAAAGGGGAGCGGTAAAAAAATCCGTTAAACCCGTTTCAAGTGTCGCTGTAACCAAAGCAGCTCCGAAAAATGAGAAGTGCGATTCAGTGTGTTGGTTGTGCTGGCTATTCAAGCTTATGATTGCAATGTTTGCTGTTATGATCGTATTTTGGCTTGGATTTTGCTTTGGTGCACTTAGTGCACAAACTCCTATTAAAAAATTTCAGCCGAAGATGTCTACTCAAGGTCCGGGCTCTAAATTTTGTTCTGAGAGGTCAGTTGATTCAATGGACACGATAATGAATAAGATGACTCAACCACTTGATGAAAAAACAGGGGATGATTTTGACAAAGAATTCCTTTTGCAAATGATGCTACATCATGAAGGCGCGGTTGAGATGGCAAAACAAGTTCTATCGCAGTCAAGTAGAGAAGATCTAAAAGCTTTTGCACAAGCGATTATTGATTCCCAGAATAAGGAGATTGATCAGATGAAAGCCTGGCAAACTAATTGGTTTACGCCAGCTAATAACTAAAGTATCGTTCAGTACTTAAAAACCGTCCGGATGGGCGGTTTTTGAATAGAAAAAACCTGTCACATTATCTGGGTTATATCCTTAGTAGGGGATAAACTTCGAAGAGTGTGACAGGTAACAACACCTGGACTTTTTTTCCTAAACATTATAGGAGGATTTCATATAGCATTTAGTTTTGTCGACCAGATGAAAGAATAATACAATAAGATCTTGGATGTGTCAATGTATAAGGGGAGAGTTAAAAGGGAGATATTTTTAAGTTTATACTACGTCGCACAATGTAACTTATACGACATAGTATATCTATAATTCTGAAGCTTTAAGCTCACTTAACCATACTGTGGCATTAAAACGATATCTTTTCAATACTTTCTCCTTCTCACTACTGTCCGTGATACTCTTGTATTTAATTAGTATCATTTAAATCTTGTAGGACTAAAATTTTTATTCAGAAAGGCATGAGCATACCACTAAGGAAATAAATTTGGGCATCTTAGAGCCTTAAAGGGCTTAAAATTTCTTTTTACAGATTAGGGGAGTCCCCCTCCCCTCCTTATCAATAAAAATGAAAAACCAGCCCTTTTAGACTGGTTATTTCGATAAACAAAATTTATCGTTTATTTCTATACAGGGTGCATAAACCGGCGATACCACATAAAATAACTAAAAACTGCTCTTCACAATCTACGTTATGTGTGGAAAAAGCCCACCATTTATGATGAAGCGATCCAATATTATACGAGCTAAAATCCTCAGGGTTATCCTTACTCGCATCAATGCCACCCATTGCGCTTAAATATATCCAAAAATAGCCTTTTGAATATATATCGAATGTGTAATCACCCTTGGCCAGTGATTTGCCCGGCCGGATTATTTCATGAGCGTCATATAACGCTTGTGTTAATAATGCATGCTGTCCTTCTTCAAGATTTTCTTGAACAAATCTTGTTAAACGTGGACTAATTGAACTATAGAACCAAGCGATATTAATCAACTGATCATTTTTTTCCTGACATTCAGGGTCAAGCCTTTTAATGAATTCACTGATTGTTGTCGCTTTATTTTTCTTTAAATCAATTCCGTAATTTGTATAGGTATTGTTATGACTTAGAATTCTTAAAGAAAAATTCTTTATTGCTGGAATTTCAATTTTGTTATTTATTGAAATGATCAGGGATTTACTTTTGAAATCCCACAGCAAATCATATGAATATTCTGATTTTGATTTCATTGTAAATGTACTCCTTATCCTTTAAGTTGTTATTTGAGCATAATATATCGTATCAGAGAATATGTGTCAATTTAGGCTGCAAGTGAATACGTATAAGGCGAAAGCTCATTAACTGCATCTAAATTTTTTAAATATTCCGCATCTGTAGCATGATTTCTTAATTCATCCACCTGAGAAACCAATTGCTCAATAATATGTTTAAACAACACGCACTCCCCTTCTGTTTTAGTGTCAAAATTTGTGCAGTCAATAGTATCAATTGCAGTATCTAAATCATCAACCGTAAAATGTAAAAATAATTTAGGAACATGTGATAATTGTTTTTTTACAATTTGTCCGTTATCTATCCCAAAGCCGTATTTGATGGTCTGTCCTCCCCTCTCAGCCATTGTTTTAGCCAGACGTTTTTTTTCCTCAAGGGAGGAATCACGTTCGTCATTATCATAAATAGTTTCATGCACATCATCAAAAGCGCAAATAACTTGGCCGGTGACTTTATGTACGATTAAGTTATCAACACCACGATAATCATCGTAGGTACTTGCACGGGCAATTATATAGTCATTTCCTAAAAATTTAGACATAACATAACTTGATATCATTTCAGCAAGTTCGCTTTTACTTTTTGACCGCTTCTCCTTAAACTCTGTTCGCATCTCTTCTGTCACATCTGTTTCTTTTGCTAATAGATATTTTTCCATAATCCAACGCGTTTCTTTACTTCGAATCCATTCCTTGTCTTTTAGTAGATCTTCTTTATTGGCATTGTGACCCTTCATGCTCACGCAACAGTCGTCTGATAAAAGCTTAGTACCGACTTCTCGATTTGTTCTTTGCGCCATGATTTGTAAAGCTACGCTAAGCTCTTTTTTAAAGCGCTCGGTTTTCTGAGTTATTGATTCTGTTTTATTACTTGAAAATTTCTCTTTCATACGCATAGTATAGCAATAAAAATTCCATATTTACAAGTTTGACTTTTGGATATACACATAGTATTATTTCTGTACGGCCATAGGCCCGCCGCAAAAAGCATCGCTTTTGACGGCCTATTAATAAGCATATGCTATGTTGGACGAACTCAACGTCAACAGTCTTATGAGCCTTGACGGCGACGAAGACATGGACGAAGAGGAAGAAAACGGCGACGACTTCTTGGAAGAAGACGAGGAAGGAGAAGACGACGGCGAAGAAAACGGCGACGAAGCCGCTATCTAAGCAGATTTTTCCCGACACTACTAATAGCGGCCTTTCGGGGCCGCTATTACATTATTATCTATTATGATTGACCCAATTAGTATTGTTCAAGCAGCCGGATATACAGGATTAACTGCAATTATTTTCGCTGAATCAGGCTTACTCATAGGATTTTTTCTGCCCGGTGACAGTGTTTTGTTTGCTGCGGGTTTTCTTGCTTCTCAAGGCGTATTAAATATTTATATCCTTCTGCCACTATTATTTTTAGCCGCCGTGATTGGTGATAATGTTGGATATACTTTTGGTTTTCGTCTCGGACCAAAAATTTTTAAACGTGAAGACTCCATATTTTTTCAAAAAGAAAATGTAGTTAAAGCACAAGAATTTTTTGAGCGCCATGGAGGTAAAACTATTATCATCGCTCGATTTATTCCAGTTGTGCGCACCTTTGCACCAATTCTTGCGGGAGTTGGCAAAATGAAATATAAAACCTTTCTTATTTATAATCTTGTTGGAGCGGTACTGTGGGCTGTTGGTTTATTGCTGCTTGGTTTTTTTCTCGGCTCTTGGATTCCGGGAATAGACAGATACTTACTGCCCATTATTCTTTTAATTGTTATTGTTTCCGTAGCACCAAATATTATTCACATCTTACGAAATCGTGAAAGCCGAGAAAAAGTATTAAAATTATTATTCAGAAAAAGAAGCTAAGCACGTATTATAGTTTTGAGCTTCGGTATTATACAATTCAATATTTTTTTTAAGTAATTGCACTAACGAATTGTATTGTTCAACTCGCACATTGTATTCGTTGACTATTCGATTATACTCCTCTCCCCTCTTTGGCTCATAACGATCTATTGCTTGTGCGCGACTCGACAAGTCCGCTTCTTTTACGTTTAGTGAAGTTTTACTCGTTTCAATTTCAGCGCCCAAGGTCGCATTGATCTCGGGACATGCTGTTTCTGAAGTGCCAAATTCTTGCACGGCCAACCACGTCATCTTACCTTGGAAATTTCCTTGACGTGCCGCTACTCCAATTTCGCGATAACCTTCACGCAAAATATTTTCGCGATGACCCGGACTGTCCATCCAACCTTGGACAAGAGCAGCGTCGCTGCCAAAGTTTCCCAAAGCAAGATTTTCTCCAACGATAACATAGCGATAACCGGCATCATCAGCTAAATCAGCTGGTCCTCTTCCGTCGGGAGATTCATGTTCAAAATATTGCTTAGCAAACATATCATCAAGCTTTGCTTCAGCGGCTTTGTTTAGTAGGCTGGATTCATTCAAGACTACCGCATTATATGCTAGTCTTTCCTTATTTGTGAGGCTTATAATGCCTTTAAGCGTCAATTCTCCCTTAGAGTCACCAGTATCAATTTTCAGAGGTGTAGAGGTGAACACTTGGTCTTTTAAGGCGATAGCGTCACGACGTAGCGTTCCAATCCCGGGATCGTTTTGAATTAAAGTTCGACCCTGATCGGTCAAACCGATGATATCACTGCGGAATAAGCCGAATGTAACGGCCATAGCAGCTGTAATTAAAAGCACAACTAACAATTTAAAACGCATAGTGGTAAAATATAGCTAATTGTATCACGTCTTACTATTAAACGACCATATGAACAATAAACGACTTGTATATATCTTAATCATTCTTGTGGTGGTTGGTGTGGGACTTTTGGCTTATTATCGTTGGCAACCTGCTGCTACTGAGTATAACGCGGTGTCGGAAAACAATGTTACGGAAAATAACACAGTTATAGAAGAAGTTAAGCGAAACCCCAATATCACTCTTGATTCACCACAAGCCAATGACAGTCTTGGAAAAAACTTTAAGGTGTTAGGAGAAGCTCGAGGAACTTGGTATTTTGAAGCATCATTTCCAGTTGTGTTACTGGACGCGAATCGTAATGAATTAACTACGGTCATAGCAACAGCTGAAGGAGAATGGATGACTGAAAACTTTGTCCCCTTCTCTGCTATGATAGATTTAAAAACAAAGTATTTTGGTAAAGCATTCTTAGTATTAAAGAAAGATAATCCTTCGGGTGAGCCGAAGTTTGATGATCAAATAGAAATTCCAATTACAATTGTGGATTAAAAAAGCGGGCCTACGGGTCCGCTTTTCTGTATAAAGGAATAATTATTGATAACTATATTCAAAACATGAACCCATAAATGCTACACGTATCCGCTCACCGTTTCCAAACGTATAGTTAGCTTGTTTCCCGCTTTTTAAAGCGAATAAGACCTCCTGGACATTTGTTTCAAAGGGTTTTTTTCCACTTAAAATTTTAAATGGCCCCCGGCTGTATTTTTGAATCTCGTCATTGATAATGGAAAATTTTACCAATCCAAATGGAGAAATTACACTGTGTTCAGTCATCAAAATTACTGGACCTGAGATTGCCGAATCAGTTGTGTTTCTTTCAACAGAAAAAGCAGTCTTTTCCATCTTTCTTTCCAGGATAGTTTTTGATGGTTCAAGACGGACGTATTTACAGTTTTCAACTGTTTTTAATCCTACACTTAATGCGCCGACTGGGATTCTGTTACCTTCTTTGTTAACCTGAATCCCGGGAGCAAATGTGTATATACCATTTTTAATGATGGTTATGGTTGAGCCCGGAGTCGATAGACCTGAGATCATTGTTACTTTGTCCTTCAATATAGTCTCCTTTACTTTTATTTAAATGAACAAAAAAAATACTCGCTTGAGTATTTTTTACAATACAACTTGAGTCTCAGCTTGTCAAGTTAACTGATAGTGAAGCCCATAAAATATACAGGTGAATTGAAAGCCAATATAATCTTGATAATCAGCAAAAATACGCCGATTGAGAGCAGCGAGTATAAGAAGACACCAAATGCAAAAAGTAATTTAAAGGCTGTTTCCATATGCTTATTTATAGTATAGCTTATCTCCGAACCGTAAATCAATATAGTTGAGTTTTTCAAAGCGTGAACGCAGTTCGCTTTGTAATAAAGTATCAAGGCGCGCAAGTTGAGGCTCCACTGCTTCACTCGTAGTAAAGTATATCATCGGGCCCTTATTGCTTGCAAGAATAAGCGTGCGAGCTTCGTTTGATACTGCTAATTCCTTTACACTGATCCAAGAAAAACGAGTCGAGAAATTGGTAAATATTTGCGACGCTGTGCTGATGACAGAGGGCTCAATATCAACTTTCTGACCATTGATTTTCGGCAATCCATTGTTTCGAATAATAGGCACTCCAAGCTCTTGAGCGCTGCCCGGATTGATAATTTCAGCACGTGCATCAAGCAGATAATATTGTTCCGCTTCAAGCCATACAGCCGCCGCCTGCTTCTCATGCAATTCGACTATTAAAGTCGACGGTAATTTCTTTACTAGTGTGACATTTTGTATTGGATAAGATTCGAGTACTTTTGCCTTAAAATCCTCCGAGCTAAAAGCTAGTAGTCTATTCTGCTGAAGAACTAAAATACGCTTTTCCTCAGTTTGAGCATAGATCATCGTTTCAATCTCACTTGCGGAGCTCAGTTGTGATCCTCTAATTTCAACATATTTTACAGTAAAGACTGAAGAAAAAAAGAGCAGCCAAACAAGTGCGGCGCATACAAGAAGAATTGCAAAAATCCAAAACCAGCCGCGCGCCGGAATTTTTGCCAAAAGATTTTTTATTCCAAAAATACCAATCTTATCACTACGACGAGATGCAAAATAGGGATTACCGCGTCGTTTTATGTTTGTCGGTGCTTGGTAGCTACGATGACGAACTGGCAAGGGCATGAACGTGAATTTAAGAACCAATTTTTTTAAAAGGTAAATACTTACGTAGTACTTTCGGTATAATTATCTGTCCCTTTTTTGTTTGATAGTTTTCCATTATAGCAATCAAGGCACGCGAAATTGCAACACCGGTTCCGTTTAAAGTATATACATACTTTTTATTCCCATCGGTATCAAAGAATTTAATATTAAGTGATCGAGATTGATAATCAGTACAATTTGAAGTTGAGGTGATTTCCGCCCAATCACCCCTCCTATCATGTTTGTTTGGTTTTCCGGGTAACCATGCCTCAAGATCGTATGTACGATACGAAGGTGCGCCTAAGTCAGCGGTACAATGATCAACTACGCGGAATGGTATACCAAGACCTTTAAATATTTCCTTTTCAACTTTAAGCATTTCGGTGTGTAATTTTTCAGCCTGCTCTGGTCGGCAGAAAATAAACATTTCTAACTTTTCAAATTGATGTACTCTAAATAAGCCCTTGGAGAATTTTGATGCTGCCCCAGCTTCAGTTCTAAAACAATTTGACAAGCCGACATATTTAATTGGCCCTTTACTTAGATCAATGGTTTCGTCGCTATGGTATCCTCCTAAAGTTATTTCTGATGTACCAATAAGACTTAGTGACGTATTTTCGATTTGATAAATCTGGCTCGATTCTCCCCTGGGATTATACCCCATTCCCTCTATAAGACTTGTTTTAGCCAAGTCAGGAGTTAGCATTGCCTTAAAATTATATTTCATCGCCATCGCAAGTGAGTAATCAATAATTGCTCTATTTAATAATACCAGCTCATTTTTTAAATAGTAGAATTTTGCACCGGCGATCTTTGTTCCTCGGTCAAAATCAATTAAGTCGTGCATCTCAGCAAGCTCAACATGATCCTTGGGTTCAAACTTAAAATTTGGAATTTTTCCAATCTGTTCAAAAACTGGATTATCATCTTCATTGGCACTCACTACTACTTCAGGATGACTTAAATTAGGTACTGCCAATAACAATTCTTTAATCGCTTCTTCAAGTACTCGCTGCTCTTCTTCAAGACCCGCAATTTCCTCTCCAACTTTTTTCATTGCGGCAATTTCCTCCGGGCCGGGTTTTGATTTTGAGCTTTTATTACGTGCCGCTCTCAATTCCTGCACGTGTGCTTCTTGTTTTCGCCATGTTTCATCCAACGACAAAAGACGGTCAATATCAACCTTGGCGAGTCTGTCGCGGGTGTTATGTGCTACGAGATCCTTATTCTCTCGTATGAAGGCAATATCCAGCATAATGTTTTTAGTTTATAGCTCTATTATAGCTATAATACAGCGTTTTGACAATTAAAAAAACCCGGCCAAGAGGCCGGATTTTAATTATACTTTAAGCAATCTTCAGAATTTTATATTTATTCTCACCCTTAGGAGTATGGACGATTACTGTATCACCTATTTTCTTATCAAGGAATGCAAGACCCAAGGGAGATTCGTTTGAAACTTTACCGGTCATCGGGTCTGCTTCATTAAAACTCACGATAATAAATTCTTTCTGTTGACCAGCGCAATCAACCGTAATTTTTGAACCCATGCCAATTTGTCCTCTGCCATGTCCCTTCACTACTGTTAAATTTTTCAAGAGCGCAGTAATCTCCGCGACTCTGCCTTCATTAAAGGCTTGCGCTTCTTTGGCGTCAGAATATTCGGCGTTTTCGCTTAAGTCGCCAAGCTCTTTGGCTTTCTCAATACGATCGGCAATTTCGCGCCGTTTTGTTGTTGTAAGCTGCTGAAGTTCTTCTTCAAGCTTGTGAAAACCCTCTTCTGAAATAATCTGCTGTTCTCCCATAGAGTTTAATAAATAATAATACAAAGAACTATACAATAAAGAATCAAATTAAGCAAGTCCCCCGCTTTCAGGCTTTGATAACACCATTAAAATAGCCAAGTATCCAAAGCCAAGCGGATGATTTAAATATGGCGTGAAAAAATTGAGAGCCACTAATGCCACTAAACTTGCTATGGCGGGCAACGCCGTGTGCGGTCGTGTTCGAACCAGACGAAGCGTACTTTTTAGAATCAAATAAAAAAGCCATAGGTATGCACCAAGCCCAAGTAAACCAAGCTTCATCCACAAATCAAGCCAACCCCATTCAAAGGCATGAGTGGTATATAAACCACTGGCATCGTTTTGCCTGACACGTGGATCACTTGAAATATAACTTAAACTTTTACCAAGACCTTGTCCAAAAATTGGTTGTTCAAGAATTGCATTTTTCATGACTGGCAATAATGACCAACGCGAGGCTGCACCGGCTTCAAACTCAGTAGCCCTGTCAGTCAAAATAGAGGTGCTTAAATCACTCGTTGGGCGCGGGAAAGGAAAACGTACTGCAATTATGAGCAATATGGCACTTAGAAGGGCCACAGAAGCCCCGTAGAGGGCTATCGCTCCAATATGCTTCATATTGGGCCGGAAATAGATAAACGCTAAGCTAAGGCCGAAGAAAAGCCCAAGAGCAGTACCAACCCAAAAGCTTCGAGATAAGCTAATAAGAATAACACAGAAGAAAAATGAGCTCGCTATCAAGTTTTTAAAAAGTGGTGTTGTTAAGTGCCATTTTTGTTCTGCGGCTTTTTTTACAAAAAACCCAATTGAGATAAAGAAAGCCGGAATAACAAATACCTGTGATTGTAAAAATACTCGAGTAAATTTATTTGGCAGTCGCGTAATTTCTCCAAGCAAAGTGCTGCGAGTCCACATATACAAATGATCGAGCAGGGGCATTTCATGCGAAAAAATAAAAAGCATGCCGAAGCTTTTTATCGCGATCCAAAATCCTGCGGCGGCCAATGAAACGAGTAACCAACGACGCTTTTCAGATGAAGCACAAAGTGTAAAGAATGGTACGATGAATAAAAGATATGCCCAGCGTTTGCCTTCATCAATAATAAAAGCAATTTCATTGCCCTGCAAATAACCTATTAAGGCGGCGAGTGCAATTGAAATTAATAACAGACCAAGCGGTTTTAAATAAGGAAAAATTTTAATCGAATATGGTAATCGTTTATTTTTGTAAATTCCAATAAGTTCTTTAATTATCCAAACGCCCATTATTGCTGTCCACAACCCAATGCGTAGTGAAATTCGATTTGGTTCTTCGGCAATTGAGAACAAATATCCTTGAGAGCCAATTAATAATTCAATGATAATAATTAAAAAACCATAAAACAAATCTTTAACGCTCATAACAATCGCCAGGATGATAATTGCCGCGGTAATAACATAACCCAAGGGATGATACAAATAGGAAAAAAACGAAAAGAGCTCGGACAATGCAAGCACAATAACTATCCCAATAATATCTTTTTGATTCTGCGTGAGTGTCGTCATATTATTCTATACGGTCATATATACTCAGGCCCAATTTCTCAGCTGTCCCTGCATTTAATTCAAGAACTTGATCAACATTGCCGACTGAAGGATAAGGTGTGTACGGCTCTTTCTGTTCGGCTTGCAAATTGGCTGATATTCCAATCAGCTCTCCCCTATTAATCCAAATAATGTCCAAAGGAAAATTCATTTCTCTCATAACAAATGTTTTTGGAGCTGAATTGAAAAAGTTAAACATCATGCCGCAGTTATCACACATTGAGTTTCGTCGACTTAACCCATTGTACCAATCCCGTTCCCGTTCGACAAATTCTACTTGAATCATATTCCCTCGAATCGTTACAGAACCAAATCGACCATTATTGTGTTCAGAAGCGCGTAGCGGCCAGCCGATACATGATATCAGTAGCATCAACACAACAAAAAGAAAGATTCGATACATTTAAATAAGTTTATGTTTTGTTTTGATGACCATTACTGCCGCCTTATACTTTTTAACAGACGCTAAAAACGGCAATAACTTATACGTCAGCTTCGGAAGCCAGTTACTCATATGACCTTTCCCCAACAATGTTTTATATAAGGGCTCGTCAATCCAGATTCCTTTTTTACCCGCTTCAAGCATTGTTAACCATAGATCCCAATCTTGTAAACGTTTAAGAGTTGGATCAAAGCCAGGAAAATCCGCACGACGAATTAATGAACTCGTGTGAATATAGGGCATCTTTTTTAGTCTTGATTCGTCATAAGGAAACAGTTTAAAAAGTTTGGATCCATAATAAAATGATGAAAATACAAAACTTTTGTCAGGATTAATTTCGAGCGCATGTTTCATCTTGGCTAGCATCTGCGGATTCATAACAACATCGGCATCGCAAAAAATTACAAAGTCGCCGGATGATTTTGTAAAACCGAAATTACGCGTCGGGTTTGATCCTTCATTTTGCTTACTAAAGAAATGGACTGTTTGAGACGGATACTTGGCTCTAAACTGATCAACAACTTTGTGTACATTATCATTCGAACCATCATCAACAATAATCAATTCTAAATCACGCTCGGTTTGGGATGCGATACTTTCTAGACAAAGGGATATTTTATCTGCTTGGTTGTGAACCGGAATGATTATTGAAATCATTTTGTTTGTTTAAGTATCGAATAAAATTCTTGCACTCGTGTATCCCACGTGCACTGAGTAGTGACCCATTCTTTGGCTTGCGTGCCGAGTGTTTGCGTAAGTGCTTTGTCAGAAGCCAGTAGCTCAATGGCTTGCGCAATTTCATCAATATTTTCTTCATCTACCACAAGTCCGTTTTTCATATGTTTAACCGCATCACCCACGCCGCCACTTTTTCCGGCAATAACAGGTTTGCCAAACATATTGGCTTCAAGATATACAATTCCAAAACCCTCATAGTCTCCGGAAATATTGCGAGCCGTCGTAATAAAAGCGTCGCTTAAACTAAACCACGCCCATTTCTGTTCATCGCTGACCTTATGAAGAAAAATTACATGAGCACGCAAATCAAGCACCTCAACTGCTTTTTGCAAAGCATCAGTTTCCGGTCCATCGCCAATAATTACATAGCGTAAAAATGGTTGCTTATCTTTTAAGGCGGCCATAGCAGAAATTACCGCGTCAAATCCTTTACGTTTTACTAAACGTCCGACACTTAATAAAACAAAACAATGCTCCAACCCGTAATTTTCTCTAAGTCCATGCGCTAAGCCGGGTCTAAAGGTTGGTAAAACAGTATCGATTGCCGGATTTACTACATGGATTTTCTCAGTTTGATTAATAAAAGCCTGCACCAAAGAAGTTGTATAACTATTGGCACAGATAATTTTTGATGCGCGCAGCAGAATTTTTTTTGCTAAGAACTTTTTCCAAAATACCTGAGTTGCCAAAGAAAAATCTAAGCCGTGCAAAACAACGGCATAACGAAAGCTCACAAGATGAGAAACAAGCCACATAGCAGTGCCAATTGGCAGTATTTCTCCTGCGATAAGCCAGTCCGGTTTTAAATTTTGTACAGCTCGTCGAATTGTAAAACACGCCGGTAGCCACGAAAAAATGGGCAGACGTTTATTAACAAGTTCACGTTGTCTATTGTCAACAACACTAAATTCATCCGGCCAGTACTCGGTGAGTTTTGAATAATAATTTTCCACACCGCCAACTGCCGGCGGATATTCTAAGGCAAATAAAATGGTTTTCATACGATTTTGTGAAATACGCGCAGGGCTGATTTAATTTCTTCTTTACTAAATACTCCAAAAATATACAAGGCGACACCGTAGGAGGCAGCTGATATAAGAATAGTAACTATTGGATTGAGATATTCCTTAAGGACATAGGTTAATATGCCCATCACTGTCGCTGCAGCGAGGACTTGTACAATCATGAGCAGAAGAGTTTTAATACGCAGTTTTGTAATACTTGGCACAACTATAACGCCTAATACCAACATAACAATACTTGAAATAACTGTCGTAATACAAGCGCCTAACACTCCGTAACGCGGAATAAGAATAATATTAATTGCAGCGCTTAAAAACGCCGTGATGGTCATATTAACGGTATTTCGTTTTTGTCGGTCGCACGCGTTAAGTAGTGACCCGATCGGGAAACCAACAAACATGAACGGCACTGCCAACATTGAAACGCGAAGTAACATTGCTGACTCGCCAAAATCATTTTTAAATAATAATACTATTTGATCGGCCAAAATAATTGCTCCGACGCTTAGCGGGATTGAGATAAGTAAACAATACTTAATTCCCTGTTCGAGGGCAGCAGATAATTTTTCACGTGCGTTATGCCAGTATGAGCTAAGTGCCGGATACAAAGATGCTACAAATGCCAGTGGCAAGAACTGAAGTGCAATAATAATTTTAAATGGTACTTGATATAATCCTACGGCTCTATCCCCTGCTAATTTAAATAGTAAGACCGAGTCAAAGTACGTATAAAAACGTTGTACAACGACAAACATACCAAAAGGCAAAGTTAGTTTTACCAAACTTCGAATCAAGGCCGGATCCCAACGCGGCCAGGGTCCAATCTTCCAAACATTGCGAACCGTAAACATCGCGAAGAAAAAGTTAAACGCGCTCGCTAAAGCTAAGGTACTCATAAGCCAGGCAATACCCCAATCTTCTTTTAAGATAAACAAACTGAGAACCAAAACAATAAGCTGGAACAAGACTGAAGAAATGCTCTCATATTTTAGATTATGAAAACCTCGTGCCACTGCAAAAAACGCATTGGTAAAACCGTCAAAGAGCATTGTAATGCACGAAATATAAATAAGCTGCTTGACAATCGGTTCGTAGTCCCAGAGTGTTGACCAAAGGACTAATGCGCCAATCGTAATCAATGCCAAGGGCAATTTGAGCGCCATGACATTTGCTAAAATTGATTTCGCTTTTTCCGGGGCTTTAGAAACTTCCCGGGTGATAACATTTCCAATGCCAAAATCAATAAAGATTCCAAAGATAGAAGTTACGGAAATCGCAAAATAATATAAACCCAAATCAGCCGCACCTAAGTAGCGCGCGTACAGAGTAAAGTAGCTTAAAGAGATGATTTTTTGCAAAACCAAAGCCAATGTAAAATATGAAGTATTGCGGGCCAGTTGAGACATATAATCACGCATATCCTAACATTTTTCGCCTAAATTCGCAATAAAAAAACAGTCTCGAATAAACGGGACTGTTTTTGAAATGCAATTTAGCGTTTGCTCCACTGTGGGGCGCGACGAGCGCGTTTCAAACCAGGTTTCTTTCTTTCTTTAGCGCGTGAGTCACGAGTCAATAAGCGCTGTGCTTTCAAGACTGGACGCAATTCTTTATCAAGCTCAAGTAATGTGCGGGCAATGCCGTGACGAACTGCCTCAGCTTGTCCTTGCTTACCGCCGCCTTTAACACGTACTGTTACATCAAAGATGCCTTCCATGGCAACACTTTTAAAAGCTTCTACAACAACCATTTGCATTAACGGGGTGCGGAAATATTCAACCATAGGCATGTTGTTCACAGTGATAATACCTTTGCCGCCTTTAAACAAGCGAACACGAGCAGCGGCAGTTTTACGCTTGCCGGTTGCTTCAATATACACGCGTGAACTTGCTGCGGCTTCTTTGACGGTTTTCTTTGCGGTTTTAGTTTCAGTCATATACTTATTTGATAATCAAACGCTTCATCATAGCTGTGCGCAAACGGTTGTCTGGTAACATTTCTTTAACTGCTCGACGCAATACTTCGTCAGGACGGGCCGCAAAAATATCAGACATTTTCTTGGTTTTTAAACCGCCAGGATATCCGGAATAATGATGATACACTTTCTGATCCATTTTCTTGCCGCTAAAAGTTACTTTGCTTACATTAAGCACTTCAACAATATCTCCCTCGTCCTTATGGGGCTGGAAAGTCGCTTTGTGCTTTCCGCGAAGCAAGGTTGAAACCTTAACAGCCAAACGTCCCAGGGCAATACCTGTTGCGTCTATACTTTGTCTATTTCTCATTAATGGAGTGGCTTTTGTCATATATTTATACAAGTTCAATCTGGACCATGACAGCGCCATCGCCTTGTCTATTGGTCAATTTAACAATACGGGTGTAGCCGCCTTTGCGATCTTTATATCGTGCGCCTAATACATCCATAGCTTTCTTAACAGCCAATGGTTGAGGCAAGGTGCTAATCAATTGGCGACGTGCACTTAAGTCTCCTTGTTTTGAAACCGTAATCAAATGTTCCACTAAAGAGCGTACTGTTTTTGCTTTAGCCTGGGTAGTTTTAACTTTTTCATACATTAAAACACTGGCCGCAAGATTGCGAAGCATGAGTTCGCGCGGAGCTTTCTTTCTGTCTAAAATTTTACCTGTATTACGGTGACGCATATCTGGTTATTTTTTCTTTGACTTAGGCTTCTCTTCATCTTCTACAATTTCTTCCTCGGCTGCTGCTTCAATAACTTCAGGAGCTTCTTCTTTAACTTCTTCTTCAATAACTGTACCGGCAGCAATATCTTTCAAGCCCGAGAATTGATCAATTAAAATTTGGTTAGCATTCGTAAAAGCATCTTCAACTGAAATTGTTCCGTCAGTCAATACATCCAAAACCATTTTCTCCCAGTTAACCATTTTACCGACACGAACGTTTTGGATTTCCAAGGCGACATGTAAGACTGGTGAAAAAATAGCATCAATTTCAATATAACCAAGTTCTTTTTTAGCTTCTTCGCGAGTTTCAATCGTTTCATAGCCCATGCCGCGACGAACAAAAATTTCAATAGTTAATTTACCGCTCATATCTGTGATATGGGCAATGACTGATTTTGGATTTACAATTTCAACACCGGCTTGCTTTTCAATATCAGCTGCGGTTACAGCTTTTTCTCCAAAGGCAGAAAGTGTCAAACGAGCTTCAGTAACATCTTCATCAAGTTTAAAACGCACTTTTTTCAAATTTAGCATGATTTCCAAAACATCTTCTTTGATGTTTGGTAATGCCATAAATTCATGGCTGGCGCCCTCAATCTTAGCGCCAATAACTGCAGTTCCCGGCAACGAAGCGAGTAAAACGCGACGCAAGGCGTTACCGATTGTTGTGCCGTAACCCGGTGCTAACGGCTCAATAATAATTTGAGCGCGGTTCACTTCCTCGGAAGCGACAATGGAAACTTTTTTTGGCAATGCTATTTTTTGCATATGACTTATGTGCGTGCCCAAAGGGCGTTTAAAAGCAAAATTAACGTGAGTAAAATTCAACAATCAACTGACTGGCAACTGACTGATCCAAATCATCCTTTTTCGGTTCATGCAGTACTTTACCGGACATTTCAGCCGCGTCAAAAGTAATCCAGCTTGGCAATGTCGCCTTTTTCAAGCGTTCCGCCAAATCATGATATGGTTTCTTGTCTTTCTTGTTCTTTCTGACAGCAATAACATCATTGGCTTTGACTTGGTATGAAGGAATGTTTACCTTGCTGCCGTTAACCGTAAAGTGCGCATGGCTGACCATTTGGCGTGATTGCTTGCGAGTAATGGCCAAACCAAAACGAAATACAACGTTATCAAGGCGCATTTCTAACAAACGGAGCAAGTTTTCTCCGGCGTCCCCGCCCTTTTTCTGTCCCTTCAAGAAAGTCAATTTAAATTGCTTTTCGCGAAGACCATACATCTCCTTGGCCTTTTGCTTTTCACGCAATTGAAGACCGTAGGTGCTTTGTTTCTTGGGGCGAGCTGATCCGCCTGGTTTTGCTAGTGGTGACATAATATTATTATCTGTGGTCTTAAACGCGACGCGGTTTGCGAGCGCGGCAACCGTTATGCGGTAAAGGAGTTATATCTTTAATATAAGTAATGTTCAAGCCGTTGGCGTTCAAGGCACGAACCGCAGATTCACGACCGGTGCCAACACCTTTAACGAAAACTTTAACTTCAGACAATCCGTATTCTTCTTTGGCTTTTTCAACAGCAATACGAGTAATGATTTGAGCGGCATACGGAGTTGCCTTTTTCGGACCCTTAAATCCGGCTAAACCGGCGTTGGCCCAAGACAACACGTTACCGTCATTGTCGGTCAATGTAATAACCGTATTGTTGTAAGTTGAACGCACAAAAGCTTTACCGGCCGTAACGCGCTTCTTTTCACCTTTCTTCTTGCGCTTACCTTTAATCGGAGTGCGACTGGCTTTTTGCTTTTCCAATTTCTTTTTAATTTCATCAGGCAGTTCTTCCGGTTTGCCAGCATCATCACCCTTGCGTTCAGCAACAGCCTCTTCCGGTACTTCTACCGCAGTTGTTTCTTCTGTCTCGCCCGCCGTAGCTTTGGCGGAGGTGGGTTCAGTTGTCTTGGTTTCTTCAGTCATAGGTATTACTTAATTAAGTCTTTTGAGCAGACATCTTCTTACCTGAAGTTGCTGTGCGACGAACGTTACCGCGAACTGTGCGGTTATTTGTTTTTGTGCGCTGTCCGCGGACTGGCAGATGTTTGGCATGGCGAGAACCGCGGTAGGCGCCGATATCTTTCAAACGCTTAACGTTAGCAGAAACTTCGCGACGCAAATCGCCTTCAACTTTCATATCTTTTTCAATCAAAGCACGTAAGCGATTAACGTCTTCTTCCTTCAAATCCTTCACTCGGATACTGCCATTGACTTTGGCCTTGTCTAAAATGTTGTTCGCAGTGATACGTCCAATACCAAAAATATACGTTAAAGCGATTTCAACGCGTTTTTCATTCGGGATAACTACACCGGCGATACGTACGGCCATACAATAATTTGAAAATTAAAAATTTAAAATTGAAAATTAAACTTAACCTTGGCGCTGCTTATGTTTAGGAGTCTTGCACAAAACCATCACTCGTCCTTTGCGACGAATTGTTTTACAATCTTTGCAGATTTTCTTTACGGAAGCGCGTACTTTCATGTGATAGATTACAGTCTGTAAGTGATACGACCCTTACTTAGATCATACGGACTCATTTCAACCTTAACGCGGTCGCCGGGAGCAATGCGAATTTTAAACATCCGCATTTTACCGGATAAGTGAGCCAAGATCTCATGGCCGTTTTCAAGTTTTACTCTAAAAGTGGCGGCAGGCATAAGTTCAAGAACTTCGCCTTCCATCTCTATAAAGTCTTTTGAATTGTTCTCAGTCATTTAAACAATAAAAATTTTGGTAAATCCAATCTACCAAAATCTTCCCTTAGTAAATATAGGAGAAATTTAATGATTTCAACATTTTTTACGTGTAAAGCTATTATAGAGGTAATCTAATTTAGTGTCAAGCATTTCGACCGAGTAACTTTAGATATAATAATTTACTTAATATTAGCCATTATTTAAGAATAGCCTTAATGCGTCTGATTCCGGCTGATGAGCTTTCTTCTTTAGTTATTTCAAAAGTACCCAATTCGGCAGTATTTTCAACATGAGGACCACCGCAGATTTCCTTACTAAAATAGTTTGACTCATCACCAACAAAATATACTTTAACCATCTGCTCATACTTTGAATCAAAGACGCCAGTCGCGCCGATTTCACGAGCTTTTTCAAGTTCCATTTCCTCAAAATGAACAGGATACTCCGCTTGAATCGCGCTGTTTACGATTTCTTCAACTTTCTTGATCTGCTCATCGGTCATTTTTTCAGGATGCGGGAAATCTAAACGAAGACGTTCTCCGGTGATATTGCTGCCTTTTTGATAGACATGTTCTCCCAACACCTTCTTTAATGCTGCGAGCAGTAAGTGAGTTGCTGTGTGTAACTTAGTTGTTTCAACGCTGTGATCAGCTAATCCCCCTTTAAATTTACCGGCTGAGGCTGTTCGAGACAAAGCTTGATGCTTTTCCAGCTCTTCATAAAAACCTTTTTCATCAACTTGAACATCTTTTTCTTTCGCCAGCTCAATAGTCATTTCAATCGGAAAACCATAGCTTTGATACAAATCAAAAGCTTCAATTCCACTAATTGTATCCCCTAGCTTAATAAACTCTTTCTCGCCCTTTTCTAAAGTGGTTTGGAATTTCGCTTCTTCTTTATTTAACTGATCAATTATAAAGGCTTTATTGTTTTGTAGTTCCGGATATACTTCTGAGTAATGTGAAATATATATCTCCGAAATTAAGTGTGTCCACTTAATTGAAGAGATTCCGAGCTGACGGCCAAAACGAATGGCGCGGCGAATTAAGCGTCGAATAATATAACCTTGATCAGTATTGGCAGGTCCAATCCCCTTTTCGTCACCCATGATAAAAGTCGCTGCCTTTAAGTGGTCCGCAATAATTTCAAAGGGTCGCGAAACATCTGAATACTTTTTGTCTGATAATTCTTCAATCTTTACAATTGCGTCATTAAATAAATCGGTTTCAAAAATATTTGGTTTGTCTTGAGTGACCATACAAAGCCTCTCAAGCCCTCCACCAAAGTCAACATTCTTATTATTAAGTTCCTTCCAGCCATTTTCAGTTTTTTGATATTGCATAAAAACTGAATTGCCGATTTCAATGTATTTTCCGCAATCACAGTTAATATGACATTCTTCGCCAAACTTTTTGTCATGAACTTTTCCCGTGTCATAAAAAGTTTCAGAATCCGGTCCGCCTAATTCTCCGATAGCATCGCCGCGCTGCCACCAGTTTTTATCAACATATTCGAAGACCCGATTGGACGTCTCAACGCCGTACTTATTAAAAATATGTTTTACAATTTCTATGGACTGAGTATCTTTAGGAATCTGACCGTCCTTAGAGCCGGCATAGACGCTTTGATATAAACGCTTTGGATCAAGCTTTAGTTCATCAATCAAAAACTCGTACCACCAGTGTAACTGTTCTGATTTCCAATAACTTGTCCCGTCCTTTGAGGCGGGATCGCCCAAAGACCAATTACCAAGCATTTCAAAAAAGGTATTGTGACGATTATCCCCAACTTCATCGATATCTTCAGTACGAAAAGATTTTTGGCTGTTCACGAGTTTATCACCGGCCGGATGCTTTGCTCCCAATAAATATGGCACCAAGGGAAACATCCCGGAATTTACAAATAACAGGGTTGAGTCATTTTCCGGCAGCAAAGAAGCGCTCGGAATACGTACATGTCCCCTCTCTTCGAAAAACGTTAGATATTTTTTCCTAATTTCTGTAGATTTCATATATATTGACTTTATCTGTTTTTTGTCATAATATCAAGCCAAGTTCTTATAAGTCGATATTATACAAACTCCAAGGGCGGTAGCATTAATGGTGGCCCAACTTGGATTTATCACGCGCGTTGATAATGTCGCTTAAGTTGTTCCATCTGATCTTTCTGCAACTCAAACGATTGATCTTAGAGGGATCCTTCGAGCAGATAGCTAGGGTGTGTTCATCTCAACTTTGAATAGTAGCGCAATGCTTCAGTGCGCTTTCGTAAGAACTTGCTTGGACAGGAGCGCTTATCGATTGATAAGGACTGTTCTTTCGGGAGAGCGTTAGGGTGTAAATTCCCTAGCGCCTCCTCATTTAATTAGTTATTTGAAAATTTAAATAAATATATCATGCCGTTTTCTTTCGTTGATACAACAGAAGTTTATCAGAAAGATACAACATTAAATGGATTAACACATTCCAATATTAAGAATGACATCTATAAAGAGGTCAGAATTCCAAATATTCATGTTAATTCAAATGTAGGTAATCCCGATGATATAAAAAAGCATATACCAAAAGAATCACAAGATTCACCATTTTAAGAAACACCCTGGACAGAAGTTCAGGGTTTTTTGCATCTTGACAATATGATACAGAAAGCATAAATTCAATAATAAACTTTCGTACATTAAATGGAGACAATATCATGGTTTGGATAAAAAATATTACCCCGAAACCCTTTCTCGAACTTTCGAAATTCGCAGGAACTTACGTAACCGTAGAAATATTTAGAAACGGTGATTATGATAATCCGCGTTTACTTTCAGGCCAACTGCACAGCTTTTATGAAAGTGACAAAGATAACCCTTCTATATTATTTGTTTCTCGTTCAGGAACAACCTACAGAATACACGCCAATATGTATGATAGAAAAGAGAACGAGCGTTATTGGTTCTTAAATAGAATGTCAGCTCCTCCGGGAATGGATGATCTTGAGGAGGGTGTTATTGTATATTCTGTATCGCAACTTCTTTCGGCAATTCATGATGCATAGTCTTTTCAATAGTTTTAAAAACCCCGAACTAAAATGTTTGGGGTTTTTGCTATTTAAATTGCTTTTCTTATTTCGTCCATTAATCTCAAATAAAATTCAAGATTATTCAGAGTTGCGAGTCGCTTACCGAGCGGCTCGTTTATTTTAAATAAGTAGTTTAGATAGGCGCGTGAAAGATTTCTTAATTCAGGAATTTTAGAATCTTTAGAAATCGGGGTTTTGTCATTACTAAACTTTGCATTAGTAATTGTGACAGTGTCATAAAAATATTTAGCAGCAGTCGTTTTTGAATTAAGTAATTTTTTTATTTTTGAAGAAGTATTTTTATTCCAAGAAAATAGTCTACCGTGTCTTCCTTCTCGTGTTGGAATAACGCAATCAAACATATCAACACCGCGCTTTACCGACTCAATAATATTTTCAGGATATCCAACGCCCATAAGATATCGTGGTTTATCTGTAGGCAAAGCTTCTACTGTGTAATCAAGCACTGTATACATTTCAATCTCAGTCTCCCCTACTGCCAATCCACCGATATTATATCCATCAAAATTGACCACCGAAAGCTCTGACGCACTCTTTAAGCGTAAATCCTTTTCGGTACCACCTTGAACCACCGCGAAAAGTAGAGGCTTCTTGCCTTTGAGATTTTTATAGTATTTTTTTGTTCTAATAGCCCAGGCCGTTGTCATCTCTACTGACTTCTCTAAATATTTTCGTTTAGCAGGCAGGGCGACACATTCATCCAAAACAACAGCAATATCAACGCCTAAATCAGTTTGAATCTGCAATGATCTCTCCGGCGTCAAATAATGTTTGGAGCCATCAACATATGATGAAAATCCAACACCTTTTTCCGTTAGCTCTACTAAACTTTTTCCACTCTTTGTTTTAGCAGCTCCTAAAGAAAAGACTTGAAAGCCGCCGGAGTCTGTTAAAATTGCGCCTTGCCAATTCATAAACTTATGAAGTCCACCCCATTTCTTTATAAACTTCTCACCGGGACGAAGCATTAAATGATAGGTATTTGATAATAGAATTGGTGAGCCGAGTTGACGAACATCATCAGTTGAAGCGAACTTAATGGTGCCTTGTGTCGCCACCGGCATAAAAAACGGAGTTTCTAAAACGCCGTGCCCGGTTTTGAGCCGGCCGCGACGCGCTTTAGTTTTTTTACTATTTCTTAAAACTTTAAACATAGTTACTGGATAATACCAGTTGTATCAGCAATATCATCCTTTTCCAATTTTGTAGTCTGAGCTTTTAAGATTTGCGAAACTGCGTAGGTTGTTTGATTATCATTGCCTTCAAGTGAAGTTCCAGAAACCAAGACCAACAATTTATTGCGATCACTGGCTCGTGGTTTAAGACTAATACTGAACTGAGCTTGAACGCTTGCCGCAGACAAAGGTAATCGCCCAATCATCCAGCTCACTTCATTTGTGTCTTGATTATATTCAAGTGTTCCTGCGTCAGCTTGATCTTTGCCATCCCACTCAAGATAATCCGGTAATTTTGTTATAACTTTTAAGCCGGCTAATTCATGTAATGAATTAGTAATTTTCCAATATACTTTAAAGGTTGTAGTTTGTCCGGCTTGCGGAGGAAGCGGACCCGTACCTACTGCAATATTATCTTCATCAAAGTAGCGAACGGATTCATCAAGCAATACATCCGAATTCAATTTGATAGTGAGTTGATTGGATCGATTATTTTCATTATCGCTTGAGAGTTCTTCTGATTTTCCGCCAATGGCAAACTGTGCATAGCTTTTAATCTCAAAGCTGCGGATCAGACTTGATTCGTTAACAGCACGAACGGGAATAGTAAATTCGATACTGCCTTCTTGGTTTTTTGATAATGCTTTTAATTCCGGAACTTCATCTTTAGTCCAAACAATTGTTCGGCCTGTGACCTTGCCGTTGTTGACATCAACTAATTTCCTCCAATCAAGCGCTTCGCCGTCAAGCACCGCCATGACAATAACGTCATTCATCGGCTGCTCACCTTTATTCACATACGAGATTGAATAATTGATTGTTTCTCCAAAATCAATTCCCTGATCAGATGCCTCGCCATTCGCGGACAGCGTAAGGTTTAAAGAATTTTTAACAATCTCAATATCAAATGACCGTTCTTCAAAAATATACTCTTTGCCGCTCGCTTCATCTTTATAAGCAAAACTGATTTTTAAAGTTTCCTTATCATTCTTTTTATCGGTAAACTTGAACTTGAACGCTGTGCTCTTTTTTTCATCCTTTAATTCAGAAACAGTAAATGTTCCGGGTTCAGTCATTTCTATTCCCGCGCCATAGTCTGTTTTTGGGAATTCGAGATTATCCATTGCCGGGAAATGCACAACAAAGTTTTGAATAAATGTTTTTTCCAATGGTTTATAGGCAACTAACAGATCAGTATCTTGCCCTACCAATATACTTGTCGGAGCGCTCGCCTCTATTTCAAAGCCAGAACTTTTCAATACAATGTCGTGACTGGCTGATTTTTTAAATTCACTTGTCAGCCCAGCCGGACGATATGATAAATCTGCAAACACTATATTCGAAGCGCCGACAGGAGCAATCATTCGCCCGCTTACTGTAACCTTGCCACTGGCAAATTGACGCAAATCCGACAATTGCCATCTGTTGTTATCCTCGGTTGCTGCCGGCTCACTAGATTCAAAAATAAAATTTTCAGGGTATGTTAATTGCAGTGTCATTCCTTCCAAAGCTTGAGCTTCCTGATTTTTATAATCTATCGTATACTCAAAAGTTTCATTGGCACTTAAATTATCAGGGGCAGTTATACTGATCTCAGCGACATTGACATCTTCCCCTCTTTGAATAAACCAATAATAAGCACCAGCCGCGAGAGCTCCTACAATTATCAAGTAAAAAGCTATGATACCCATCCAAGTGAAGAAACCTCGTTTGGGCTTGATCATAAGCTCTTTAACATTAACACGTTTGCCGTTTTCATCTTCAAAAATTTCCGAGAGACTTTCGTCAATCGTAGCCTTACTGACTGATCCGTTTAAGTAACGGTCAAAAGATTTGTCGCTATTTTGCGGAATTGGACTTGATGTAAAGTTTTTGTTTTTTTTGGACATATTATGGCTTATAAAATAGAACTGAGCTAAAGAAATCTTTATCTAATGCTTGGGTGATCTCGGCACCATTCTGATTGATTAAGAGATTATTCGGATAATTCCACAAATGCTTCCAACCATTGGCAATTCTTAGTTTTGAAACAAAAGTTGTATTAAGATCCCCCGGCTGCTTTTGAACCAAAAAATTATAATGATAACTCTCTTGATTTTTGAAATTCATCATTATCTTATCTATCCAACTTAGGTCTTGCTTTTCTGCAAATCCAAATGGCAATTCATATATAAATTCAAGCTCTTCGGTCTCTCCCGGATCAACCATCGACCAATTGGCAAATACCGTTTTGCCGTTTTCAGAATATATTTTTGTATTACTGGCTACATCAGTTACTGCTTCGTTTTCAGCTTTTAAATCAGGATCTTGATCCCACGCCGCATCAGGTTTTTCAAAATAGGAAGCGTCGGGTTGTCTGAATCCTTTTGCGGAAATAAGTCGAGCTTCTTCGGGTACATACACGCGAATCCAAGCAACATTTCGTACACCAACAAACGCTTGATTTTTTTCACCACTATGTGCACGTTCAAGCTTTAGAGTATCAATTATTCGACCATCAGGCAAGATTTGAGAATCATGAGTTATAGTTTTTTGAATGACTCTGTCTGTTTTTTGTCCGCCAATATTTGTTGAAGTAACCATCAAATAATCACCACTACTTTTTTTAATGCCGCCATCCCAACCAAACTCTTCAACCGAAGCTTGTAATTCACGGTCATTGAGGTACACGAGAATTTGCTTCTCCTCAAAACTCTTTTCTAATAGCCCGATCAAAGCAAAGGTTTTTTCAGCGTTCATATTCTTTGGCAAATCCTCCATCAGTTTTGAAATTAAATCACCTATAATCTTTTTTGGCTCCACAGTAAGCTGTGGTTTTTGTTCGGAAAAAGTTTGGGTGACTTCCCAAAAATTTTTTGCGTCAATCACAACACCATAATCCTTGGTCATATCAACGGGGCCGTGTATCTCAAGTAATCGTTCGACAACTGTTGGCGTTAAACTAATAACGCCGTCAACCGTCGGACCGTCGCTTTTTTCATAAAACCACTGGATCTTTTTAGCACTGCTCGGCCAATCAGGCCACCAGTTTGAATCCCAAAAATGCCACAATGGGTTTAAGAGCCACAACGGTTTTGGTGCAACAACAAATTCGCTCATTCCCGCTTCAGTATCGTAGGTTCCGCCTTTTGGAACACTAAGTTTCTTAATTTCGCCGCGACTAAAATCAACCAATGCATAACTGCCCATAAACCCGCCCGGTCCTCGTTGTTCTGAATTATTTTGAAAGACGAGTAAATAACGTTTATCAATTTGTTCTCCTAAAAAGATTGAAGCTTGTTTAGAGAGTTTTGACGCTTCAGACAGACTCGGAGCCATAAGTTCGGCTTGTTTGCGCAATCGTATAAACTGTTCACGGTATTGTTCAGGTAAAGTATCCGCATTAATTGCTTTGAGCTCTTTAGCTAAGGCATGAGCGTCTTCGGCTGCAGGAGCGGTAAGAGCACCAAAACGATCAAGAAAAGAAAGAATATTTGAGTTGGCAACTGGAGTAATTGCGGAAGCCAAGTCAGCCCCCAAACGCGCCGAAAGGCGACCGGCTGCTAAGATATGCCTGCTCTCCCCTGCCAATCGCAATGTTGAATCCGGGACTAAACCAACAAGATCAAGCAGTGTTTTATTTATTTCCGATAAATCATTTTGTGCTTGCAAGAAATTCTCAGTAGCTTGATTGAAAGCAAGTTGCGCTTCATTATAATTTTGCTTTTCTATAAATGATTTGCCCGAAAACAAACTAGCGAAAGCCTCCGAGCTTTTTTCTGTTACTGAACTTTTAATGGCGTCAAGATGAGTAAAGACCGAGTAAGCAATAAAGGGCGCAGCCAGTAAGCAAAGCAACAGAACAAAATTAAGTAACTTAAAATATGTTGAATGCGGATGCAGACTCGGCTTGGCGATAGCTTTGATTTCTCGCTCAATCCCCTTGTCTACTCTCTCATGTGTTTTTGACCAATACTGTTTGAAGGAAATTGTATTTTTTGTGCGGATGATTATCGAACTGAGTTGCACAACCAAACCAAAAAGTATTTGAACAAAACGATATATGCTATACCCGAACGCCTTAATAATACGCAACGCCGTAAGATCTTCCCAAGCTGAAAAGCCCCGACGAATCGGTTTTTGTTTTGGACGCAAGTCAATGACGGCCGGCGTGTGGTGCTTAGGTTGTCTCCAATACTCGTTCATAAATTTGTGTTGTTAAACGAGCACATTCCCACCAGTCATAGAGTTTAACGCGTTCGTATCCTTTTTGAATCAATTGCTGACGCAAATCATTGTTTTCAAGAAAAAAATCAATTGTTCCTTCTAATTCAATTTCATTAACAGGATTAATATACAAAGCGGCGTCCCCCAACACTTCCGGTAAACATGTGGCACTCGAGCTGATGACCGGGCACCCTCGCGACATAGCTTCAAGCGGAGGCAGCCCAAAGCCTTCATAGCGTGAAGGAAAAACATAAGCTGCGGCATGTTTAAATAAAACTTCCAATTCTCGATCAGGAACATAACCCGGAAAAATTACTGCTTCTGAGGCATTATCTTTGGCAAACTTTTTTAAACGTGCATAAAAATAATCTTCCTTACCAACTAAGACAAGTTTTAAGTCGGATCGCTTTCGATGAAGTTTATTAAATACTCTAATTAAAAATTCAAGATTTTTATGCGGGTAAGCGTTTCCAACATACAATAAATATGGTTCTAAAATACAATAATCAGATAAAATCTCATCAGGATTTAGTTTGGCGGCGAATAATGTGTCATGCCCACCAGATAAATTAGCCACTCCTTCATATGTTACTTCTATCTTTGAAGGATTAACCTTGAACTGATTGATAATATCGTCCTTGGTATATTTAGAAATTGCAATAATTTTTTTTGCCCGCCACACAGCCAATGTAATGCCGATACGATAAGCAATGTTTTTTATCCAATACAGAATGGGCCCCAAAGTTGTCGCCCTCATTGTTGGGAAGCGAGTTAAAATTAAATCATGAATCGTAACAACAAATTTTGTCGGGCAGAAAACCGGAACATTAAAATGCGGGAAATGCATCAAGTCAATTTTTTCACGAAATATAATAACAGGCATTTTCAATTGTTCTGCCAAGCTATACCAACGAACATCCGCTAATACTTTTTTGTGCCGTGGATGATCGGAGTGAAATTCATCAAAATTATCCTTACTCAAAAAAATTACATATTCGTTATCTCGATCAATTTTTAAGACATTATCAACCACTTCTTGAGTATAGCGACCCAGGCCCTTGCCTAAAGGACCGTAAAAACGAGCGTCAATTCCTATTCGAAAACGCTTTTTTTCCATGAATACATTATAGCATGAAGCCAAACTTAAAAGCCGCCGTATATATACGAGCGGCCTTTGAGTTATATTTTTGCTTACAAGGTACTCTTAATCTTCATTTGTTCTTCAGGTTTTTTTGCAAAGAGAAGAACAATGAAGTTACAAAATTCGAGAACGATCATGAGCCAGATAATCACTTTGTTGATAACATAAAACGAATGTGCTCCGTTTGAACCAACCACTTCATATAATGATGTATTGTTCATGTAGGGCAATACACCGTTAACCAGATACAAAACCATGATAAAGGCAAAGATTATATTAAATATAATTGCCACACTTCTTTCTCTTACTATTAGACAATCAATAGTCGAGAAAGAAATAAACGCAGTACTGCCTCCAATAATAGCCCAGTGAAAGAACAAATCATTTGAGGTCAGATTGCCAAACGCATTATATGCAAAAGCATAAAAATCGACGCACAATAATGCTGTGATGATTGCAAATATGATAAATCGGCCATATCCGTAACGCCAATTATCAAAACTACCAACTTCCGCCTGACTATACAGCATCTCGCTACCCTCCTTAAATTAATTATTACTATATTTTAAAGAAACTTATTTTGTAGGGCTACTTTAGGTCCAATCTATTGTGTTGTCAAGGAATTGAGTTTATAGAGATTAAACCTATCAGTAATCGCTTGCACCAATGAAAGAGATAGGCCGGCGCGAACCAGCGACCCGTTATTAAGATAATCTAAGTCTTCTTTTTTAAAAGAAAAATTATAATAATAAACCGGGACACGTCGCGCCAAGTTCGCGTATTCGACAATCATATTCGGATCGTCAAATAAGCCAATCACAACTTTTCGTTCGGGAAACAACAGCTTATCATGATAACGAGTAATTATAATTGAATTTTCTTCAGTTAAGGACAGTATCGTCCTTAATTCAGTTTTAGCTACTGCTTGTTTTTCTATTGAGACTGCCAAGCCTTCTGAAGGTTCATTCCAAACATACTGGACAGAAATAATAACAATCATTGCTAAAGCAACAAAACGAATTGCCCAGGCGTGTTTTATATTCCTAATCCATTGAGTAGCAGTAATCAGCGCCAAACTAGCTAAGGGCAGGGCTCCAAAATAAATCGGCAGCCAATAGCGTGTATAGGAATTTCCAATTGTAAAACTGTTCGGATCCGGATTATCAAAAAATGTCCAACTGCCATAATACAAAATAAGTAATACAGAAGCGCTTACCCAAGCGATTAAAAATATCCACTTTTCTTTAGAGTACTTTTTAAAAAAAGTTATGAGCACCAATAAGCCCGCTGCAGCTGACCAGAATAACCACGGAAACATATTCGTAATATAGGCATTAAAGAGTTTATAACTTTGCTCCGGCTTATAACCAAAATGAAAAATAGTAGCTTTAATTTTTGCGACTATTGGTCGCAGTTCGTTAAATTTCCCGGCGATACCCGTATTAGCTAACTCTGCCCCACCTTGCTGCAAGGAAAATAATGAATCATTTAATTCAGGATAACCGCTTGAAAAAAATGATCCGTAAAGCGCACCGTTCCAGTAGAGCATCGGGAGAAAAATAATAAAGACACCATACGCAAAAAAGAAAAGTCTCACCAAACCGATCTTACGAACATTACAAAGCCAAACGAAAACCATTAATGGGCCGACCCACAGTAATTCAGAACTGCGAGCTGCGATCGCCAAACCGATAAACAAACCGGAACACAATGAAAAAATTAATGCGAAACCATTTTTTTTGAAATATCCTTTCACCTCTTGATTTCTTTCACTCATTCGCGATGCAAAGTATAGACCCGCAAAAAAGGCTGCTAAGAATAATACATTATGAAACATACTGCGGGCAGAATAGTATGTGTAAATTGGGAAAGCTGCTGCGAGTATTGTAGCAATCAAGGCATTATCTTTGCCAAAGATTCTTTTGACAAATAAATAAAAGAAAATCAGGCCAAAGATTCCGATAATCGGGGTTAGGTAAGGCAAAATACCGACACCGAATAATTTCGCCAACTTACCGTAGAGAATTGGCAATCCAAGAAAACTAACGGGTTTTATCAAACCGTAGTCAGAGCGAAAGCTGCGCGGATGAATAATGTCCTTGGCAATCAAATTGTATTTCTCAAAAAATGCCAAATTATCAGTCTCGGCATACAATTTAGCTACCGTATAATTAGCGGTTTCATCCGGAGACATCCATTTTGTAAAATCCTTGCTTTGGCTCAAATAATTAAAACTTGAAGAAAACAAAAAATAGCCGATACAAAGCGGAATAATAAACAACCAGGGCCAGTTCTGTTGCAATCGTTCTTTTATGAGTTTCATAGCTTAATGGTAGCAGTACTCGTAAACTTTTTGCAAATAAAAAAAGGGATACTGTTATCCCCTTTTTTCATAAAAAAATGAACTACTACTATAGAGCCAGGATGTTTGCATGTTTAACCCTTTTCAGGTGTTTGTAATATGCTAGTCCTAAACCAAGGTATCTCGCAAAATTTGCCAACGGCATTGTTTCAAAACGTTGGTATATCTTTTGCACGCTTTCAAAATAGTTATTAACAACAACCTTAAAAGCGTTAACATCATTTTCGGTTTTCCTGAACTTACTATCCCATATTGCAGCATTCATCAGGACATCGGACGAATACTGAATCCCCCAATCTGACATGCTGCAAAGGTTATCTTTTATCTCTTGGCTGAGACTAAGGACTTCCGGACGCTCGGGTTCAAGTTTGATAAGATTTGTTGAGCCGGAACCAAAGGTACCTCCAAAAAAATGTCTGTTCCAAGCAATAACCAAACTATTGAGTTTCTCGGGAAGCAGATGAACATTTTTCATCCCTGTCTGTTTTGCTTCCAGATCTTCAGCAAAGCATAACATCCCATTATCCCTGTAATGCTCCTGCAAATACAGCATGTGGGAATAGGAAACGCAACTCATGTATTCAGGTGAATCATAACCTGAATACGTATTGGTACGATTCAAAGGAATAGCATCTCTTGCTACATAGTCATGCACATACTTTCGTGCATAAATAAATTCCTCTGCTTTATCAAAGCGCTGCTCAGCTATCATCTTTAAAAAGTAATTGGATTTGGATATATCGATAACATTAAAATATCCCCACCAGTTCGGACAGCCACGAAATGCCAAATAACAAAAAATTGTTCTCATCTTGTATTATCTCCCTTGGATTAAGTTTTTTATGAACATTATATTTTCTCTTTTTATACAATAAATACCACACCGGGTCAATAGACATCATATAGACGCCAGGACGAACTCTTAGTATTATTAAGTCTATGGACAAATATCAAGGCATTCTAACAAAACTACTGGTAACTGCGCCAATCTTAGTCGCCTGCTTTGGTTCTTTAATGTATATTCTCTTTGGACTGACAGATCTAAGCATTTGGCTTGTTATTATCCTGACCTTACTAGGCGTCGTCTATTTTCTTCGTACTAATAATACACGTGATGAAACCTCAGCATTATCTTCAAGAATCTCAATTTCTGAATGGCGTTTATTTGCCTTATTTATGTGCGTCTCTTTTGTTTCAATATACTTTCTCTACAACGGCATAAGCGAGCGAGCTATTTTAACACCGTGGCAAGTCGTCAGCAAATGGTATTTTGTTTCATTTACTCTTGGAACAATACTCTTATCGTATTTAGTTACAATATCATCACGACTTACAAAGTATGCGCTCATCATACAAGCATTTTTACTGTATGGTGTTGCAGCGGTCGTCTACGGAATCGGCTATGGTTTTGATCCTTTTATTCACGAAGCCGCAATTAAAGCGATTGAGCAACTCGGTCAAATCAAACCGTTAACGCCATACTATCTCGGTCACTACAGTTTAATTCTTGTTTTAAAAACAATGAGTGGCCTCGGTATTCACTTTTGGTCAAAGTTTCTTATTCCCGCAATGGCCGCAATTCTTTTTCCTCTTCTTATAACACGTTGGTTATCACACCACCACGGCGTTGAAAAAAATTGGATGGCACCAGCATTGTTTCTTTTTATGCTGCCCGCATCGCTTTTTATTGCTGGCACGCCGCAAAGTTTGGCTTATATATTTTTAATGATTGTTATTTTCTGGCCTACGCCGAAACATAATCTCCAAGACAAATTAATAATTATTTTAGCGGCCCTCGCTGCTTTAGTAACTCAGCCAATCGCCGGCATTGCCGCGTGTTTAGTTGTAGCGTACGACTTGACTAAGAATCTTCGTCTGGCAAAAAAATTGTACTCACTCATTATACTAGCGTTTGTCTTTGCCATACCCGCCGCCCTGTATCTGGTGAGTCGCTTTGATGCGACAACTGTGTCATCTTTTGTTTTGCCACAACTTACATGGCTCTTGGATTTTTGGCCCCAAAATCTAATTAAAGGCTCAATCGGTCTTAATTTCAGCTACCTGTTTGGCGGTCTACAAGGCCTTATAATAGCGTTTCTCTGCCTCGCTGGCGCTTATATAGCACTTCGTAGTAATTCCAGTGAATTGAAACAAAGATATTTGTGGCCGGGCCTGGCGCTTTTTCTTGCAAGTATTCTTGCTAGTTCCATCAACTTCCATTTTTTAATCGACTATGAACGCTCTGATTACCCCCAGCGAATTTTAATAAGCGCTTTAATAATTTGTCTACCACTTGTTATTATCTCTCTTGAACGTTTTACTCGTTATCTTAATCTTGCGCCTCGCATAGTTATGATTTCAATTCTTCTTGCGTTTAGCGTCGCAATTACTGCGAACCTCTATCTTAGTTATCCGCGCTTTGACGATTTTGAAAATAGTCACAGTTATGCGACGTCACGAGCAGATATCTTAGCGACTCACTGGATAGATAAAGACGCTGCAGGAAAGCCTTACGCAGTATTAGCAAACCAGCAAGTGAGCGCCGCCGCCTTGCGAGAATTCGGCTTTGCACATTATCTGAAAAATAATGTATTCTACTATCCGATCCCAACCGGCGCGCCACTCTACGGATATTTTTTAAGTACGGTCGATGCTCCGAAGTCTTCCACTATTGCAGAAGCTATGGAACTTGCAGGAGTTGATCGATTGTATCTTGTCTTAAATAATTATTGGTGGCGCTTTAAAGACCTTGCTCCTGAAATAGAAAAAATCGCCGATGAAACTCATGACATCGGCGACGGTCAGCTTAAAGTGTATAGATTTACTAAATAATTTCTTTACTGACTTTTTCCCAGTACTCTTTTGTTGTCGGAATAGCTAAGCGCGCTCTCCCTTCAGCGCTTAACTTTTTTAATTCCTCGGGGTTAGTTAAAGACCAGCGCATTAAATCTTGTAATGCTTCTACTCTCGGTTCAAAAAGTAATTGCGAAACGCCAATGCTTTCTGTAACTCCTCCGGTGTTGGAACCAATAACCGGAGTTTCGGCTCTCGCTGCTTCCAAAGCGACAGTCGGTAAATTTTCATAACAAATAGATGGCACAACAACGCAAGATGCTTGAGCTAAATATGTGTAAGGATTTTCAAATCCTCCCAAAAAAATAATTCTCGAATCCCGATACTGTTTTTTTAATCTTTCTAAAATCGTACCATCTCCGCCGATTATTAATTTACAAGGCAATGATAATTGCCGAAAAGCCTTAAGTAACATTTCAACTCCTTTATGTTCCTCTACTTGGCCCAGATACAAAAAAGTAAAAAGTTCTGGCGGCATTATCTTAACATTAGTTGTTTCCAATGGATTTTTTAAAACAATGCAATTGTTATGTTTAAAAAAACCGCGTTCAAAATATAAAGTCTTAAGCCACTCTGAGGGAAAAACAACCAAGGCATCTTTTGGGAAGAAGAGTTTAACAATGAACTGATAAATCTTGGCAATAAAAGTATCAATACTTTTTTCTGTGCCATACATCATTAATCCGGACGGATGCAATAACTGAATGTCGTGCATAGTGTGAACTTTCTTTGCATTTCCCAAGGCGCGAAAAGCCAGCAAGCCGAAACCGGTCAAATTATGTGTCCAAATAATATCAAATTTCCCACGTTTTATTTTTCTTCGTAAACGACCAAACGATGCCAAATCTAAAAAAGAGCTGCTGTGATATATAAAACGACGCCACTTGGGCAAGGATGCCAAACGCGCATAATTTTGGTTAGCTTCAATAACTGTGATTTCATGGCCTGTTTCGTTTAAGTACGCTATTAATGCCTGAATGGTGCGTTCTGCGCCACCTCGGATATGCGCACTAAAGCGATTGTTGATAAAACAAATTTTCATTATTTTTTTTCTTTGGGAGGAGTATACGCGATACGAAGATATGCAGCCTCAAGTCGTTCCCCTACTTTTTCCCAACTGTATCGCTGATCAATCCATTCACGAGCTTCTCGTCCCATGCGCTCAGCCAAGTTTGGCGATTCAATAAGCAAGGCAAGTTTCACAGCCAAATCTTCAGTGTCACCGGGCTTAATCAAAAAACCGTGTTGTTGGTTTCGGAATACGTTTCGAACGCCGGGCAAATTAGAAGCCACCACCGGTGTTGCGGATGACATTGCTTCCAAAAGAACCAAACCGAAAGCTTCACTTTTATTTATTGAAGGTAAAACTGAAACACGCGCTTTTCTATACCAGGTTACCAAATCTTCATCCGTGGCATCATTGATAATCTTAACATTATTTTCAATCTGTAAAGTCTTTGCATCTTCAGCATACTTTTTCTCCAAATCTCCTTTGCCGACCAAAACCACTTGTGTTTGCGGATATTGAGCAATTACTTTAGCTGATGCTTTGAGTAGCTCGTTTACTCCCTTGAAATAATGAGCTTTATCTAAGCCTCCGACAAATAAAATAATTGGATCACGCGGATATGGTCCGGGGGAAAAATAACTTGTGTCCACGCCAAATGGAATCTCTATAAATGATGATTCATGATTCACGTAATAATCTGCCAGAGCGGATTGTTTAAGATAATCAAGAGAAGCGCAACTGACTGTTGATGCTATACGCACAATAATGGGTAAGAAAAAGAACTGATACATTTTAAAAATTAATCCTTTAACGCCCGTTGCTACGGTGTCCATGTGATAATGCAATATCAGTTTGGCTTTAGGCAACAAAAGAGTGCTTAGCACAATAATGTCCGCGCTTCCATAAAACGGATAATGAAGATGCACGATGTCAAATGACCGCAAGCGCCAAAGGAGCTGTGGTAGAACAGCGGCGTTACCGATTGTTAGCAAAGGTCGCAAGCGCTGCACAGTAGTATTCTCTCCGATCATTTCAGTGCCCGCTTTTAAACCCTTATAGGCCGGCGTAAATACCACGCTTTCATGTCCTCGACGCCCAATTTGCAAAGCAGCGTGATACACGCTGTTGCCCATGCCTCCTTTATATGGAGGAAAGGTGGAGATGACATGAGCGATTCTCATATTATCTGGCGCGAAGCCATAAATATTTATGCCACAAAAAACCTATAACAAAAACACACGCTGCTTGAACAATATCACTGGTCTCAACCCCGCCGTCTAAAAAAGCCGCTATAAACAATATTGACAATGGCAAGGCAAAAACAATAAACTCAGCTTTCATTTTATCACCATACGACAATGTTAATGTCCTCAAGCTGAGTCCAGTCCCCTCACCCGCCCTTTTTTCACTTTGGGTCAGTCGCAGTTTTATAGCGAGAGCTCCAAGAAAAAAAGCGATGGGCCAAGCAGAACGCAAAAAAGTGGCAAAGCTTGAAAAGCGATCGCCCTGGATGAAAAAAATAATACAAGAACCAACCAGCAACACAAAGAATGCTATGTACAAAAAATTCAAGAGTAAATCCTTGGCGCTCATATATTATTATTCTCTATGCTTATTAGACAAAAATGCAATACTTCGTGTTAACGAAGTAATCTCTTTGCTCATTTTATCAATTGTCAAACGTAAACGGAAAATCCAATAAAATAACAAAGCAACAGCGATATAAAACAACAACTGAATACCAGTGCTTGAAAAACCAAGATTGCTTACAAAAGCATCAATCGAATGAATAAAAATAATTAACAATCCCGCTAAAAACCAAAACCCCGTCCAAAAAATAAACTGAGTTTTGGAAATTTGGTCTTTATAAAATTGCCAACCAAGTCGAATTATAAAAAATAGTACAACGGCTAAGCCAATTGATTCTTGTAACATATACTTAATGATTCATTTTTGAAATAAACATATCACGCAATATTTTTAAACCACCACCAAAGCGTTGTCCAAAATCAGGATATAAAACGGTGATAGGCACTTCGTTGATTCGTAGTTCCGAACGATGAGCCAATATTAGTATTTCTGAACAATGAGCCATTGCATCCTGTTTCCATTTTATTTCTTCGGCAGCACGTCGACTTAATGCCCGAAAACCGCTTTGCGGATCACTCGTCTGTATCTTAAAAATTAAACGATTGACCAAACGAGCCAAGGGCATGATTAGTTTTTCTTTCATATACGGCATGACGGTAGTATTATCAATGAAGCGAGAACCAAAAACTACGTCTGCACGACCTTCACGAATCGGTTCGAGCACTCTTGCTATATCCTCCACTCTGAATTGTCCATCAGCGTCAAAATGCACGATAATATCAGCGCCTTGTTCAAGCGCATAATCAGTACCGGTTTTAAGCGCTGCGCCTTGACCGCGATTGACAGGATGACGCAAGATATCAACCGGAAGATCTTTGGTTAATCGATAAGTATCATCATCCGAGCCATCTTCAACAATAACAATCTTATCAACTTTATCTTGTAGTTCTTCTACAACACGCGGCAGAGCGAATTCACTGTGACGAGAATCTTCGTTCCAGGCCGGAATAATACAATATACTTTCATAATTAAACACCGTATGAACCTATTCGGTTAATACCTTTAATACCTTTATTGGCGCGTAAGTCTGCAATAGTTTTTTCAAGCCCTGATTCAAGGCTAACCAAGGGCATCCAACCAAGTTGATCGCGAGCCTTGCTTATATCAGGTAATTTGAGCGGAGTCATAAACAACATCGGTTCGACATACACAACTTTTGATTTTGAATCAAGCATGGAGATTATTTTATTCGCCATATCCGTAACGCTTACATCTTGATCTGACCCGACATTAATCGGTCCAAACAAATCGGATTGCATAAATTTAAAAATTGCATCAAGACAATCGCTTATATAACAAAATGAAGAAGAGAAATTTCCATCTCCGTATATTACCAAATCCTTATTATCGAGTGCGTTGCTAATAAAGTCCGGTAGCATATGACCTTGATCTAATGGCATGCGCGGACCATAAGCACGAAAAAGACGAACAATTTTTGCGTCAATCTTATAAACATCTTTGTATGTTTTAACCATGCTCTCCGCGAAACGTTTGCCCTCATCATAAGAACAACGATCAGACAGCATATCGACAGTACCAACAGTTTCTTCGTTAACCAAACGATTACTTGAATCACGAGAACCATATACGACAGATGAAGAGAATTGCATGAATTTTGCTTCGTACTTAACTGCAAGGTCCAACGCGTTCTTCACGGCATACGAGTTAGCAAGCAAATTAGCGATTCTATTTTTTTCAAAATGGATTGGTGCGGTTGGACAAGCTAAGTTATAAATTTCCTGCAATCCTTGAAACTCAATTTTAAATCCTTGCAATTCGGCAAATGACTCTAAATCAATAGCTTCGCTCATGTCGTGCTTGATAAAATGAAAATCCGGATGCGCCAAAAGACGGTCAATGTTATTTTCATCGCCTGAGGAGAAATTATCGATACATATTACTTTGGAGTTTTGGATTAGCTCCTCGCACATGTGTGATCCCAGAAAACCCGCTCCTCCGATCACCAATACATTTTTTTTATCAAAAATTGCTCGTTTCATAGTCACGTAAATTATTTAATAAGAAATACCGCGCCGCGAACGCCACCGATATTAAGCGACTCGTAGGCATAGAAAGAACTTAAAATTGAACCGCTACGGTCAAAAATTCTAACATGCGGGCCTGCCCCAACTCCTGGCATACTAATGATATCGGTAAATCCGTCTCGATTCAAATCTGAGGCAATAATTCGCGTATTTCCTCTAAAATTATCATTGTATGGCTGGAACCTAAAACGCTGGTTACCTCGGAAATCATACACCGCTATATACGAAACTCCAGAACGCGGACTAAGTATTATTTCCGAGAAGCGTTGACGGGGATTGCCGTCCATATCAGCAAGAGCCAGATTTAGACCTCCTAAATAGTTTTTTGGAGCTGCGATAAAACTACTTAAAAGTTTTCCAGTGTTAGAAAATATTTTAACTTGCGGAGCAAAATCTTTTGAAGGAGTCACTGCAATTTCTTGCCCTCCGCCTTCGATAATATCAGCCACGGCAATTTGTACGCCGGATTTAAAACTTTTTGGAAAAGCGCTAAACGAGCGCAGTAATTTTCCATTGGATTTATATATTTTAATAATTGACTCCATACCAGACGCCGGTGTAACGATAATCTCATCTTTTCCATCAGCGTCAATATCAGCCCCCGCTACTGTTGCTCCACCTCTAAAACTTGCGGGCAATGCCAAAAAATGACCAAGCATCGCTCCTTTGTCATTAAAGATTCGAATATCAGCTTCACGACCCGATGCAGGGGCGGTTATGATTTCTTCCGTACCGTCACCGTTTACATCAGCCCGAGTTACATTCACGCCGCCATTAAATTCTATAGGATAAGCAAGGAAAGTTTTTTCGACATATCCGTTAAGATCTGAAATTGTTACCCAGGGTTCAGTGTTCGAATCACTGACAAAAGCAAAACGGGCACGACGAGTTTTAAGCTGCAACGCAGCTTTTAAAACGGCTTGTGCGACATTCAAACGTCCGCTGCCCAATTGATTCACGTAATCAGGATTAAGCGCGTTAATATTGTCGGAACTCGATAAAACAATATGGAGAGCTTGTTCCGGTGATAAGCTCGGATTAGTTCCTTGGACCAGGGCAATCGCTCCGCTCACAAGTGGCACAGCCATTGAAGTTCCTGACCAATATCCGTCATAATACTGATTAAAAAATTTTCCGGCAGACGATTTGTCGGGTGCAAAAACACTTGTACTATAAAAACCAATTCCCGGCGCCGCGATATCAATACACTTATTGCCGTAGCCCGAAAAAGCGGTTTTTTGATCAAGTCCATCTGTGGCAGCAACACCAACCACTAATTTCTTACCAGTCGCATCTCGGTAACAGGCCGGATAAATCGGGCGTCGATTTAAATCAATACCACTAGAACTTTGCTGTTCATTGCCTGCCGGTGCAACAACAATAACTCCGGCGGCGCGGGCTCTGATTATCGATTGCTCCAGCGACTTACTCAAACCAAAGGTGGTAAAACTTAAATTTATTATATTCGCACCCTTAGCTGTTGCATAATCAACAGCCTTAACCACAGAAGCAATGTCGCCGTTGCCTTTGTCATCAAGTGCCTTAAGAACCATAATATTACTCTTCCAGGTAACTCCGCTAATACCTTGACCGTTATTTCCGGTTGCCGCAGCAATGCCAGCAATGATTGTGCCATGCAGTACGCCCGATTCAGTGAAACCTGTTTTGAATTTGGGTGAGGGATCAGACGTGTGATTAACAAAATCCCAACCGTTAATATCGTCTATCAAACCATTTTTATCGTCGTCCTTTTTATTAGCTGCAATTTCATTACGATTTGTCCACAAAACAGGAGCAAGATCAGGATGAGTAATCTGTACACCGGAATCAACAATCGCTATGGTAATTGTAGGGCTCGAATTATTAATGTCCCATGCTTCGGAAGCGTTAATTCGCTTTAGATACCATTGGTTGGTATACGATTTGTCTGATGGAATAACCGAAGCACTCACAACATAATTTAATTCGGCATATTCAACAGTCTGCAATTTTTCATATTGCTTAATCGCGTTTAAAGGACTTATGTTTTTCTTTAATTTAATCAATCGAGACCCTAATTCATTTTTGTACTTTACAATAATCGAATCATTTCTGAATTCAGGAATAATTTCTTTTTCAAGCGCAAAAACAGGCAGCGTCATTGCAGACGAGCTAAAAAAAACAAGAACCAATAATATATAACAAAATTTTTTCATCTATTTTACATTTTCAAACAGGTCCAAGATCTGTCGTGCCCAGATAGCTGAATTAAATTGCTTAACTCGTTCCTGTCCGTTTGCTACTAATGATGAGCGCAGCGCTTTGTCGCTTAACAACTCATATATTTTTGCAGCCATATCTTTCGGGTCCGTTGGGTCAAAGAGTAGAGCGGCGTCCCCCGCGATTTCCGGAATTGAAGCGGCATTTGATGCGACGATCGGTGTTTCGCAGGCCATTGCTTGCAACAAAGGAATTCCAAAACCTTCATAACTTGAAGGAAAAACAAACGCATCTGCCTTGCTATAGATATACGGAAGATCATTCTCTGCTACCCAACCGGTTGTCTTAATCTCATTTTCCAATCTAAAACCATGAATCGAATATTTAATATCATCAAAACCAAAACTGGCGTCGCCAATCAAATATAGTTTATGTGGTAACTCAGGGTGTTGAGTTTTTAAAAAGTAAAAAGCCTCAACCAAAGTTGCAATATTCTTCTTTTTTTCAAGTCGACCCACGTAAAATATATATGGCTCTTGCAATCCGTACTTAACAAGTACCTCGGTCGAAATAGGATCTTTTGCTTTGGCGCAATAGAGCTTATCATTGTAGCTGTTATGTATAACGCTAATGTTCTTGCCGTCGTTACTATATATTTCCATCAATTCTCTTTTAGTAAAAGCCGATATGGCGATAATCGCCCGGGCCTTACGTAAAGCAAAAGAAGTTGACCAATCAAGGTAATCAAAGCTATTGGCTCCATACTTGCCCGCACTTATTATTCTAACCAAAGCATTAATTACTCCTTGACGACGTTGTTTTTCAGCACCAATCTGAGTACGTTCATACAATGCGCCCTCACGTCTAAAACCAATGTCATGAATAGTAACGACAGATTTTCGCGGATGAAAGATAGGAAGTGCGTGAGCCGGTACAAAAAGTAGGTCAGGAGCATTAAAAAGCATTTCCAAAGAAAGTCGTCCCTGAGACCAAAAAAACTTCCAGGGCCATTTTAAAACTTTTGCTTTAAAATTATTATGCGGACTCTTTAAAATCTGAAACCCATCTTTATACTTGACTGATGTATTTTCTTCGCTGTCGCGCAAATCCACCAATCCTCCGCTTAAAGGAGTATCGGTATACAAAATATATTCGTTGTGATCATCCAATTTCGCCAAAGCTCTGATTGCATAATACGAATACCATTCGGTTCCGCTTTTATGAGCTCGGTTGGCGCGACTGGCGTCTATGCCGATAATCATGAAATTTACTTAGTTGCGAAGATACTTCTCTTATACGAATCAAGATTTTCCAAAGCAATACCCGTTCCCTTTGCCACACATAAAAGTGCATCGTCAGCCACGTACGCAGGAACATCAGTCGTTCTATATAAGAGTTGATCAAGGTTGCGCAACAGAGAAGATCCACCTGACAAAACCATTCCTTTATCCATAATGTCAGAAGATAATTCCGGGGGCGTATCTCGTAAAACATTTTTAGCAGCCGCAATAATTGCTTCAAGTTCGTTTTGAATTGCTTCGGTAACATCGTCCGATGAGACAATAATATTTCTAGGTAATCCGGTAATAATATCTCGACCGCGAATTTCCATAGTTAGTTTATCTTCAAGATACAACGCTGAACCAATGCCGATTTTAATTTCTTCAGCGGTTCGCTCACCAATTACTAAATTATATTTTCGTCGAATGTAATCAATAATTGATGAATCAAATTTTGTACCTCCAACTCGAACTGATGTTGAAGTAACAACTCCGCCCAATGAGATAACTGCCATTTCCGCAGTACCTCCTCCTATATCGACAATCATATGTCCTGATGGTGAACCAATGGGAATATCAGCACCAATGGCCGCGGCAATCGGTTCTTTAATAATGTAGGCGGCTTTAGCACCGGCGGCAATCGTCGCGTCAATAACCGCGCGTCGTTCAGTTGACGTAATTCCTGCTGGAACCGCAACCATAACTTCCGGACGAAATAAACGAACTCCGGCTAAAGCTTTATTGATAAAATAACGAAGCATCGCTTCAGTAGTATGATAGTCAGCAATAACTCCGTCCTTCAAAGGTTTGATCGCAACAATATTACCCGGCGTTCTGCCGAGCATGTCTTTGGCCTCATTTCCTACGGCCAGAATCTTTTTGTCGCTCATTGAGATAGCAACGACCGACGGCTCATTAATAACAATCCCGCGACGCGGGACATGTACGAGAGTATAGGTCGTTCCTAGGTCAATACCTATTCGTTTGATAAACATACTAAAAATTAACAAAATAGCTCCGATCTGTAAGCAAATCCCCGTCTGCCTTTAAACTACGGTGATTAGGAGCTTCTGAATAAAAATTCGCTGGACTATAGGATTTTATCTCATTTATGAAGTTTAGGTCAACAGACAAGCGGCTAACTTGTTTGCCCGGTTGTTTTTGAATCGTAAGGCGATAATTACTGTATTTTTTAAGATTCTGAACTATTGAATTGGGCAATTCATATTCAAAGGTCATTGTGCCGATTTGACTTGGTTCTACTGAGATAAAAGCTCCAAACCAAGTCTTGCCAAACTCTTCTCCGATATCAACCTTGCCCTGGCTAAAACCCTCGGCTTTCAAAAGACGACTTCCGCCGGGAACATACACTCGAGTGTAACTTCTATAGCGACTTGTTTTCCAATCAAATTGTCCGTTGTTGGAATAGCGCAATGTTAAAACCGCTTTAAATCCGTTTTCAGTTTCTTTTAGCTGATACTGAATTTGACGATCCATCACAGCATCAGTTTTTAGCGCCGCCAAGTTAGCATCAACCACCATAAGATAATCGCCCCAATCTTGTCTGATTTCCCCACCCCAACCATTTTCAAGAATCAGTTTTTGCAGATTTTGGTCATTGGCATAAAGCAAAATATTTTTTCGCGCAACATTATTCGAAACCAATCTAATCATTTCCGGCCATTTTCCTAATGGCGTATCTAATAATTTTTGTTTAATAAGTTTCGCAATATCACCGATCACTTCTTTACGTTGCCACTCCGGCGTTCCCAACTGAATATATGATCGTTCAACTTTATACTGCAAAAGATCTACAAAATTTTCCGGTGTGTAGGTATCTTTTCCAATCGTCACTGGTCCCGTAAATTTCATCAAATCCGTAATTAGTTCCGGAGTAATAGCTATCACTCCGTCAAAGTCAGAAATTGGATCAGTTTTAACTTGCAAGGCATTTTCTTTTTTGTAAAAATCTGAAACGGTTTGCGCCGCTGTCGGGAAGTCCGGTGACCAGTTTGCATCTCTCATATACCATTTTGAAACTCCGAGATATTGTTTCAAAGGTTCAGGCGGCGTTACTGAAAATTTATCTTGAATCGGAATGTCAAGATGATAAATGTCATGTGTTTCAAAACGTTCAAAATCTCCGTCTTTAGTTTGAATGATTCCGTAAGTTCCGATAAATCCTCCCGTGGGACGAAGTTCATCGCTGTTTTGCAAAAGAAGTAAAAAGCGAGCAGTTTCAGGATAACCAAGTAACGGTGGCAAAAGCTGGGTTAAAGGAGAGGCGTCCTGAATTGTTTCCTGTCCCTCACTAATCTTTTCTTTTAATTCCTCCAAACGAACACTCAAGGGACCGAACCAACTAAAAGAGTTGATACTTTTTAAATTGTCCAAGCTTTCGTTTAAGTTGGAATCAACAGAGTTTAATGTTGAACTTGAATTATAAATTGCTGCTAAAATTCGACGACGTTCTTCGGCAGGCAACTGAGAAAAAGTCACATTACTATTGGCCTTGATTACATCACCTAAATCAAAAGCATAGGCGGTCGCATTCTCCATAGCTTCAGCTAAGGATTGTCCGGCTAATACTAAATGTTCTGCGTCATTTTTATAATTGCTTGCTATTTTAAGATAGCCAACCGGACCTAATTTAATCGCTTTCGTTTCATTCGAAGCAAACTTAAAATGTCCGACTGCGGTGACGGCTGATTCATGAGCAGATTTGAAATCGGAACTTTGTGCTAAAGTTAAAGACTTTTCCAAATTACTTTTGCCGGCCTGGACATTAGAATAGACAGAAGCGACATGCTTGATATTAAATCCAATCAAAATCAAAACAACGCCCAGAATAAGGAATCCGGCGATAAATAAGCTCCACAGGCACTTTATAATAATTTTCATGGCCATTGTTGACAATTTCTTTATTATTGTAGCATAATTGAGGAAAATCTAAAAAAAATTTAATGGAGGGAAGGTTCCTTGAAAATAGATGAAATTTTTTATAAATCAATAGTAACGTTGCTATGGATTATAGCAGCTGAGCTATCAGCGTTTATTCTTGCATGTTGTATCTTGGCTTTAAGTAAGCTTATGGACTTTCCGCTAATTGTTGTCTTTAGCGTAAACATTAAAGCATTCATTATAAATTATTTTTTGGCTTATACTTTATTCGTATTAGGGATAGCAATAGGTCTGGCTTTTATTACTCTTATTCTGTTTATAGTTTACACAGAAGGCAGAAGATTGCTAACTAATTAATTTCTAACTTAAAAGGGGCGAAACAATCGCCTCTTTTTTTGTATAATTATTCGCTGCGCAGCGCTTCAATCGGATCAAGTTTTGCTGCGGCGCGCGCCGGCGTGACACCAAAGATAATTCCGAAAAATGCGCTAAAAGACAAAGCAACAACAAACGCCTTAAGTGGCACGGCAAATGTCCACGAAAGACCCATGGAATTTGCTATTACACTGATAAGAAATGAAAATCCGGTTCCGAGCACACAACCTATAACACCGCCAACAACTGTTAAGAGTATTGATTCAATTAAAAATTGCCGCAAAATATTAGACGAACTTGCACCGACGGCTTTTCGTAAACCGATTTCCATAGTTCTCTCAGTAACAGCAACATACATAACGTTCATAATTCCAACTCCCCCGACAACCAAAGAAATAATAACGATTGCTAGAAGTAAAAATGTAATTGCACTAGTGACAGTATTTAAAATATCCATAGCTTCGGCCATTGATGTCACATTAAAATCTTCGCGTAGTGGATCAGTAATTTCATGTCTGCGTCTTAATGTATCACTTACTTCTTCAACAGTAGCTTCCGGTGAACTCGGATCTTTCATTTTTGAAATAAAGTAGGAAATATGATCAATGCCCATGACTTTTTTTTGCAAAGTCGTGACAGGCATATAGACGTAATCATCAAAATTAATAAACATTACGCTCCCTCGTTCTGCCATAACTCCAATAACGGTAAACGCGTTTCTACGCAAACGAATTGTTTTACCAACCGCGTCAGAGTCGCCAAACAGTTTTTCTTTTATACCTGATCCGAGCACAACTACAGACGCGAGCGAGCGCTCTTCTGATTCAGTATAAAAACGTCCTTCTTTTAAAGTTGATTTATCAATATCTAAATAAGTGCTGCTCAAACCGTAAATAAATGCGTTACGCAATTCATTACCGTAGGAGATTGCTTCTTGACTTAATACCGCGCCATAACTTGTTTGAATATTTGGTAAGCGATTTACGGCTTTCATATCATCAAGCGTCAAGGTTGTAATCTGCACGCCGCCGACCATTGCCGTGCTTGATTTGCTATCAGACGCATTTCCGGTTTGACTGTTAGGAACTTTGATTTCGGTATTAATTGTATCAGTACCGAAAGTTTCCAGTTGACCGAATAATAATCCTTTAATTCCCTCACCCGCAGAAAAAACAATGATAACGGTCATAATACCGATAATCAAACCGAGCAAGGTTAAGCCCGTGCGCATTTTATTGGCGCGCATGAGCTTAAGAGAGTTAGTAATGGAATTAAAAATTGTCATATTATTCGTATCGCAACGCTTCAATCGGATCTAACTTACTTGCTTTAGCCGCCGGGTATAAACCAAAAATTAAACCAACAGCAATTGAAACCGAAACCGCCACGATAATTGCCGTAAAGGAAAAGCCAAAAGGCCAGTCATAGCCAAGCTGTTGCGCAATCAACGCAATAATAACTGCAATAATTTCACCGACGATTATACCGATAATTCCTCCTGACAGTGTAATCGCTGCGGCTTCAGTTAAAAACTGCGCCATAATATCAAAACGCCGAGCCCCAACTGCTTGGCGCAAACCAATTTCTCGAGTGCGCTCAACAACACGGATTAGCATAATATTCATAATCCCGATACCGCCAACCAAAAGTGACAACGCGGCCATGGCAGCAAGAAAAAAACTAAGTCCGCCGGTTACTGCGGTAAGCGTATCAATGGCGTCGCGAGAATTTTGAATGGTAAAATCATCACTTTTTCCGCTTGAATCTTTAATTTCATGGCGTTCGCGCAAAGTTCTTGCAACATCTTCCATTGTTTGATCGATGTTCTCTCCGTAATCAACTTTCACGCGTAAAAAGCCAAGATGGTTAACTCCTAAAATTAATTTTTGCAATGTTGTTATCGGCAATATGACTTGATCATCCGGATTTTGGAAGGCGACTGTCCCCCGCTCTTTCATTACACCAATAACAGTCAACGCGGTATTTTTTAAACGGATGGTCTGGCCGACAGCTTCATTTTGTCCAAACAATTCATCCTTTACCGTAGAGCCCAACACTACAACTCGAGCCGTCGCATCAACTTCATCGCTACTGAAAAATCTACCTGATTCAAGTTCACCGCCTTCGACTTCAATATAATCAGCGCTTGTTCCGAAAAATGTCGTATCATAACTTTGGCTACGCCAACTGGCTGCGCCCGCTCCTTGACTAACCGGTTCGATTGCAACGGCATGCGGAACATTGTTTTTTTGACCTAATGCTATAGCATCATCTAAAGTCAGAGTGGTAATCGTAACGCCAAACACTGCAGCAGGCGGCCCGTTATCTTCAGATTTGCCCGGCAACACACCGACCAAATTTGAACCAAAACTTTCAAATTGTGACAAGATTAAAGACTGAGCGCCTGAGCCGATTGCCATGATGATAATAACCGCCGCGACACCGATAATAATACCGAGCATCGTTAAAATACTGCGACGACGTGCCGCATTAAGAGCGCGAAAAGCTCCCGAAATAAGGTTGTAATAATAATCTTTTCTCATTGCTATTTCAGCAAAGCGTCTTCTGTGGCAAAACGCCGATGCGCTACGGGTTTATCAGAAATAATCATTCCGTCCTTCATACTGATAATTCGTTTGGCATGTTCTGATGTATACGTTTCATGCGTGACGAGAATGACAGTATGTCCCTCGTCATTGAGTTTTTGTAAAATACCCATAACCTGCACGCCTGATTTTGAATCAAGATTACCAGTCGGTTCATCAGCAAAAATAACCGAGGGGTTATTGATTAACGCGCGCGCAATGGCAACACGCTGTTTTTCACCACCGGAAATTTGATTAGTAAAATAATGAAGTCTGTGACCGAGCCCAACTTGTCCTAGGACTTTTTCAGCTAACTTACTCGGATTTTCTACTAAATCAGAAGAATAGAGCAGAGGCATTTTCACATTTTCAAGCACACTCGTACGCGGCAATAAATTAAAAGACTGAAAAACAAAACCAATTTTTTTATTCCTAAAAGCCGCCAACTCATCGTCAGACATTGAACCGACTTCGCGACCATCAAATTCATAAGAACCGCTTGTCGCGCGATCTAAAAATCCAAGAATGTGCATGAGTGTTGATTTGCCTGAACCTGAAGGGCCCATGATTGAAACAAATTCCCCGGACTCTATAGTAAAGGAAAGGCCGTGCAATACTGATGTCACGACCTCCTCATTTATATAATCTTTCTTTAAATCTTGTATGCGAATTAACATTATTTTTTATTCGGATCTTTGATAAAGGTTACAACTTTGTTTCCCTCGTTGACACCGCTTACTACTTCAACCATGCCGTCATCTCCGCTCAGGCCAATCTGTATTTCAGCTTCACGAACAACTTCATTTTCTAAAATACGCACAATTGTTTTTCCGTCTTTCTCAACTACGGCTCTAGCTGGCATGATAAGAATATTCTCTCGCTTATTAGTCATGATGACAGCGCTTGCTGTCATGCCCGGTTTTACCGCTGATTGCCCAGTCGGATCAAAACTTATCTTAACTTTATAATAAGTTACGCCTTGAATAATCGTAGCAGCCGGTTCAATAAAATATACTTTACCAGTAAATTTAATATCTGGGCCCAACGCATCAAGAGTAATTTCCGCTGAATCGTTTAATTTTAATTTAGCAATATCTGTTTCTGAAATATCAACTTCGATTTGATAATTGTTTTCAGTTAAAACTGAAACAAGAGCTTTACTTGGTGTTACCTGCTCCCCTATTTCATAATTTATTTTAGTAATAACTCCTTTAATTGGGGACTTTAACGAGTTGTCAGCAATTTGATTTCGCACCGCTGAAAGATTGGCGCTTGCTTGTCCGATTTGCGCACGAGCGACATTAGCAGCCGATGAGGCATTATCAACACGTGATTGAGCCAAACCGATTTGCTGATCCCTATTAGTCTTTGCTGTATTTACGGCGTTACGCGCTGTAATCAAACCATTATTATAATTTACTTGAGCTTGATTCAAACTTTGCTGAGCTGACAAGACATTAGTATCGTAAGACAAGCGTGCGTCATCATAGGCTTGCTTGGAACTTTGTATTGTATTGATAGCCGTCGATATTGTTGAAGTTTGCGCGTCAATGGTTGCTTTTGCGGCGTCCAATTCTGCTTGCGTATAATTTGAATTAGCAATTGAATTTTCTAATGCGCTAAAAGTAAGACTGAGTGTTTCGGAAGTTTTGCTTAATACTGACTGAGATGCGACATACGCGGCAACTACGTTCTCGTAACTACGATTATTCTTTGAGTAAGTCGCCTTGCCCGAAGCAGAGCTTAATAATATTCTGGATTGTTCATAAGCCGTATTCAAGGCAGAAACAATGGAAGAGTTTTGAATACTGAAGGTGGGTCTTAAATCCGGATCAGTTTTGATTCTATTAATTGCATCGAGTGCCGTAGTCGCATTTGCGATTTTATTTTCAAGCGTCTGCTGCAAAGATTCATACTTATTATCTATGCCGCGCTGATATGTTGTAGTTGTCGAAGCGAGTGAGGCTTGCGCTGTTGCTATTGCTTGTTCATATGTTGTCACTGTCGCAGCTCCTTTATCTTCAAGATCAGCTTTGGTTTTTTCAGCTTGACGCAAGGTTTCAGTTAAACTTGCAACTGTCTTATCATATTCTCTCTTGGCTGACTCATACGACGCAGTGGCCTGCTGTGCTGATGCTTGAGACACATTTAAACTGGCTTGAGCTTCTGTCTCTTTTATAGCAAGGCCGCTCAAATCAATTTGTGCCAATACTTGGTCCGGAACAACCTGATCGCCCACCTTAATATTGAGCTTTGCCAATTGACCTGAACTCATGAAATTTAATTCAATTTCTTTTGCCGGAGTAATAGTTCCTGTTTCGCTTACACTCTGAATGAGCGTTCCGCGTTGTACGTCAGCAGTTGTATATTCAATATTACTCTTTCCTTTGCTTGAAAAGTATCCTGCTGCCCCAAGGAGCAATACAACACCTACAGCAATCAATATATTGCGTTTTTTAGTAGTCATAATAATTATTATACTTTTAGTATAACTCATTTTAGCAAAAAAGTCCAATGTTTTAATTAAAAAAGGGTTGCCCGAGGACATCCCTTTTTATAAAACTACTGATTTTAATAATTCTTTTCACTGCTTTCAAGGTACTTTAATTGCGGAACAACATCAGATTCTCCGCCATTACGAAATTTCTGTACAATCGCAGAGCAAAAAATTGCCGCAGTGCCTGCAAAAAATATAATACAGCCAGCTGTCATATAGCCAGGCTCCTTACTTAAAAGAAGGCCAGTCCCTAAAGCCACGGCTCCAACACCTATAATCATGAGAATAATGAGAAAATTTTTCATTAAAAGAGCTCCTTTTTAAAAAAGTTAGAAACAAAATTTTTTATAAATTAACACATTATACTAATAAAGTCAAGGGCTAAAAACCGAGACGCTGTACTTCTTCGTCAAGCTCTATTTTAAAATGATATTTTACTTTTTCCTTAACTATCGCAATAATGGCTGCGACATCCTCAGATTTAGCATTTTTTGCATTTACAATAAAATTGGCGTGTTGTTCGCTGATTTTTGCTCCACCATTTGATAATCCCTTTAAGCCCAGACTCTGTACAAGATATCCAGCGCCGATCTTCCCTCCTCTTACTTTATTGTCAGCTACAGCTTGCTCATACAATTCTTTGTTTTGCTTTTCAACGTCAGCTGCAAATAAATTTTTAAAAATGCAACCGGCGCTCGGTTCTTTGGGCTGTGAATTCTTTCGGTAATCACGATATTCATCCATTGCTTGTTTCATCGTGTTTAGGTCCCCTGCCGACAAACTCAAATGAATTTCCCAAATGATATAGTGGGGCTCAAGTTTAAAACGACTAGTTCTGTACGTAAACGCGCATTCTTCTTTCGCAAAAGAATGCCAGGAAAAATTTTCAGCATCAAAGACAACAACTCGATCAACGACTTTATCAAAACTTCCTCCGTGTGCACCGGCGTTGCCGCGGATTGCACCGCCCACTGAACCCGGAATTCCGATTGACCATTCAATACCTGATAATGATTTGTCAAAAGCAGCTTCAGCCAATTGCTTAACCTCAATACTTGTTCCACAAATGCACGCTTGTTCTGAAAATTCAAGAATGTGATTATGCGGTTTCACCACCAAACCTTTAACACCGGCATCGTTTATCAAAATATTACTACCTCCTCCCAAAACAGTGATTGGTACATTTTGTTCTTTTGCCCACGCAAAAGCCGCTTCAACTTCTTCTTTAGTTCTAAGCTCGGCAAAATACTCGGCGTTCCCCCCGATTTTAAAGGTAGACAAATCTGCCAATGGATAATTCTGTTTGAGTTGTTCGCTAAACATCGTGTTTAAGTAGTGCTTCACCGATTCTAAATACATCTCCAGCACCCATTAATATGATTACATCGTTATCTCCTATACTGTTTTTAAGATATGATTCAACTTCCCCGAAGCTAGGAATATATCGTAGCTCTTTTTTGTCTCCCTGAAAAGCCTTGATCTTTTCAACTAATACCGCACTATCAATAACACCAGCTTGCTCCCTCGCTGAGGAATAAATATCTAAAATAATCACTTCATCGGCATTTTTAAAACTTTGGGCAAAATCATCAAGTAGCGCAGCTGTTCGGCTAAAGGTATGAGGATGGAACACAACGCGGATTTTTTTCTTCGGCCATTTTTCTTTTGCAGCGGCTAAAGTAGCTTTTATTTCAGTTGGATGATGCGCGTAATCATCAATAATAATCGCACCTTTGTATTCTCCCATCTTCTGCATGCGTCTTGACGTTCCGGTAAATTCTCCGACTGCTTTACGAATCAAATGCAAATCGCCGTTTAATTCGATTGCTGCAATAATAACCGCAGTGGCGTTATGAACATTATGTTCGCCATTTAATAAAATAGAAAAGTCTCCAACATCAGAAATACCGTCTTCGTCTTTTAATTGAAGTTTGAAAAATTGTTTTTGTCCGTCCCATGCAATATTTGAAATGATATAATCGCTGTCTTTGTTTTTTCCATAGCTCATTATTCTTCCTTTGCAATACGCTGGAACAATTTTTTTAATTGTCTTATCGTCATAATTTGTTATCAATGTCCCGGACTTTGGCAATTTAAAAATAAATTCTACAAACGCTTGTTCGTACGCCGCTAAGTCAGGAAAGAAATCCGGATGATCATAATCAATGTTATTTAAAAGAATCATTTTCGGATTAAAATATTTTAGTTTATTTTGATATTCATCAGCTTCGATAACTAAGGTGTTTGATTTTCCTACAAGTCCTGCGCCGTTAAATTGCGGTACGCCTGATCCAACCATAACATTAGGTTCTAGGCCGCATTCTTTTAAGACAAAACCGAGCCAGGCGCTCGTCGTTGTTTTTCCGTGCGAACCGCACACGGCCACTCCAAAACGAGAATTAAAAACCGCAGCTAAGGCTTCAACAAAGGTTACGGTTTTTATTTGACTTTCCAATGCAGTTTTTACTTCAATACAATTTTCAGATGTAAAAGCCGAAGTATGAATAATCAAATCAAAGTCATTGCTGATATGTTCAGCGGCATAATCCTCATGAATATGAATTCCGGCATTTTTTAAAGCGATTGCGGCTTGGTCGGTAAGGTATGACCCTTTAATGTCACTACCACTGACTTCAAGCCCTTCGTGCGCCAAAAACTCAGCCAACATGGTCATTCCCACGCCTTTGATGCCGATCATGTATATTTTTTTGATTTTAGAAAAATCCATATCTTTAGCCTAACAAAGAATGCCCCGAAACACAAAAGGAATCGGGGCACGCTTACGCTCGTTTGTTGAGGCTAATTTGAGTCATTACCGGGCCACATATGCGATATATGCATCAGGCCGTAATTGAACCTTAGTAGGAACATATACCCAATACCAATAAACTCCCTTTGGACATACGTTCGGCACTAACTTTAACATAACTATTTCTTTATCTTTGGGTGTATCAGAAGCGACAGGCACATAAATGGCGTGCTTTTGAAACAGATCAAAGCACGTTGGATTTTCATTCAGGGTCTGCCGTATCAATTTAGGCACGGCATACACTAAATGCGACTTGTCTTTTTTCTGCACCAAACCTATAAGATGATGGGCTACCACAGTTTCTGTAGAGGGTGCTATTTCCAAACTAGCCCTACCCCTGCATGGCAGTTTACGAAAATCAAAATATTTTGGAGCTGCGGCATCATTAGTATAACCGATATGCAATAAGCGTTTCGGATGGATTGTCGCATCAATGGAAAGTCCTGAACAAAGATTAATATTCTTGGCAAATAATGGTTCGCCAAGAAAGGCGGGAAATTGACTCAAGATTACCTCCTGTTTTTTTAATTTGAAGAACTATTTCTTTTGTTATAGTCTTCATTCTACATTTTGTCAACAAAAAAGCCCTTGATTCCAAGGGCTTAGCTGCTAAAAAAAGTTATTTATTTTGAGAAACTCAACACATAATACTTTTTGGGATGATTTTTACCATTCCAACGAAACCAGCCTAATACCGGCTCTGTTTCATCATCTGTAAAAATTGAAACCAGATAAGAATCAGGGCCATTTTCATCGGCTGCGATGGGGTATAATTTCTTAACTTCATCAACGCCGATGAGCTGAAAATTTTCACCAATTATTTTTTCAAGCGGTGGAAGCATAGCGTACGCTGCTAAGGCTAAGCCATGTTCATTGGGTAAAATTTCTTTTTTCTGTTTGATGAAATCAATAATCTCCTGAAGTTCGGGCTTACCAATAACTTCATAAAAATTTGCTTTCAATTTAGCACCAACCACAATCTTCTTTGTCGGTTTAATAAATTCCTTACCAGATTTTTTCCATTTCTGAAAAAAATCCAAAAGCATGGACATCCAATTGATTGCTGCAATAACAGCATTCTTTGTTCTATCCATTAATTCTGGAGTTACAGTTATGGGCTCGGTGGTGCAGACTAACTTTAATGAATTTTTCATCTAACTCTCCTCTATTTTAATGTGCCACTTGTTGTTTTATTTTAACTATTTCCTTCTTCTTATTACTTTTTTATAATTTTGTCAACAATCTCCACCATAGTTTCATTCGCATCTTGCTTCATCGCTTCTTTAATATTGTGAGATAATTCTTCGCGCTTAGTTTGATTGGAGTTTAGATCGCGTATTGTTGAAACAAAAGTTTCATTATCTAATTTTCTTTGATCAAGCACGATCGCCGCCTTGTGATGGGCAAAATAATTCGCGTTATCCTCTTGATGTGAATCAGGAATAGGAATAATGATGGTAGTTTTCCCTAAATATGACAACTCTGAAAGCGTACCGAGCCCGGCTCTCGTCACAACAATATCAGCGTTAGCCATAGCTTTTGCCATATGAAAACTATCAAGTAAATCATATGATTGATAGCCGGGCAGATCTTCGCGCAAAACTGATCGTGTATCATGCTTGCCGGTAATATGAACAATATCAACAAACTCAAGCAGTTGTTTAAGGTTATTGCTAATTAAATCATTAATAGATTGAGAACCTGTGCCTCCGCCCAAAACTAAAAGACACGGCTTAGTATGTGTTTCGGCGCGAGCAGCTTTTATCTGTTGTCTCATTGGATTACCGATCCATTGCGCTTTCTGACCATAATCAGTTAGGCTCTTTTCAAAGACGGTAGTAATCACCGTAGCAACAGGCGCCATTAATGTATTAGCGAGCCCCGGTCTAAAATCTTGCTGATGAATAAGAATTGGAATATCCAATAAACGTGCGGCCCAAATTAACGGTACACTAACAAAACCTCCGGCACTCATCACGATACGAGGTTTTAAAGAATGCAGTAGCGCCAATGATTGGAAAAAACCAATCATAATATTTATCCAATCCAAAAAGTTCTGGACTGAAAAATATCTACGCAATTTGCCGGCGGCAATTGCGTGATATGTAAAAGGATATCCGCTGGTCAGTCGTTGTTCAATTCCTGAGTCTGTTCCAACCCAATGAAACGCATATCGTCCCCTTTGTCGTATCTCCATTTCTTCCGCAACTGCAATCAAAGGCGTAACTGATCCGCCCGTACCACCGCCGCTTAAAATAATATTATTTTTTTGTTCGCTTGGATTCATAATATGTTTTCAAAAATATCTCATACTGCGCTCGATGTACCGGACTGGCCGCCTTTGTCAGATCTTCAAGTCGCACCCAGCGAAATCCTTTGTGTTCTACTGGATTGGTTCGCACTCCGTTACGAGGACCTCTGTAGCGCAAAATGCAAAAACTTTGACGTTGGCCCTTATACCCTTTATTAGTATAGTGCTTCGGCCATTCATATTGATACATCTTCGGATATACTGACACAAGTAGAAGATCTGTCAAACCGGTTTCTTCCTGAACCTCACGTCTCACCGCTTCTTCGAGACTTTCTCTTTTTTCAACACCGCCCTGCGGCAATCCCCAATATGTTCGATGTCCTGCGGCATTAAGAAGTAGCACTTCGTTATCAGAATTAACAATTAATGCAACCACATTAGGTCTATATTTAAATCGTCTAAACTGCCAACCGATAATCGCTAAAGGAAATTTAACTACGGCGTTCCAAATTCTTTTAATTCGCCACGGCTGTTTCATTAAACGCCAGAGCCATTCAAAGCCCAAATTTTGAAAAATCTTAGGAGCTCGTTTTATTTTTCCGGTTAAAAAGTCAAAACTGCCTCCAACACCCATGGCAATGGCTACGGACGTTACATCTCTGAGCAATCGACGTCGTATAAAGATATCCTGTTCAGGAGCACCGAACGCGACAAAGACGATATCAGGACGAAATGCTCTCAGTGGTTTAACATCATAGTGAATATCCTTCTTGTCCATTGAAAAAACAAAAGTCTTTAAGTAGGGATAACGCTTTTTAATAGCATTAACGATATCTGAATCACTGGACAGGCCATATCGCCAATTCACCACTGCAACGCGCAAATGTTTTTGATCGGCAATTTTTAAAAGATATTGAACAAGGTTGGCGCCGCTATATCTGTGAATGTTTACTCCGTTAATCCAGGCGGCAAATTTCAAGCCAATGCCGTCAGGGATTGAAAGATCTGCTTTTAAAAGCACTGAAAAAAAGTCCTGGTCTTGCTGCGCCAGGAGTAAGAATTCGGGATTGGGGGTTACAATATGAGCATGACGACGAAATAAGAGCCGTCTGATTGCTCGTTCACGTTCAGAAGCTTTGAGAACTGAAATTGGCACCCCGAGTAGCACTGTCTTGTCCATACAGTTTTTACAGGGTAAAATTAGAAATATTAGTCATTTTTATTATACGTGACATATTAAGGATTGACAATAAATATTAGCAGTCTTATAATACGAGTGCTAATCCCCGCCTTCGCGGGGATGACAGATGAAAAATATGTTAGACAAATTTACACATAAATCTCAAGAAGCAATTATTAATGCTCAGGTTATCGCTCAAGAATATGGCCAACAATATATCAGCGGCCTCCATATGCTCTTGGCTTTGCTTGAACAAAGCGAAGGGATGGTCAAACCAATTTTGGAAAATTTTGAAGTAGATACCGAAGCCTTGCGAGAACTTGCTGAAGCAGAAATTGAAAAACTACCAAAAATTGAAGTTCAAGCTTCAGTCGGCATGGTACAGGGCACAACCGAAATGGCGATGATTGTTGAACGAGCAGTTAAAGAAGCCGGGATGATGGAAGACGAATTTGTTTCAACTGAACATATTCTTCTCGCCATCCTTGAAACAAAATCTGATGCGCAGCGAATTTTACTAGCTAAAAATATCATTCGCAAAAAATTACTTGAAGCTATCAAATCAATTCGCGGTGATAAAAAGGTAGACAGTCAGGAACCGGAAACACGTTTTCGCGTTATTGAAAAATATACTACCAACTTAACGCAGATGGCACGCGACCATAAACTTGATCCTGTCATCGGACGAGATGATGAAATTAAACGTGTCATGCAAATTCTTTCACGACGTTTAAAAAATAATCCGGTCTTACTCGGAGAAGCCGGCACCGGTAAAACCGCAATTATCGAAGGTTTGGCGCAACGTATTATTTCCGGCGACGTTCCCGAAAGCCTTAAAAACAAAGAATTAATTTCTCTTGATCTTGGCTCACTCATCGCCGGAGCAAAATTCCGCGGTGAATTTGAAGATCGACTGAAAGCGTTAATTAAAGAGATTGAATCAAACGACGGACGTATTATTCTCTTTATTGATGAATTGCATACCATTGTTGGCATGGGTTCAGCCGACGGCGCCGCCGATGCGGCTAATATGTTAAAGCCGGCGTTATCCCGAGGAACACTACGCGCAATTGGTGCAACAACCACACGTGAATATCAGAAATATATTGAAAAAGACACGGCACTCGAACGTCGTTTTCAACCGGTGTATGTCTCAGAACCTACTGAAGAAGACGCTATTTCAATTTTACGCGGTGTTAAAGATAAGTATGAACTTCATCACGGTGTAAAGATTAGCGACTCTGCAGTTGTTGCTGCTGTTAAACTTTCCAATCGTTATATCAGCGACCGATTTTTGCCTGATAAAGCCATTGATTTAATGGATGAAGCCACTTCAGCGCTTCGCATGTCAATTGATTCTTCTCCTGAAGAGCTCGATATATTAAAAAAAGAAATTCGCACGCTTGAGCTGAATAAAGCCGGGCTGATTCGCGATAAACGCAATGACGCTAAGTTAAAGTTAGTAAGCAAAGAATTATCGGACTTAAAAGAAAAAGCTGCTCAACTTGAACTACGTTGGAAAAATGAGAAAGACAGCATTGGTCGTATCAGGGCTCATAAAAATCAAATCGATTTACTGAAAGCTGAAGCTGAAACTATTCAGCGTCGAGGGGATGACCTGACTAAAGTCGCAGAAATCAGATACGGACAAATCCCTGATTTGCTTAAAAAAATTAAGAAAGAGGAAAACGATTTGAATAAACTGAATTCGAACGGAGAAAAAATTCTTAAAGAAGAAATTGACGAAGAAGACATTGCTCGAGTTGTGGCGCGTTGGACTGGAATCCCGGTTGCGAAGATGCTTGAATCAGAAGTAAAGAAGTTGGCTCGCGCTGAAGATGATTTGCGTACCCGTGTTGTCGGACAAGACGCCGCGATTTCTTCGGTTGCTCATGCGATCAGACGTTCACGTGTTGGCATTAACGAAGAAAAAAAACCAATGGGTTCATTTTTGTTTGTTGGACCGACCGGCGTAGGAAAAACTGAATTAGGAAAAGCTTTGGCCGAATTTATGTTTAATGACGAAAATTCTTTGATCCGTCTTGATATGAGTGAGTACATGGAAAAACATTCAGTGTCCAAAATGATCGGCTCCCCTCCCGGCTACGTCGGCTATGAAGAAGGCGGACAATTAACCGATCGCGTCCGTCGTAAACCGTACAGTGTTATTTTGTTTGATGAAATTGAAAAAGCTCATCCTGAAGTCTTTAATGTCTTATTGCAAATCCTGGATGACGGTCGTTTAACTGACGCTAAGGGGCGAACTGTTAATTTCAAGAATACAATCATTATCATGACCTCAAACTTAGGCAATGAAATTATTCGTGAATATTCTATCGGCTTTTCGGATCATTCTGACGCCGAACGAGTCAAAGTTATGCAACAGGAAGAAATGCGCGAAAAGATTGATAAGATTCTCAAGCAGCACTTTAAATTGGAATTCTTAAACCGTATTGATGAAATCGTCATCTTTAAGAGTCTGATTAAAGAAGACTTGGTGAAAATCATTGACCTTGAACTTGGTAAGGTTGAAATTCGTTTGAGAAATCAAGATATTAAGATCCGCATTGCTAAAAATGTTAAAGAAATGCTCGCGGAAAAGAGTTTTGATAAAACTTTTGGCGCTCGTCCCCTAAAGCGCGTGATTCAAAACATGATTTTGAACGAATTGGCTTCCGAGATCGTCGCCGGACGAGTTAAACACGGAGATAAAGTAAGTATTTCCCTTGACCTCAAGAACAACATCGCAGTGACAGTGAAATAAAAAACAAAAAACATCGTTATTATATATACGGTGTTTTTTGTTGTCTAAAGAGCACTTTTACGATATACTATCAAAATGATGCAGCAATATAAACATATTACAGCTTTATTTTTTTTCAGCGCCGCTTTGTTCTTCTTAGCGCCATTCGCCGTGCGCGCGGATTTTGATCCGAACTTTATTATCGGAGATCAAGAAATCTTCGACGAAGCTTCAATGAGTCAAGAAGAAATCATTGCTTTCCTTAATGCTAAAGGTGGCTTTATCGCGACTTATACAGTAACTGATCCTGAAGGAAGGACAATGAGCGCCGCGCAAGCAATCTATGAACGTTCCCGCGCCAATCATGTTAATCCAAAATTTATTTTTGTTCTTTTGCAAAAAGAACAGAGTTTGATTGAAGCAAAAAATCCCACACAAAGCCAGCTTGATTGGGCCGCAGGTTACGGGTGCCCTGACGGAGGAGGATGTAATGATCGTTGGCGCGGACTTTGGAAACAAATCAACAGCGCCACTTTGCAGTTCAGAGATTATATGGACAATCCTCAACTCTACCGATATAGAGTTGGTCAAACCTATACGATTCAAAACACCGGCCGACCTCCAATGAGTGTTACACCTCAAAATCTTGCGACCGCCGCATTATATAATTACACACCCCACGTCTACAACGGAAATTTTAATTTTTGGAAAATCTGGCAACGCTACTTCAGTCGTGATTATTTAAGTGGATCACTGCTACAAGTTGCCGGCGAAGGCGGTGTATGGTTAATTGAAAACGGCATGAAACGTCCGTTCTTAACGCGTAGCGCTCTGACCTCTCGTTATGATCCAAGCCGTATTCAAATTGTTAGTCGAGCTGATTTAGACAAATATCCAAAAGGTGAGCCGATTAAATTTGCTCAATATTCAATTGTAAGAATTCCAAACGGAAGAATATTTTTATTAGTTGATGATCATAAACGTCGCTTCGTTAATCCTGCCGCCTTTAAGAAAATGGGCTTTAATCCTGATGAAATTATACAAGTTCAAGAAGCAGAATTAAGTTCATTTATTGACGGCGAGGTTTTGACAGAAACCTCAAGCTATCCGACAGGCGCCCTACTGCAGGATAAAAAGACCGGCGGTGTTTATTGGGTTTTTGAAGGTGTTAAGCAACCACTTCTTGACGCTTCATTGCTTAAAACTAAATTCAAATTGAAAAAAATAATTAAAACAAGCGACACTGAATTAGCTACATATATTACTGGCGATCCGGTACGTTTAAACAACGGCGATATTGTAAGAACACCAAGTTCTCCGGCAGTGTATATTATTGAAAATGGACTAAAGCGTCCGGTTACTTCAGCGGATACATTTCTCAAGCTCGGTTATAAATGGAGCAACGTTTTCGTAATTGCTGATATTGTACTTCAACTACATGGTGACGGCGCACCAGTTAGTATCGCCCTATAACTATGTCTCTTCATTTTGCTGCGGTTATGCCGCATAGTCCATTATTGATTCCCAATATCGGAAAAGAAAATACAAGTCAATTTGTCTCGACCATTCCGGCTATAGAGCAAGTTGCCGAAAGAATTATTCAAGCGAAACTTGACACATTGCTACTTATTAGCGCTAAGGGTGCGACAATGGACAACAACTTTACTATTAATGTTCATCAAGAACTTAAAGCCAACTTTGAAATATTTGGAGACTTGGTAACTGATTTGCGTATTCCGGGAGATCTTGAACTTGCCGGACGTTTTCGCGAACATCTCGAAGCTGAATATCCTGTGCGACTTGCTACCGATACCGGACTCGATTATGCCGCATCAGTTCCATTATTTTTAATTTCAGATAAAATTAAATTGCCAATAGTTCCCTTAATAGTTCCGCATAATAGCCATGACCTTATTCATGCTTTTGCTCCCGCCTTGCAAGAAACTATCTTGAACAGTAAAAAACGTATCGGCATTATTGCCGCCGCCGATCTTTCGCACCGACTCAGCAAACAATCTCCTGCCGGATATTCTGCTAAAGCAAAAAAAATCGATCAACGTTTGATCGAAATACTTAAAGATAATAATGCAAAAGGATTGACTGAGATTGAAAGCTTAGCCGTGGAAGCGGCGTGCGAAGATATTCCGGTGTTTGATTTATTTTTAGGATTACTGGATGACGTGGGCGCAACGCCGGGCATTGTTAACTACGAACCTCTTTTCGGCGTCGGTCACCTTACTTTGTGTTATGATCTGGGCTTGAACTCGTCGTCACAACCTTAAAAAAATATCTCCACTGTTCTCCGCTTTGGCATAATTCTTTTGTATCAGCTAAGCAGCGTTCAATCACGACTCGAGGATAATCGCGACACACTTTGAATAAAGCGCTGCGTTTAAAGCCGGGAATCTTAATTTCTCGCTCAACTTTCAATGCTAAATCTTGCCAAGCGTATGCCGGAGCCTTTGGGCCGGCTTTTTTATTATCGAGAATATCTTTAAATGATAGCGGTTCAATGTCTTTCATAAATTCAGTATATAAAAAGAGAGACAGTTTTACCACCCCTCTAGTATTAAATTGCTACAATGCTGACTTGATTTTTTGCTTATATTATATATAATAAGGCTATTATGCCTACAACTCTGCCATTAGTATTTCATCCGAACCCGATACTACGCGCGATGTCCGAAGCCATTGATCCCAAGGCAATTTCAAGCCTGGGAAATTTGTGGCGCGATATGGCTCAAACCATGAAAGATAATGAAGGAATTGGATTAGCGGCACCGCAAATTGGGCAAAATATTCGGCTTATTATTGTCAGTACGAGCGATGGTCCTTTGGCTATGTTCAATCCTCTACTAATCAAAAAATCATTATTGAAAGAGTGGGGCGAAGAAGGATGCCTGTCTATACCGCAAACTTTCGGTGATGTTAAGCGACACAAAAGCGTCCGCTGTTCGTTTATTGACGCTGAAGGAAACACTCGTAGTATTGATGCAAAAGGATTACTCGCTCGAGTTATCCAACACGAGATAGATCATATTAACGGAGTCCTCTTTATCGACAAAGCGAAGAATATTCATACAGTAAAATAACATGAAACCATTTCGCATTGCATTTGTCGGCACTCCGCAAATCAGTATTCCTTGTTTAGAGGCGCTCAGCACTGACGAGCGCTTTGAAATTGTTGTCGTTGTTACGCAACCGGATATGCCAGCCGGCAGAAATCTTGAACTCACTCCCCCGCCCGTCAAAACCTTTGCGGTTGGTCATGATTTGCAAGTACTACAACCGCAAAAAATTTCTTTAATTGCGGATCAACTGCGTGAAATGCAACTTGATGCGATTGTTGTTATTGCGTATGCACAAATCATTCCTGAATCTATCTTAAGTCTGCCTAAATTTGGTTGCGTTAATGTGCATGGTTCCCTCTTACCTAAATATCGCGGCGCCGCAGTTTTACAAGCGCCTATTTTAAATAATGATTCTGAAACCGGCGTGACTATTATGCTCATGGATAAAAATCTTGATACCGGACCGATCTTAAAACAAAAAGCTTTTCCTATCACTGCACAAGAGACTGCCGGAACTTTGGGTAAAAAAATGGCAGAAGTAGGCGCTGAGCTTTTGCCGCAAACTTTAGTAGATTATTTTAGTGGTAATATTACACCACAAGATCAAAACGACGCTTTAGCAAATTATGTTGGACGTCTGAGTAAAGAAGATGGCTTGATTGATTGGACAAAGCCTGCTAAACAGTTAGAGTGCTTTGTGAGAGCTATGACTCCTTGGCCTTCGGCCTGGACTTGGATTGCCGGAAAAAAGTTAAAGATTATAGAAGTTGATCCGACAATTATGACGCTCACAATGCATAAGCCGGGTAAGACTTTCATTTATAACAGTACCTTGGCTGTGCAATGCGGAACAGATTCATTAATCATTCGCCGTTTGCAACTGGAAGGGAAAAAGCCGATTACGTCTCAAGAGTTTTTGCAGGGTTATAATGAATTGATTGGAACGATTTTAGGGTAACTCATGGTCCCATCGTCTAACGGTTAGGACGCCAGGTTCTCATCCTGGTAATAGGGGTTCGATTCCCCTTGGGACTACAAGTTTAAAGAAAAGGGTTCTCGGCCAAGTGCCGACCCGCCTCTGGCGGGGATTCCCCTTGGGACTACAAAGAAATTTTAACTCTTTGTAACTTCATATTTTATGCAAAAAAGAGTATTCATAATTCATGGATGGGATGGTCATCCTGACGAAGGAATTTTCCCATGGCTAAAACAACAGCTGGAAACAAAGGGTTATCAGGTTTTTAATCCATCAATGCCAGATCCATTAAACCCACAAATAGACTCTTGGGTTTCACATCTCAAAAAACAAATTGGTGTTCCGGATAATAACACAGTTTTATTTGGACACTCTATCGGTACTCAAACAATTTTACGGTATTTGGAATCGCTCAACGAGGAAGAAAAGATTTGTGGTGCTGTATTCTTAGCAGGGTGGATACATCTTACTGATGAAGCATATGAAACTAAAGAAGATGCAGATATTGCCAAACCTTGGTTAGATACTCCACTGGATTGGGAAAAAATTAAATCTCATTCAGATAAATTTATTGCCATTTTTTCTGATAACGATCCACTTGTTCCAATTGCTGACGCTAAAATCTTTGAAGATAAGCTAGAAGCAAAAATCATTATTGAACACGAGAAAGAGCATTTTAGTGGAAGCACTGGAATCAAGGAATTACCTTCCGCCCTTGATGCGGTTTTGGAAATTATATGAAGAAAAAAAATATCAACAGCTATTATCTTTCTCTACCTGCCAAAAGAATGGGTTCGGGAGTTATTATTAGAAATAGACAAGGTGAAATTCTTCTTCTTAAAACAACATATAAAGATCACTGGGAAATTCCTGGAGGTGTTGTTGAGACGGACGAATCTCCTAGAGATACTGCTCAAAGAGAAACGCTAGAGGAAATTGGTTTAAGAATAAAGATTAAATCATGCTTAGTGATTCACTACCGAGCAGCACAGGGTGACCAAAATGAAAATATTATGTTTGTATTTGATGGAGGTATCTTACAAAATATAAAAAAACTTAAAATTGACAATAAAGAAATTTCAGAAGCAAAATTTCTATCATTTAAGAAAGCAAAGCTATTAGTAGGTAAACGAATTGCGAGTCGCCTCCCCTTTTGTGAGAAAGCTTTAAAAAAGAAACAGACAATCTATCTTGAAAGTATTAAGAATATTAAACCAACTGAGATTTAAAGTATGATAAAAGCAATTTTATTTGACGCTGACGGAGTAACCTTGATTAAACAAGGTTATCTAAGTGAGAAATTGTCCCGCGATTTTAATATCCCACTTGATCAAATCATGCCATTTTTTAGAAATGATTATCGCTTGTGTCAAGAAGATAAACTCGATCTAAAAGTTATCTTGCCCAAATATTTAGAACAATGGAAAATACAAAAATCTGTTGATAACTTTTTAGACTATTGGTTTTCCGCCGACACGAAGCCTGACAAGATCATGATAGAAAAGATTCAAGCTCTGAGAAAGAACGGCATCAAATGCTATCTTGCATCAGACCAAGAAAAATATCGGGCAGAGTATATTCTTCATACATTAAAATTCAGTGAATACTTTGACAAATGCTTTTTCTCATATAATGTAGGCAGTTCTAAATCAAATCCTGACTTTTTTAAAAAAGTGATAGAAGAACTTAAACTGAATCCGGAGGAACTAGTATATTTTGATGATGACGAGAAAAATGTTACTATAGCTAAATCTATTGGCATTATCGCTCATCACTTTACTAATATTAACGACATGGAATATGTGGCAGGAAATAAATAATAAACTAGTGAAAGAATTTGAGTTTAAGGATTTCAAAGTTGCTTTTGCATTTATGACTAAAGTAGCGACAATTGCCGAAGAGCTCAAGCATCATCCTGAATGGACCAATATCTATAATAAAGTCACGATTAAATTATCTACACATGATGCCGGAGATATTGTAACTGAAAAGGATAAAGAACTAGCCGGAGCTATTGACAAGTTGCTATAATCATGCTATTTTAAACAATTAAATAACGTTCTCTTAAAGCGAAAGGAAAAATACTTTGAGTATAAAAGTAGTTGTTTCAGGTAGTTTTAAAAAGAACCTGAAAGAAATTGAAGAGATTATTAAAAAACTTAAAGAAGCTGGCGCGGAAATTCTTGCACCACTTAGTACTAAGACCGATGATCCAACTAAGGATTTTATAATTTTAGTAAGTGATGATCCAAAACTTAGTGAATTTGAACTTGAAAAAAATTTCATGAATTCGATTTACAAAAGTGATGCACTAATCATTGCCAACACTGATGGATCTATTGGCCGTAGCGTAGCTGCTGAAATGTCTTTGGCTAAGTTACAGAATATTCCGGTTATTATTGTTAAACCAATTACACAAGTAACCGAGGAACTTGATCCCTTATCCCAATTATTTATTAAACAAATTCCTATAGACTTATTATCTTTAGAAGATATTAGTAAGGAACGATTTGAAATGATTGGGATAGAAGAAGAAAGAAAGAAAAAACGTATTCTTTCAAAACGTCGCAAAGAAGTTTTGACCAGAAACGTTAACACACTTCTAAAATCTTTAAAACGTTAAAAAGTTTTAACTCACCCCTAACCCCTCTCTACGCTCACGCGTAAAGAGGGGTATTTTGTATAAAAAATTCTATATTTAAAATCTAACTATGAAAATAAAAAAAATACTAATGGCACGAGAATTAAGAAAGTCTCAAACACCTTGTGAAAAAATATTATGGCAAGCGTTAAGAAACAGACAATTATTAAATTTTAAATTCCACAGACAATTTATACTAGCTGGTTTTATATTAGATTTCTACTGTCCAGCTTTGAAACTAGGAATAGAAGTAGATGGCAGTATTCATAATTTAGAAGAGAACAAGATCTATGACTTGGTAAGAGAAAAAATATTTAATGAGTATGGTGTTAGTATTATCAGATTTACTAACGAGAACATAAAAAAGAATCTACCTGTAGTTATACAACAAATCAAAAATAATATTATTAGTTCCCCTCTTTGCCCCGAAGGGGTAGAGAGGGGTTAGGGGTGAGTTGTGCTTGCGGATGAGGAGGGGCTGGGGGTAGAGTACGAAAAAAGTCAGCTGTTGGGCTGACTTTTCTTTTTTTATTGTATAACTAATCTTGTTTATGCAGTAACTTTTTCCCTGGAGCTTTCCCATTTAATAATTAATAAAGGAATGATCAATGGCCAGCTGAGGAAGAAAAAAACTTTTATTGTTGCTAAGACGAAATTATTTTCATTAATGCCCAGACTTACGAATAAGAGAATCTGAACCCAAAAATTACAAAGAAACAAAGTAATCCCGTAAAGAAATAAGCAGTCTCTCTTTTCCGCAGGCCTAATATCGTATGACATAGCTGTCGTGCTTAATATTAAGAGAAGCATAAAGAAATATAAATAGACTGGCCAATTACTCCATAAGTAAAACTGATACAGAAATGGAAATAGAAATATGAATTTGAAAAAGAACTTTAAAATAATCTTCAATTTAACCTCCAATAGTAGTTAATAAAAAAGTTTATATGACCATATTATATCATATAAACTCTTTTTTGTCAATATTATGATTTTCTAAGGCTTTTAATCCCCTCTGCCCCACCATCTTCCCCATCCACCGTTATTGTTATTATTATTGTTATTAAAGCTCTGAGAACCGCTCACAGAGCGTATGGAGGCCCGGCGTCCGTCAGCCGTTATATAGATTAAACCGCTTGGTGTGGCTGATATTTCGTAACCGCCTCTCCACCACGGTTCAAAGGCTTTTTTGCTTGTTGTGAGATTTCCTAACGAATCAAAGATTCTAATATCCGGTCCGCCTTTGCTTGCCGGAACTGCTACAATCTGAAATGATCCGAAAAAATCCGAGTTGGCAATAACCGAAATTTTTACACCACCACGAAACTCTGGTACATACGCCATAAATGACGCATCGGGATTACCTAAAGTATCAAATGTTCTGATATGAGGTCCGCCGAGTGACAAAGCTGATGTTACAATACGAGCCGGCGAATTGTTTGTAGATTTTTTCACTGCAACGTCTACACCGCCTCTAAAAGTTTGAGCATAAGCCATAAAACTTGAAATCGGTGTTCCGTCTGATTTAAATACTCTAACCTGCGGTCCTCCACCCGGTCCTGCGCCCGTGATAATTTCCGCTTTACCGTCATTGTCTATATCAGCCGCAGTCACACGAACACCGCCGCGAAATGCCAAGGGATAAGCAAAGAAACTTTTAAGCGGAATTCCGCTCGCAGTTAATACTCTCACTTGCGGTCCTCCACCCGGTCCGGCACCGGTTATTATTTCATCAATGCCGTCTCCGTCAATATCTCCGGCAGCAAGATCAACGCCGCCTTTGAAAGCCATTGGATACGGGAAAAACTGATTAATTACATCTCCATTATTATTTAGCACCTTTACATGCGGCCCTCCGCCTGGTCCGGCACCCGTTACTATTGTAGCGTTATTTCCGAAATTTCCAGCAGCAACTGAAGCTCCTCCTTTAAAATTACCAAAGGGAAGCATTTCATAGCTTTGTTTTGGCGCCGGTACCGGTGTGGATATTTTTTGCGCAGCCTGCAAACTTAGATACGGACTAATCGGTGTACCGTCAGGTGTATGAATTTCAAAATGTACGTGAGCTCCGGTTCCTTCCGCATTACCACTATCACCCATCCAACCGATTAATTGTCCCCTCACAACTTGCGCGCCGTTTATTACATCAGGCGCATACGCAAATAATCCGTCTCCTAAACCGTCATCAGTTCCGGGACGATCATTATTAACATGTAAATACCAATAACTGTATCCGTCTGTATCTCGCAAAGAAATTGCATAGCCCCAATCCGGCTGTGGATACTGAACCCAATTAACAACTCCATCAACCGCAGCAACCAAGGGAAGCATTTTTCTTCCCATTAAATCATTTCCCTCGTGTGTATGCCCCGTGCGAGGCGCTCCAAAATCATCATAATATGAAACAGCACCAATCACAGGAAAAGTAATTGGGCGTAACTCAGCTGCTTGACTTGGCTCAACAGAAGATAAACCAATAAGAGAAAATAAAAGTATGAAAGAGAATAATTTTTTCATGAGTATATAATAAAAAATAAGCTGCTATAAGTATAACGCCCTTTGCAATATAATGTTACCTTATTCAGTTATTGCCATTGTTTCTCTTGTCTGACCAATAATCTTGCTGCTTGTTCCGGTTCAGCCATTAACGCTTTCACAACTTTTTCCATGCGAGCTGATTGCGATCCCTTAACGACAATCAAATCATTCTCAACTAATTTATCTTTAATATAATCCGCCGCTTGATCTGAATTTTCAAACCAATAAGCTTGTTTAATTTTATTGGCAGCTATTGTTTCAAAAATTATTTTTGCTTCTTCTCCAACGGCCACAATAATATCAGTTGTACCTTCTGCCGCACGTGCAACATCTTCGTGGCCCTTTCGGCTTAAAGTCCCAAGTTCCTTCATTGAACCAAGTACTGCCCAAATACGTTTTCTTGAAACCTCGGGAATTTCTTGCACAGCATTCAGTGCTTCAAACACCGAATCCGGAGAAGAGTTATAGGTGTCATCAATTATCAAAGTATTATTAATCCCGCTGATAAGCTGCAAACGTCCTGACGGTTGTTTAAAGTCACGCAAGGCTTCAGAAATTTCAAGGCTGTTCATATCATAGCTTAATCCTACCGCAGCAGCCACTAAGGCGGCGTATACCGCCGGTCGTCCAATTGCACCGGGCAAAAATATTGGCACACTTGAACCGGCGTTCTCCATTTTAAATGAGATTCCTGAAACAGCTTCTTCGGAAAAACTTATACTTATGTTATCAGCGCGTACATCACAGGTTTCTCCGAATCCAAAACTTAAACTATTGCATTTAATCTTTTCAGCAAGTTTAGCTGCATTTTCATCATCACCGTTATAAATTAAAACGCCGTCATAAGGCAAATGCTTTGCTATCTTAAATTTTTCATTGTGAAGTTCTTCTAAAGATGAAAAAAATTCAAGATGCGCTTGACCTAGTTTGGTTACTATCGCGCGACTGGGTTGAATAATATTTGTCAGGTAATCCATGTCGCCCGGACGATCAACTCCCATTTCCAAAACTAAAGCTTCTGGATAATCGTTATTTTTTCCTCGAATTAATTTTCTGGCTTTAGAAAACACACGCAGCCAACCAAAAATTGATTTGCCCGGAGAAATTTCGCCTAAAATAGTAAGCGGTAAGCCCAGTTCATTATTATAATTCTTATAGGTTTCACGCAAGCTAAAACGTCGACTCAAAACACGAGCCGTTGCTTCTTTAGTGCTGGTTTTTCCCACGCTACCGGTAATTCCTATAATCTGCGGCTTATAGTGCGCAATTACTTGGCGGGCGTAAGAGCTCAAAAGTCGTTGTAGAATAAATGTTAACATAGGCACACTATACTACTTCTTAACATTTGTTTCAATCTTTCGATCTTGTGGTATCTGCCAGTGATTAAGAAGAAATTTGGTAATATCATGAGCTAAGGGAACAGCGGTTCCCTCGGCAAAACGCGAGGTCTGCGGGCTGTCTATTTTTGTGAGAATGACAAAACTCGCATTATTTGCCGGAGCATAACCTACAAAGGTGTGATTGTAGCGGCTGGTGTATCCTTTTGAACTCGCTGACGCGATTTGAGCCGTTCCGGTTTTTCCCGCAATATAATATCCCGGAATCTGAATCAATTTTGAATGTCCGTTCTCCACAACATTAATCAACATACCTGTTAGTATCGCGGCACTTCGCTCAGATATCACTTGTCGAATCAAAGATGGCGTAGTAACAGATCGAGATCCGTCCGGCGCGACAACGGCTTTCACAATATATGGTTTCATTAATTTACCGCCATTGGCAATCGCGGCATATGACATAACCATTTGCAGAGGAGTAACAGTAATACCTTGACCGAATGATGCAGTAGCCGCTGAAATATCTTTCACTTTAAAGCCGGAAATATTTCTGATATCGCCTGCACTCTCCCCTTCCAATTCAATTCCGGTTTTTTCACCAAAACCAAAGTGTCTTACGTAGTCTGCAAAATTTTCTACACCAGTTTGTTGCATGGCAAAAATAGCTCCGGTATTAAGAGATTGTTCAAGCACAGTTACCATATTTGTCTTGCCGTGACCGCCAAAAGTTTCAAAGTCAGAATTCTTAATCGGTTTTGGCCACCCTTTAATGATTATTTGTCCGTTATCTTGATATGTTGTTTCCGGTGTTACCTTATTCGTATCAAGCGCTCCAGCCATGGTGATTGCTTTGAACACTGAACCAGGTTCATATTGATCAAACACTGCTGGATTATTAAAAACACGTAAATCAGTTTCTTTTTGATAGTTATTTGGATCAAAGTCAGGCGCAGAGCACATCACTAAAATTGCCCCGTCTTTCGGATTAACGACAATGACACTTCCGCCAAGTGCTTTATATTTATTAACCGCCTCATCAAGCATCTTACAGGAATTGAACTGTGCCGCCCGATCAATTGTCAAAACAAGACTTGATCCATCTTCTTTTTTATTGGTTTGTCTGTCGTTCACAATAACAAGTCCACCGGCACCGCGCTCCGCTGTCACGGAGCCGAATTTGCCAAATAGTTCTTGATCAAAAAATCCTTCAAGTCCATATTTCCCCCGCTGCTCCTCATTTTCATATCCGGCAAAGCCGAGAATATTAGCACCAATATTATTCTCCGGATAAAAACGATGGGGTGCCAATGAATAACCAAACCCTTCAATTTCAAATTCTGTTTGGTCTTTTGTAGAGACCATCATTCCATTCTTCATTGTTAAGTCATCGGCAACGATGTCAGAACGACCGGACATAAATACATAAAACTTTTTCAAGACATCATCACTTAATTTTCTTTCAATCGGTTCATACTCATCTTCTTGCTGATCAAGGGCTTTAATGTATGATGCAAGGGAAGCTTCTTTTTTTTCTCGAATATAATCCTCAATTTTTTGTTTTTCAAGTTCTTGGAAAAGTAAATCGTTCAGTAAAGCGTCTTGTTTACTTTTCGTTTCAGCAAGTTTGACGCCCCGTTCGGCTTCAGGTAAGCCATCAAATGACGCTAATTCTGTTTTGAAATTTTCTTCTCTCTCTTTTTTAACCATCTCGGCTGCTTCTTTTTCTATGCTGGCTTTTTTAAAAAATTCATATAGTTGCTCAGAAACTTTTTCTGGATCAATAATTTTTTTAGGAACAGCAAAGAGAAGAGCAAAATCTTTATTAACAGCTATTGGATACAAAAGATCGTTACCCGCTAAAGCATTTTCTTGAATATATATTTTACCTCGTTCCGGCAACAATTCATATGAAGTTTTATGTTGACCCTCAGCCAGAGCCGAATAGCGACTATGTTCGAATATCTGTAAATAAACGAGACGCGCTACGAGTCCAAAACTCAATAAAAAAACCGCCGTCGCGATAATCGCGACGCGGCCATTTGATGGTGCTGGGGCTTGAACCTGGGGTCGTCCGAACTTCATCATCATATTTCCATTGTCTTAATTTATTTTTTAGCAACCGCCTGTTGATTCCAGTTAAGGTAGTTAATTGAATCGGCCGCAACAAGACGCATGGCTTGGATGCGAGGGTTTAAATTTTGATACGAAGATAGGGCGCTCACACGGCTTTCCATAGTCTGACGTTCAGCAACAAGTTCGTTACTCTCTATTTTAAGATCCTTAAAAACAAAACCCTTGGTTGATAAGTCATTCACCACCAAAAAGTGTCCGACAGCTGTTCCTATAACTGCTATCGCCAAGAACTTATTGAGCTTCGAAAGTGTTCGAGAACGTTCGGGAAGATGAGTCATATTTTTTTATTTTTATTTTATATTATTTGAGCGGCGCGCAGCTTTGCGCTGCGGGAGCGAGGATTATTTGCAATTTCCTCGCTTGTTGCCATTATTGCTTTTTTAGTTAAAGGTTTAAGCCAAGCTCTGTGATTACAGGCACAGACGGGAAGCTTAGGCGGGCAAATACAATCACGAGCCTCTTGTCTGAAAAAATGTTTCACTATTCTGTCCTCAAGACTATGAAATGAAACTATGACGATTCTCGCACCCGGTGACAGAACTTCTTTTGCTTCATTGAGAACCGCGCTGAGATTTTCCAGTTCTTTATTAGTCGCAATCCTAAATGCTTGAAACGTCCTGGTCGCGAAATGAATTTTCATACGCTTATACGATGCAGGTACGGCTTGAGCAATCGCATCAACTAATTGCTTAGTTGTAGTGATCGGCGCCACACGTCTCTTAGCAACAATTGATTGCGCAATTTTGTAAGCGTAGTGTTCTTCTCCTAAGTCGCGAATAATCGCAGTCAGTTCAGCCAATGGTTTTAAATTGACAAGACCTTCGGTGCGACGGTCAGAGACTACCGAACCAAAAGCCATGCTGAGCGGAGAGTCGGTTTGAAAAGAAAATCCTCTGCTTTGATCATCAAGCTGAGCTGATGATAATCCCAAGTCAAGGACCAGCCCGGCAGGCCGAATATTTGTTGCTTCGGCAAGCTGAGTTAGTTCTCGAAAATTTGCATGAACTAGAACAATATTTTTAATGCCCTCACGGGCAATCTTTAATTTGGCGTTGTTAATGGCGCTTTCATCCATATCAGTCGCAATCACTTTTCCTGTCGGCCCAACTAAGCGTGAAATTTCAAAGGTATATCCTCCCGCGCCCAGAGTTCCGTCAATAATACATTCTCCTGGTTGCGGATTTAGATACTGCATCGCCTCCTTAAGCATAACTGGCGTGTGGCGGTACATACTATTCATTTCTAAATATCTCCCAAAGCTTCCGCAATCTGATTGCTTTGTTTCTCGGTGGCTTTTTTGTAACTGTTCCAAGCATTCTCATCCCAAATTTCCAATCTGGTGTATAGACCAGCAATCACCGCCTTCTTATTCAACTTAGCAAAGCTGCGTAAATAATCAGGCAAAGTAATTCGTCCTTGGTTGTCAAAATCCGCTTCAACCGCACCCGCCAGAATAAAGCGAGCCAAGCTTCTGTCATTGGTTTTATTAAATGGCAGTGCGGAAATCTTTGCGGCCAATTTCTCCCATTCTTTTTTTGTGTAGAGAACCAAACAATTATCCAAGCCCTTGGCCACAACTGCACCGCCCCGTAATAATTGACGGAACTTGGCAGGAACGGCCAGCCGTCCTTTATCATCAAGCGTGTGATTATATTCTCCAATAAACATCTTAATATGGGAGCGGGAGTGGACTTATCCACAATTCCCCACTTTTCCCCTTTACTATTTAATTTTACACCATTTTTCCACACGGGTCAATCATTTTACACCAGTCGTTTTTTATACAGATTCCTTAATATTTTTGCAGAAAATAAAAAACGCCCGGCACTTATGCACAGGTGTTGAAATTATAGAAGTGAACAATATATCAAACTCTTCTTTTTGGTAATAGCTGGCTCCTTAGAGTATTCGGGACTAACCAGTTTAGTTCTCCCCTTTCCCGGCGTCGAGACGGCGACGCCCAACGCGTAGCTTAAAGCGTTGGCAGTAGCTACTCCAATGCGCAAAGCGGTAAAACCTTCACCCTTACTTTCTACAATAATCTGTTTTATATCATTTATATTATTCTTTGTCTTTAGAAGCATGGCTTCTATTTCAGGCAATAGTTTTTCAGCTTGACGATGTGCCGCTTCAAATTCTTTACGTGCCACAACAGATTTACCTGAACGAAGTTCAAGAATAATGCTGACATGACTAGCGGTGCTGATATAGAGTTTCATACCACAACTTTATCATAATTAAGGGTATTTAAAAAGCTCGTACACAATTGTACGAGCTTACCTAATTTTTTAGGATTTATTTAAAGAGCAGTAGCTGCTAAAGCTTAAAGTTCGGTATTAATTCCCCGAGCTTTTGCTTCTTCAACTGTAACAAATTCCGCCTGTCCACCGGGATAGAGCGGCTGAATAACAACAAATACAAGAGCATCTTCAGCCTGGATATACCACATTGAGTTAGTGATATTAACACCAGGAATTCTTATTTTTACTTTATTGTCAGGACCAATGGAGCTCATTAATACGCTTCCATCACCCCAACCTGAGCTTGGTACCATTGACATGTTAACTGTAGTGTAACCGCCGGTGGTAGCCCATTGATATTGAGGAGTATGGTTCCATGCAAAATTGCCGCTTTTTACGTTTATATGTAATGCAACGTTAAGAGCATTGAATGACAATCTTAAATTACCTGTCATGAAGTTATTGTCGCCAACAAAGCCAGGAGCAGTTGGTGCTGTCTGTCCCCATCCGTACAATGTTCCATTTCTCACATCAAGCCAAAATAAATTGTCGCTGCCTCCAAGATACTGGAAGTTAACTGAGCGTTCTTTATGTCCCCAAGGTCCACCCTGAAATCCGGAAAAGTTTATTTTATCACCACCAATATCATAACTGGTGTCTCTTAAAATAAATCCGCCGCTTACAGTATCACCCGGAGGATTAGCTACGCCTGCCCATGGTCTGCCACGATATCCGTAAATCTGAGGAGAAGCTGTAGAACCTGCATCAAGAAACCATTTTGGTAAATATATTGCATTGGCTCTTTTCCCATTAGCGAGAAGAATGCTGCTGATCAGATAAATATCATTTCCGCTCTGTTGACCGTTAGTTACAACAAGTCGGAACCAAACGGAATCTGCACCACCGGGGCCGTTTACCTTCATGGTAACAATTATTGTATCCGGTGCCGAGGAGAATGTTCTGGTAAAAGTTTTCATAGTGGAAGTGTCAATAAGTATGCCATTCCTTTTGAAAGTCCAATACCAGCTGGTTGCATTCAACGACCTGCTGCCGTCAAATACGCCGGTTACTCCAACACCAATGCTTACAAGTCCGCCATTAGGAATATCAAGAGAATTTACTGATATAACCGCTCTGACTGTGTTTGGATCATTATTTGAGCCTGAAACATTTTGTATTGTATCTTCTGCACAACCTATCATTACGGCTGCAACAAAAAACATGAATACATAGATTAATGAAAAAGTTTTGTTTCTCATTGTTAATCCCTTTCGTTTATTTTGAGATTGTTTGGTTAATTAAATTTTCAAAGAATTTAATGGACTAAATTAAGGATTAATTTAAGTTCATTATCCCGCCCCCGTAAAGGAGCGGAGAATGAATTTAAAGTAGGGTTGAGAAACGAGTGGCAAAAGTCAATGTGGCAACTCGTTTACGCAAATCTTTTGTAATCAAATCGGCGTACAAATTTTCGGTGCTAGTTGTAATGGTCTCCCAATTATATTCAGTGGCAACACGTTGTTTTGCGGCAAGTCCAAGACTCTCCAGAGCATCGGGATTCGCAAGCGCGAATTTCAATTTGCTGGCCAAGTCAACAGAATCAGTGTGAGCAAATTCAATGCCGGTATCTTCAATCGCTTCAAGGTTTTCAGGAATATCACTGACGATTGAAACTTTGCCGTAAGACATAGCTTCAAGCAACGCGATTGAAAGTCCTTCCAAGTTTGAAGGATGAGCAAATAAGCTTGCATTGGAGAATAACTCTTCCAAGACTTTGCCTTTTTGCGCACCGGTAAAAATAATATTAGGATTAGACGCAGCCGCGGCTTTTAAGTTACGTACATAGGTATCAGTAAAAGCTCCGTCGCCGACAATAACCAATTTCTTATCAGTTGTAATCTTGTTGTACGCATCAACCAAATAGTGAAGTCCTTTGTTTGGGATCAAACGAGAAACCGTTAATATATAATCGTTGCCGGAAAGATTCCAAAGTTTGCTAATCTCATCTGCTTCTACGAAAACCGCATTCTTTACGCCGTTTGGAATATATTCCGCATTCGTCTTATAACGATCGTGAGCCAAACGGGTCAATGATTTGGAAATTGCAATTGTTTTATCCGCATACGCGCAAGCAATACGTTCACCAAACTTAAGATATAAGCGAGCTACAAGGCCCCACTTGTCCTGGCAATAATCTTGACTATGCACCGTAGCAACAATCTTAGCGCTCGGTTTAATCAAACGAACCAAAGGAATTAATGAAGAGGGCCCGATGCCGTGAAAGTGAACGATATCAACTTTACGGCGCAGTAAATCTAGGATTGCAAAGAATGTATGAGTAATAGCATCAAAGTTTTTGGTAGCCAAAGTCGGCAGGCTAATTAATCGAACACCTTTATATTCTGTAAGATTTTTATCGCTGTAGCTTGGACGAGTATATACCGTAACCTCATGACCGCGCTGAACCAGCTCCGTTGAAAGATCTTCAACGTGCTTTTCAACTCCGCCGCTAACGGCCGGAATGCCTTTTTGTCCGATAAATGCAATTTTCATAATAATGTCTTGTATCAGTTAATTACTGATAATAACATATTTTAATATTTGTGTCAATAGATACTTATTCAATGAAAAATCCTAGGCTATAGCTATAATTACTGGTTTGACCGATTACTTTGATATCCGTAGCCGAACCTGAGGATAAACGAGCTGGAACGGTTATTTCTTGGCTAAAACGTCCGTCATAACCTGCAAGGGCAGCGGTTTCAATCCCCCCAAACTTAATGGTTAGATTCTCAAATTTTCCATATCCACCACCACTCAGAATAACCGTTGAACCTGCCGGAGCGCGTGCTTTGTCGATTCGTAAGAATAACGCTTCTGTAATTTCAGGAAACGACTCTTCTTCAGTAGCACCGATGTAGGCCAAACGAGTACGGTTGGTTTTGATCGGTTGTAATTTTGAATCAAGTAAAATAATAGAAGAGCTGTTAAAGACAACAAGCTGTTCACCTTCCGGTGTATTCACCGTGCGAATGCCCATCGCCCAACCGTTACCTAACGCTAACTCGCTTGTATAAGTATAATGTAATACCGCTAAATCGCTTTTACGCAATTTAACAACTCCAATACCATCGGAGAAATAAATGCTCTTTCCATCAGATGATGGGATAACATCGTATCCGAGATTACCGGTGTGCTTAAAACTTTTTTCAATTTCACCGGCAAAGTTAATTTTACGTACGGCGGTATCATCAACAACATACACCGCGTCATCAAGTCTGTCATTAAATACAGAACGCTTATACCATTCACTCCCCCATTTGAAATCCAAAGGAATGGTGGTTTTTTCCACGCGCGATTCGCGATCAAAGATAGAGATACTTGAATTAAAAATGTTAAACAAAAACTTATCGCTGCCAGCCGGGCTTATATTATAGGTGTTGTTGCCACGGTTCTTAACATTATAAGAATCAACTACCGTCATGTCATTACTCCACACCTTAACTCCGTTTGAACCGATCGTAGCTAATTTTCCACCAACAACAGTTACGCCACCAAACCAATCCCAAGAGCCGTCTTCAACACGGTTAACGCGATTTGCTTGCTTTAAGTTACTGATATCGTATTTCTGCAATGAACGTCCATCAACTGCATAAGCAAACAAACGACCATTTTCCGAGCGCAAAGCTACTTCATAAAAGTCAGCCGGCGCATTAAAGCGCAAGTTGGTTGATTTGAATGAAACGAACTTAACCGGAACTTGACCAGGTTCAGCTTTAAACAACTCAAGTGCTCCGGTGTTAGTCGTAGCAATAACGATGTTACCGGAATAATATGTCACAGCGCCGGAGTGATAAGATTTAAGCTTAGTTTCCGCACCAGAAATCGGTGCCAAACTTGCTGCAATCAACCCCGCAACTGCTACTGAAAATAATAGCTTTTTCATAGTTTTTGTTAACAATTTATTGATAAATGTAATGGTTTAACTTACCATAATAGCTAAAAAAAGTCAAGCCCCAGAGCGGGGCTTGAAATTCATATAAGAATTCTTCTCTTATTGCTCGGTTGGCTCAACAATGCCCTTACCGCTTGCTTTTGTATCTGACTCTATATTTGTTGTAATATTAGCCAATTTTTTCATAATCTGCGCATCTGTATAGCTATCCTTTGCCGTAAATTGAATAGTATTTACCAGGTTTGGCACAGTACCCAACTCTGACTCACCCGGCACTATACTAACGGCGAAACTCAATCGATAGTTACCGCCCGTTTTAGGGATAGAATCGATATTCCACAACACTCTGCGCCCTACCGGTGAATAGGACACTACACCAGCGACTACGCTTGTTTGATCAAGCCACACAACATTAGCAGGAAGATCAGCTGTTAATTGAAAACGAGACAAATCATTCCCTAAATTGTTAGCCTCCCAAATAATCCAATAAGTTGTTGGGATACCAACCTTTGGCGGAATCGGCCCGATACCAAGTTGATCACCTTGCGGTCCGTAATAATAGCCCGCAGAATTAACCGTAAGATTTGAATCAATTTTCAAAACAGGCAGTGCAATCTCATACGCATACTCTTTGTCATTCATACGATATGAAACCTGCAGAGAAATATTAAGAAAATCATTTAAGACTATTTCTTTGCGATCAAGTTGAATAGACGATTCAAATCGACCACTCTCCCCTGCTTTCAAATCTTGATTATACGCAAGAGCATTATCACGAAGAGAAAAATTACCACTGACTAAATTAAAACTTTTAATACTCGCGGTGCTTCGACGACTTTCTGCTTTAAACGATAAATCAGAGATTGTCGCTGACTCACTGTTGCGGAATGCAACACTTAATCCCAATGCCGATCCTGAAAATGATGTATTTTTAAAACTTGCAGTAACCCCTAGGCTGGGTTCAAGTACTGAAACGCGGTGACTACTAATAGTCTGATTAAGTTTCACGGTATTAATTAGTAAACTTGAGTTGATACTGAAGTCAATTTCAGTCAAAGCGGGCTGCATAGTCAAAGCAGAAAAAGCAATATGTTTGGTTTCCCCAGCTTTAAGGAGTGGAATTAAAATTGCGTTATTTTCAAAGGTTTCATTATCCGGCGTAATATTCCATCCCCCACTAAAGCTCAAACTGACATTGTGTAGCGCCGCTTGCCCGGTATTCTTAACATCAACTGATGCACTGAAAGGGATCCCGCGATACGCAGTTTCGGGGATAGTTACATTAAGTTCAATCACAGAGGCATCAATTGAATAGACCAGGGAACTCAATACTTGTTTTTTAAAATTTTTATTCTGGTATGTTAGATTAAGTCCAAAGAATTGACGTTCGCTGATTTCTCCTTGGACAATTCCTAAGATACGGACTTCACCGCGCGCACCATTGGCAAGATCGCCAAGACTAAAGGTGTTTGATTCTTTATTAAAACTATTACTTGGTGCCGAGTCTTCAAGGACAAAATGCTTGGGCAAATCAATCTCGAGTGTCGCGCCATTAATTGCATTACCTTCGTCGTTCTTATAATTGATAATAAATTCTTGCGTCTCTCCGCTTACAATACGCGCTGAAGCAGTACGGACTTCAAGCTCAAACTCTGAACGGGGCTGCCATAAAACAAGCCAAATAAAAGTAATAACCAAACCAAGTAAGATGCCGGCCAAAATCAAGTCTGCCCAAAAGTGAAAATAACTATCACGGTAATGACGTACATGCCGATTTTTCAAAATCTGGATAAGCAGATTAAGCTTTTGTACAATTATATTCTTTTGAATGACTGGCGCATCAGCGGCAGCACTTATTTTTCTTGACATAGGCGTATCACTATATTGTAGCAAAGTTAGTTAATATTAGAAATTAGCGGTTCCAGCCAATATCTCGTTCTTTAAGTCACCGTCAGTGTCTCCAACCATAACGTTCACACCGGTATTAGACGAGGCATCAAATGCCATAAATTGAGCTTTTAATCGACCGGCATAATCAAAAATTCGAACGTGCGGTCCCCCGCTCATCGGCCCGGTAATCAAGTCTTGTTTGCCGTCATTATCAGCGTCTCCTACGACCAGGTTCACACCTCCGCGGAATTTTTTATCATATGCTAAAAATGAACCAAGTAATTTTCCTTTATCGTTAAATATTTTGATTGTTGGAGGCAATCCTTTTCCCGGAGCAACAACTATTTCAGCACTGCCATCATTATTAAGATCTCCGACAGATAAAGAAACACCACCTCGAAAATTCTTTTCAAAAACAAAAAATCCGGCGCTCAAAAGCTTTCCATCAGATGAATAGATTTTTAAATTAGGTCCGCCTGCTGTTGCAGGAATAACAACAATTTCTTTCGCTCCGTCTTTATTAAAATCATATGCAGCAAAAGACAGTTTACCTTTAAAGCCCGAGCCAAAAGGAGTGATACGGATCGAAGCTCTTCCTGCCCGTGTCACAGTTAAGTAGCCATTTTGCTCGCTGATACGATCGCGAGCGCCATCACTGTTTAAATCATCATATAGAACCTCAGAGTTTGACGGCAAGTCGGCACGGTAGGCAAAAAAACCGTTACGAAGCTGCGCGCCGCTCGGATTAAATACACGAACAAAATTTCCATTGAAAAAAGGAGTGCCGATAATATCTTGATTTGCCTTGCGCATAATAATTCCGTCATTCGGATTAAGACGAACATAATTCACCTTTGATCCGTCATTTACATTTCTGTCTTGTGTGCCTTTGATCTTTTCAAATTGCTCGCGTTTAAAAATATACAATTGCGGTTTGGTTGTTGAATTAACAATCGAAACACCATTTTCAAAATCGCGACGCCAAAGTCCGGCTTCAACAAGGTCGCTATTATTATTCAAGAGATTATAGAAAGAAGATTCGGCTCGACCAAGCGCAACATCATATTCGTCATACCACCATAATTGTTGATGGGCTTGATCGCCGTAATCAAAGGAAAAATATCCGTCACCAAGCAAGGTACTCGTCAAACCAAAACGCATCTTACGATAATCGTTTTGAGCACCGGTATTATTTGTATTACTATTGATGACAAATAATTGCGGTGACTTATTGAGCGGCGGAAGACGACGCAGATATTGATACATTGTCGCCTGCCAGCTTCCATTTCCTTCCCATGGTGTTGGGAAAGTCTCAAACACTCGGCCGTTCATATCCGGCTGATATGAGGCCACTGAATTACCGTTCATAATCATGGTTTTATTCTGCAATGGCCCGTTACGAGTTTTTTTAAACAACTCAGCCATTGATCGTTGCCAAGCGCTATTCACGCTTGAAGAATCATCGGCTTGTCTGTCGTTGTTAAGATCTATGCCATTTCTACTGTAATGATTAATAGAAGAATCAACCGTGTCATACATAATGCCCGCCCAGTCCCCCTCATTCATTTTACTTTGTACAAAATCAACATTCATATTCTGCCAACGGGGGTTTGTCAGGTTTACCGCATATAAACCTGACCAGATTTGCAATTTATTTCCGTCTTTGTCTCGCAACCACAAATTATCTTGTTCAATTCTACTGTATAACGTATGCGACAAAGTTAAAGACATTGCCGGATAGGTATAAGCCAAGGCAATACCTTTTTTCTCATTTTTATAACGCTGCAAAAAACTTGATTGACGCAAACTTGTTTCGTTCGGCAAAATTAACAAATCCCATTTCATGAGTTGGTTGTATTCATCCGGATTTACCAACTCAAAATATTTTAAATAAATATTGGCCAAACGCGGATAGGTTTCTTTAGCCTGCGTCAGAGCTGGCGCGACTAAGAGAAAAAATAGTATTGGTAGAAAAAATTTACGAGACATAACGTTCATACACTGAGATAATTTTCTTAAGATGTAAATCTGGAGCAAAACGCTCGGCGCTTTTTGCTGCCGCTTCTCCAATTGCTTTAAGATCAGTCTTAGTTAAATTGTTAATTGTTTTGGCCCAATCTGTTGGATTATTTGATTCACATAAGAATCCGTTAACATTGTCCGTAAGTACCTCGGGAATTCCGCCGATACGAGCACCGATTACCACTTTTCCCATACCGATTGATTCAAGTAAAGTCAGTGACATATTTTCATACCAAATTGATGGAAGCATCAAGGCGGTTGCTTCAGCAATCATTGTTCTTAAACTATGGCCTTGCATCGCCGGGATCATTTCAATTTTTGATTCTAATTTCAATTCCCTAATTAACGCGTTGCAATGTTCGGCATAGGGACCTTCGCCAACAATCTTTAAAACAAAAGGCGCAGTAACATCTTTCATGGCGCGAATCAGACAATCAAGTCCTTTTTCCTCTGACAAACGGCCGTAAAATAATATATAATCTTTTAAATGTATGGAGTCTTTTTGCGGGATAAAACCGCTTGAAACAAAGTTAGGAATCGCAAAAATAATATCTTCAGAAAATCCGGCGCGAACGCAGATTGATTTCATAAATTCACTTGGTGCAATATACGCATCAATATTTCGTTCATAAATTTTTAAAATCTTATGATGCAGTATCATAGCAAGTGAGGCCAATAAACTTTTTGAAAAAGAATTTTTATGACATCGATCAAGCGCACAACGCAAATAATGTCCGCCTAAGGCCCTGGTATAAATTTTACCACGGCAAAACAATTGATGATCAGGCGATACTAAGCTGTAATCATGCAAATGCATAATAACTGGAATATTCATCTTTTTTGCTACAGGTATTATTGAAGGAGAAATTTGGTTGTAAATATTATGAAGATGAATAATGTCAGGTTTAAAATCAAGCAAAAGTTTTTTAAATTTTCGTTTGGCCTCAAAACTATAAAGAATTCGCAGCGGCGCGATAAGGTAATCTCGAAGTTTTGGTTCACTAAAACTGATTCGCGAAACAAAATACTTTGACCATTTCGTCGGCAAATTTTTCGGATGATCCATACTGAAAAACGCGACTTCATGTCCGGCTCTTTCAAGCATCTGACTTAAATCAAGGCAGTAGCGCTCAGCGCCACCTCTGACATAATGATATTTGTTGACCTGAAGAATCTTCATATTATGACAAGATTTCTAAATAAGCCTTCCGATACTCGGCCACCATCTTCGAAACTGAAAAATGTTCGGCAACTGCTACCCGCAATGCTCTGCCTAACCGTTCGCGCTCGTCAGCGTTGTTTATTAAACTTCGTAACTTACTAGCTAAGATGTGGGCGTCGCCGGGTTCAAACAATAATCCATCTTTTGTATCCGTGATAATTTCTCTAATACCATCAACATTAGAAGCAATAACTGGCAAAGAAGTGGCACCAGCTTCTAAAACTGCAATACCAAGTCCTTCCCATAATGATGGCAATACAAAAATATCAAGGCCATGCAAAAACTCAGGAACATCAGAGCTGAGTCCCGGCAAAGAAACCCGTTCATCTAAATTAAGGGTGCGAATAAGAGTTTCAAGTTCAGTACGTTTCACTCCTTCACCTACGATTGTACAGTGAAAATTTAAATCTTTTAATTCAGCAAGAGCCTCAATCAAAATTGCAAAGCCTTTTTGTTCAGTTAATCTACCGGCTGAGCCTATCTGTATTCTTGCGTTATCAGACATGAACTCCTTTTGTTTGAAATTATTTATATCAATGCCGTTATAAATTACTCTTATCTTTTCTTTTGCAATACCGTAACGATGAATCAGGTCGCGTTCCACGGCTTTTGATACGGCAATAATTTTATTTGCCCAAGTACTCGTAATTTTTTTTATAAGATTCATTAAAAATCCTTCATCGGGATTGACGTTATGTTCCGTTGAAATAATATTTTTATAGCCGAGCAAACGAGCCGCTAGACGACCGTACAAATCACCTCCTAAATGAGTATGAATAATATCAGGATTTTCTTGCTTAATAATTTTCTTAATCATCAAAAAATTCTTAAGATCAAACTTGGACTTTTTGTGCAATTCAATCACTCTAATATGTTTCTTTTCAAGAATTTCTTTCCAGTATCCACCGCCGACAAAACTTAAAACAACAGTTTCAAATTCACTGGTCTCAAGTCCAAAAGATATATCAACCACGACGCGTTCAGCGCCGCCCATGCCGAGAGCCGGTATAATATGTAAAACTTTATGTAACTTTTCCATGTGTCAGTTTTGAGCGTGAAGCAAGACTAACTGCCGCTACAGCAAGTGCAATCGGAAACCATAGCTTGCCTTTGTAATATGAAGTATTAAAAAATTGAAAAATAAATCCACCACTGACCGCCAATACAATCGGAATTAATATATTTCTGGCTGCAGGATTTTTTGCAATTCCCTCATAGAGTCTTTTAAAAATCAAGAAAGCAAAAATACTAAAGCTGAAGATGCCGAGCAATCCGTTTTCGGCCAACACTTTTTGCCATAAGCCGTGGGAATCCAAAGGATCACCGTATTGAGCTTTAAAACGAATATTATTATCCACGAGCGATATATAGGTTCCGCTCCCCGTACCAATGATAGGATGCTCCAAAAAACTTTCCCAAGCGACACGGCTTAATTGCAAGCGGCTCTCGGTTGAACTTGTATTTGTTTCTACTTGCAATTCAAGCATATATAACGATAATGGCGCGGCAATCATTACCATGATAATAATGGGTAAGAAATATCGTTTAATTAATTCTTTGCGGTGATATATAAAATACATGAAAACCTGAAAGTACAAAGCGATCCACCCGGCACGAGAAAAGGTGCCGACAGCTACCGCTGCGAACAATAAAGTAACAACATTCAACCACTTCTTAATCTGCTCCCCTTTAACAAACTGTTTAAGGGCAATAGTTAAGAAAGCAAGAATTACTAAAAACTCCGCGATAAGATTTTGATTTTCGCCAATAGGATAACCGCCAAATATTTTTGTCGGTTTAATACGTGCAAAACTATTCTGCCAGTCCTGCGCCGATAGTGAGGTCAAACCAATCAAAGCTACGGCAAGACCCGCAATCACGAGACAAATAATTGTTCGCTTTAAAATTGTACGATTAGTAATAACATTTATTGGTAACCAGATAAACGCCAAGTAAAAAAATAAAATCCAACGTACTGAATACCAGGCGCTCGACAGTGGATATTCAGCAAATATACTCGATATGAGCGTAGCAATAAAAAATAACGTGAAGCTCCCTACAAAGGGCCAGGATATGCTAAAATTTTTGCGGTCAAACAAAAATGTAAACATTTGACGACTCGCATAGCCTATTAAGCTCAGTAAAGCAACTAAATCCGGTAAAGGAATAAGTAATCCATCCAAAGGAAATGACCAATTGATAATCGGCAAACTAAGAGCCATTAAATATAATGACCAGGTCGGTTTAAAGGCGGCTACGAGAATAAGACCGCTCATAAGAATTGCGGCAATCATTTGCTGGGGCCAGCTGCTTGCTAAAATTAAAATAACGGAAGCCGCGGCTGAGGCTCCGATAATCAGTAGAACAATTTGGCTTCGTGCTTCAATAGTCTTTGAGTCGTTCATACCTTAATTACACTATAAAAACGCATAAAAATCAATATTATAAAAGGGAGCATGGAGGCTCCCTTTTGCTTATGTAATCCGGAAATTAATTGCTATTCCGGAGTCACATAAAAATTAATGCCGGTGTCGGAGTCGTTAGGTTTCGTATCGTTGATGAAATCAACCCGTGGATCGTTAGGATCTATAGCTGTCGGAAAATATACATATTTTCCGTTAGCAAGTTTAACCCGAACGCTAAACTCGTTTTTTTTGCCGGGAAACCGCTTTCCTGTGCTGGCTACATATTCACTGCCTTCGAGATACATCTCCTGCCAGGTTGACCAACCATTACTATCACCGCTGACTTCAACCAGTTCAAAATCCTGGTAGTCTGTCAAAAGTTGAGCTTGGATTTTATACTCACCCGGTTTGGTTGCAGTATAGTATTTGGTCTGCGACTGTGCGACAGCGCCTATTGTGAAAAAGAACAGTACAACTAAAATTTTTTTAAGCATCTTATTGCCCTCTGGTATAGTTTTAAAAAAATGTTTTGTATTAATATAGTAATATATCAGATATATCAAGTCCTGTCAATAGCAGTTTTGGGTGTGAAAAAGGCGTTGTTTTTCAACAACGCCTTTCTTTTAAAAATGTACAACTTACATCTAATACTATTTGTATTCCACTTCATAGCCGATGTTCCAGCCGTTTCCAAGCCAATTCGCCAATATAAGCGGTGATGATGCACTCATGCTACCGGCTTCAATAGGTAAAGCTGGATAGTGACCTGTATTGGGCCAAAATTCAGCACAGAAATTTACAAAGTATTTTGTAGTATTGTCTTTCTGAGGAATGGCTGTTGGAGAAATATTTCCATCAACATAGGAATATTCGCCTTCATAGCTTACCTTAACGTTATGATCGCTGGTGTGACAACCACGCATAAAGGTTGTATCCGCCGGATGTGTCTGCCTGTAACGCTTTTCAATAGAAGTTAAAATAAATGATCTTAAATGTCCAGCCGGTGTAACACACATGCCGTAATTACCTTTCATTTCAGTAGGAAAATCAACTAAGCCGCCTGATGTTTTTATCATCAGCTTTTTAACGAGTGATTTTTCATTCTGGGTATTTTCCAGATTGGTTTCCTGCGTGATTTGTTCTTTGCCGGAGAGATCTTCTTTCTTTGTTTCTTTCTTATCCGCAGTGTTTTCGGTTGTAGTGGTTCCCGGGAAGTATTTGGCTTTTACACTGTGGACCACAGAGCGTGCCCCAAAGTATAAAACCGTGCTGGTTCCGCTCAGGAAAAAAAACAGCATAAGTAAAGCCACTATTCCACCAAAGATAATAAATCCGGTGGTTCTTTTTTTGTTCGTCTGCATTGTTAAAGCCCTTTCGTTTAGTTTTTATGAATTGTTTTATAATTAGTTGTTAGATCTATTCAGAATCTATTCAGGAATGACAAAAGGTTCGCTTTTGCCTCCAGAATCAAGATTACATTATCCTGCGAGGTCGAGGTTAAGTGCATGAGTGCTTTAGCTGTTAACTGAATGAATTGATTGCCCTGGTAATTAACCCAGGCTGCGGCACCCAACACCAGTCGTTCCAACTTACCTTCGTTCTGAAAGTCATACCCGAGTGAAAGGGGTATTTCAAGCTCATACTTCTTTGAGAGGATCAAAAATCCTCCTAAGTTTTGTTTCAACACAACAACCGTACCGACCACACCCCAAGCCCTGGTATCGACCAAATGATCGTCCTTGATCTGAGATGTATCGTAGCGCGAGCTTAAACTACGCGTAATGTTTCCTCTGTAATATCCAGAGATCTCATAACGCACCATAGATGTTTTGTCCGCACTTTTTGCCGAGGGCGTCAGGCACATATTCACCAAAAAGTCATTGTTAACCTGTTCCCGATTATAAGCGCCGATCTGTCCTTTGATCTTTGAGTGAATAATTAATAAGCTACCCGTCCATGAGTTCATGTCCGTAGTAACGTTATTTCGGTTTACGATCGGACCAATACCGAACTCCGTAACTTCAGAGTTATATTGTCCCGTTTCTTTGTTCTCGTAACGTGACGAGAAGTTACCGTAATACGCAACAGCTCCGATCATCAAAGTACCATCTTTTTTTCTGGGGTCAAGGATATTTCCTTTTCCCTCGAACCATGCAAATTCTCCGCCGCCTTTTAAAGAAAGGGGTGTATTGAAACTGCTTAGACCTATGATCAAATCATAGTTATTCTTTGGGCGAAGGTAAATTTCAGTGGATTTTTTGGTTTTATACGGATTGTAATTTGGATCAACATATTTCCCGGTATTAGGATTCTCATAATAGACATCGGATTTTTGTTGCTCATTACTCTTTACCGGCTGATCATGCTGCTTTTCGCTTTTTGTTCGTATGTTATTTTTGCGCCAGGCTTCAATAAGTGAATCGTTGGCCTGAGCAAAAAGCTCCATACCTGAAAAGATGAATAAAACTAAAAAACAATGTATTAGTTTCATTTAGAATTCCTCCTGCGGCTATTTTTTATAGCACGCTTTTTTATAGGTTTTTAATTTGCTTTCTTTAATTTCTTTAATCCATAATCCTACCATGAAGCTCAACTATTGTCAAGCTTCAGGGCAGTGTTCTGTTTTAAAGTTATTTAAGGATATTTCGCATATTTCCTTGACGAGCAATCTCTTCCACAGTCAATGGTCTTACTTCTTCAAGATAGCCTCCCTCGCCAATCATGTCAGGATACTGCTCTTCGGCGTGCGCCGTATGAAAATTAGGCGAAGATGGTTGAGACTTCAAGGTCGCCTTCTGTCCGTAGCTGTGCGGAATCTGAATCATGTTTTGGGGAATCAAGTACAGATACACCAAGCTCGTCAAAAATCCGAGTAGAACGGCAATGCTGATAATCAAGAAAACATTCGGACGTACCGGCCAGGTTGAATTAATCGGTTGGTCAATCAAACGCACCTTTACTGCGTCGCCTGATCCGTGATACGCGGTGTTCTGAGTCATTAAGACAAAGTTAATGGCGCGATCAATTTGTTCAGCCTGATTACGATTTGGGTGATACACGGTAATCGCAATAATACCCGAGTCGTTAATACTCTTTGCCGTAACTGTACGATTCCACTGCGTCATCTGATCTTTGGTGTTATCACCGAAATATCCTTGGTTGATTGAAAAACCCGACTCCATCACTTTAGTAAAGAATGAGTTTGAAGTAACAACGTTTGCTAAGACGCTCGAAAGATATTCATTTGATTTTGAGGCGGTATAGGCGTCAACGCTACGGTTATATTCTTGCACAACCAAGAGCTGAGATTTTGAACTATACTTAAAACGCTGCACGGCGATTACACCAACCCCCAATAATATAAAGAGGGCGATGATTCCATACACGGTTTTACGCTTACGCGCGACCAAGTTAATAAAGTCGTTAAATTCCATAAAGGATTAGTTTGTTTAAATATGGCTCATACTATAGCATGTAATCAAAATTATGTCAATATTGCATAAAAACAAGCCATATACTCACTTTAATAAACGCTACAAAAGCTTAAAGATTACAAAAAAAAGACCTGTATTCGGTCTTTCTTTTAAAATAATTATAGGGATTTAAGACATTTTTAAATAGCCCCGCTCATCAATTACTATAATCTTTTTGCTTTCGAGTAACGCATACAAGAAAACATCAGTCATCTGCTGTCGATAGCGGAACTCTTCTTCGGTCAAAACAGCGTAATTTACTTCATTAACTAATTCGTCTTCCAATTCTTTAATCAATTTAGCAACTTTATCTTTATTGAACTCACCTACTATAAGCATATCAACCGGCGACTGTTTATCATTCAAAAATAATCCTGAAAGAACTAACAATTTGATTTGTCCCAATTTTCTCAATTTCTCGGTAAAATCTTTTTCAGACAAGATCTGTCCTTTAATAATCAACTCACGTATTTCATTGAAAAGCACGAAATCCTTATTGGCTTGATAAAATTTACGGTCACTTCGTCCCCCGTCTTCATGCTCCTCATCATTTCCTTGATGAGTGGTCAGTAAACCCATTGTTTCTAAGTTTTCAAGTTCGCGACGAACAGCATTAAGCTGTAAATTAAGATGACGCGAAACCTGCCGGATAAAGTAAGCGTTATCAGGATTCAAGAGGCACAATTTTAAAATTTTTACGCGCGCCACCGAGCCAAAAAGTTTTGCTAACATAGTACAGGCGGAAATCCGCAATTTTGTTGATTTTTAACGACTTTCATCGTATACTACTATTATACTCTCGTCAAATAGTGAATCAGCCTATGAGCTACAAAGTGGCGCCTCTTACCGTGAATCCGCGTCAAAAATTAAATGTATCAAGTCGGGTGTTTGTCAGCCAGCCGTCGGCCGAGGAAGAACTTCTCGCCGGCCGGCTTTTTGTTTTGTTAGAGATTGAAGTTGAACGCCCGGAAGACATTCGTTTGGCTGATTTCATCATTGCGGATGCGTATCGACAGTATTATGAAAGTGAAATTTTCTTAATGCGTGAACGCATGGGCATTATTAAACCTGAAACTGTTTTTGAAGCCGCAGTAGCAAAACTTAATCGCAACTTGGCGGAAATTATCGAACAAGAAAAAATTCGCATCTCTTCAAGTGACCTTCACGCCACTGTCGGATTAATTCACGGCAATAAATTATTCTTCAGTCAGCTGGGTCAAGGTAAGGCTATTCTATTATATAGACCAAAAAATAAGAACGGCGAAATGCTTGCCGATTACAGCTTGGTCGATATTACCGAAAAAACAAACGACCCGACCCAAGAGATTCCGCAAGCCAATACTTTCTTTACAAATATTGTTGCCGGAGCTTTGCCCGCGCATGGTTATTTCTTTTTTGCCAATGAAGCCTTGTTCGAATACCTTACCAAGAAACAACTCACGGACATTATTACCACACTTCCACCTTCAGGCGCCGCCGAGCAAGTTAAGAACATGCTTGAGCAAACCAATGCCTTTGTCCCCTTCTTTGGCTTGATTATTAAAAACACTACAGGAGAGAAAGACGCGTTTGCCGCACCGGCCGCGACATTCGGTTTACCGGGAACAATGCCGGTTGGCATGGGCCGATCATCAGTCAATCAACTGAATCAAACTCAAGAAAAAACCGAGCAGCTCTTAAGTCCTTCAGGCATGGTTAATATTAAGAAGTGGCTTTCGAAACTTAGCCCAGTTTCAAAAAATATTAAAAGCTTTGCCAATGACAAAGCGCGCCAACTTAATATTGCCGGAGAGCGTTTGAGTCTTAAAAAGAAAATTGTGACACTAGGACAAGGTGCCGCTGCATTTCTTTCCGCATTGTTTATGCTAATTTGGAAAGGCGTCATCCAGCTTGCTCATTTGGTTTCAAGTCCTCAAGCGCGAAAAAATGCGCTCTCCGAAATTAAGCAAACTTCATTTCAAACAGCGCAAAAAGGCATAAGCGCAATTAATCGCTTTAATGGTTTAGATAAAAAAAGAAAAACCTTATTGGTTGTTATCGGCATCTGCATAGTGGCTTTTCTCGGAAGTGTTGTGTATACCAGTGTAAGTTCGCGCCGCGCCGAAGCAAAAAAGCAAATTACAGCTTTGACCGAACAGTTCACTCAAAAAGAAAATCAACTTGAAGCTACGCTCTTATATAACAATCGCGAAGGCGCCAAGCAATTGCTCGACGAGATGAGCGGTTTAATTACACAATTCCCGACACGCAGCGAGGAAGATAAAACACGTCAAGCCGAATACAAAACACGTTACGAAAATAAGCTCGATAGTATTTATAACATCTATCGTCTCGCGGCCGGCGCTCCCCTCCTTGACCTGGCTGACGAAACTCAATTCCTTTTAAGCAACGACGGATCGGTCTATACGGTATCAATTCCCGCACAATCAATTCGTAAAATCAGCGCTGACGGTGGACTTTCAGAACCTGCCTCAAGCGACAAATTCCCGATCGAGTCTATTGTTGCTGCCAGTGTCGATACACCTAACCAATATATCATTGGGAAAAACTCAGTTCTTTCATATCTAAATGAAGGCAACGTATTCACTAACCTGACAATCGATAATCCTACCGATCCCTTAGAAGCAGCCGCCATATATAACAACCGCTTATACTCAGCAGGCAACGGTATGATCAACCGCTTCAACTTGGATAAGAATAATAACAGTTTTACGAGCCGCATGGATTGGTATAAAGACAGTTCCCCGCTTGGCAAGATCAGTTCTCTCGCAATTGACGGACGTATTTATTTAATCGAAAATAATACTGTTACAAAGCTGTCCGGCGGACAACGCGAAGCGCTTACGCTTGATCCGGTATCACCAAGCCTTGAATCGCCGACTAAGATTTCCGTTTCTCCCGACCTTAATTATCTCTACATCCTAGAAGCAAAGCATAATAGAATGCTCGTCTATAATAAAACCGGAACCTATATCGCCCAGTATGCCGGTGATAATCTCAATGATTTGCGCGACGCAGTTGTTGATCAAAGAAACCGACTCGTTTATTTCCTTAACGGAAAATCAATCTATAAAACTGAGGCGAAACATTTTGAAGAATAAAAAGATACAATAAAAGAGGCCCCCACTGGGGACCTCTTTTAGACAAGAATATTTATTTCAAAGTAACCTTGGCGCCAGCTTCTTCAAGCTTCTTCTTGATAGCTTCAGCATCTTCTTTCTTCACGCCTTCTTTAACAACTTTCGGAGCGGCGTCGACTACAGCTTTGGCATCAGCCAAACCGAGCTCAGACACTACTTCACGCAAGGCTTTAATAACGGCGATTTTGTTTGCACCAGCTTCTGTGATTTCGACATCAAAACTGTCTTTTTCTTCAGCGGCAGGAGCAGCAGCAGCGGCTGAAGCCATCATCATGGCTGGAGCGGCGGCGGAAACACCAAACTTCTCTTCTAAGATCTTAACCAATTCGGCTAAGTCAAGAACAGACATCTTTTCAATTGATTCAACAAGTGACTTGAACTTTTCAGGAACGGTCACTTCTTTTTTTTCTTCTGACATACGTTTGAAATTATTTAGTATCTTTAATGGCTGACAATACGTTCATAAATGAACGGAGATTGCCGGCGAGCACATTGACAAAACCGGAAACCGGAGCGTTGATTGAACCGACCAACTTAGCATACAGTTCTTCTTTCGAAGGCAATGAGGCAAATTGCTTGATACCGGCGGCATCAATAAATTTCCCATCTAAAATTCCTCCCAAAAATGAAATGCGTCCTTCAGTGTCTTTGACAAATTTAGCGAGAACCTTTGCTGGAGCAACTTCATCGGCATAACCGAAAGTCACAGCAACTTGTCCGTCAAATTTGCGAGCGTCAACCTCAATCTTGGCTTCGTTTAAAGTACGGGCCAATAAGGTTTTCTTCGCAGCGTAATATTCGCTGTCTTCTTTTCCAAGCTCGACGCGCAAGGCTTCGTTTTCCTTAACGGTCAAAGCGTTGAAACTTGTAAAGACTACCGACTTGGCTTTCTTTAAGCGTTCGGAAATATCTCGGCTGATTTCCTGTTTTTTCTGCTTTGTTTTTGGCATAAAACTATATTCTGTCTTTCTTCTAAAGTGAAAAAAGAAATAAAAAAACTGCGACCTTTCGATCCCAGACTGTATAAAGCAAAAAACTGCTTTTGTGTCTCGGCAGGACTTACTGTTTGCCTGCTGTCTAGGACAAAACCATAATACCAAAGGCACTAATTATTGTCAAATATAGACAGGTGATTGACAAAATATATATACTTTGGTTTAATCAAGTATTAGTTCGCAATTTGAAATATAAATTAAAAAGAAAAAAAGGAGTAAATAATGAATGATTTTTGGAACATGGCCGTAGTGTTTTCATGGATAGCATATGCTACTTTCATACTTGGATTTTTCTTCCTTTTAGCTTCCTCATATATTGATGGGGCTAATATATTTACACGGAAAAATATTATCTGGTATTTAGGAGGACTTTTACTATCGAGCGTGATTACAGGAATATTCTTTTATAGAATGAGCCCAATTACCCTGCTCGTTGTGTTTATTATCTTATATCTCTTTAAATTTGAAGGACCAATTCTTAAGGTCAATCGGCCTTTTGATGATATTCCTCATTGGGGATACTTTGATTCAAAATTCGTTTTCCGATTTTCTGAATGGTATAAAATTCCTAAAAATGCTCTAATACTTACTCTGAACGGAGATGAAATATCAAATAAAGATATTGAAGAACTAAAATTCTCCATTCATCTGAGCGAAGAAACTGTAATACGGTTATACGAGAAATTTTTACCCTACACTAAAAACTATAATAAACGCCAGCTAATAGACTACCAAACAATTCTTAAGGCTGACTTCAAGGAAGCTCTAAAAAGATCTGTTGAACTTTCAAGTCGCTCTTTCACTGAGAGCACAAATCTTGAAATTATTAACAATGATTTGCGGTATTTACTTAAAAGGTTCGCAGATACTTTTCAGGAAAAGAAAAAATGCCATCTTGAAATTAAAAAAATTGAATTCGTAAGAGAGATGACGAACAAAAACATTAGCACCAGCCTTACTCTTAGTTAATGTTTAAAAACATTATTTTACACCCCCGTTTTAAAAAAGCGGGGTTATTTTTTTAAAAAAATGGTGCTTAAGAAAATACGTTTAAAAAACAAAATATAAAAGAAAAAGCTGCGTATGCTTTTCCTGTGGAAAATACGCAGCTTAATATTTGGTCGAAGTGTAGCCACCAATTTTGTGGCGTTCTACCCATGTGGGCTTTGTGAAACTTATCTCAAATTCGGTGTCTATTTGCACCAACTGTCCCTCCAACCGATCGAACAGTATCATAATTATTTGAGATATTCATTGGCCGTCATTGTCGACGGAGTTTTTGATTACCTCGTTACCGGGTATGATACTGACTTTATCACAAATCTTAATTCTTGTCAAGTACCTATTAAAATAAGGCTAAAAAAGAAAAAAGCTGCGTATATTTCCTTTATTATCGGAATACGCAGCTCGTGTTTTTTGTTGCTAAACCATTACTTAGCGAATGGTTCAACCTAAATCGTCTTTTTTGACAGTGTCCCTCAGTAGGTTCGATACTTTTGCTAAGTACAACTAGCACGAACCGTTTCTCCGGATCCTTAAAGAATTTAGTAGTAGATTATCCTCCCATCCCTGAGATCTTTCACTTTTTTAGATGGCGATGATTATCTATAAATCCTGTTAAAGATATCGAATTCAGTTTCGATGTAATCACTATATCACGAAACAAAATATTTGTCAAGACCCCTGTTTTATTAGCTTTTCGACCTATTTTAGATACTTAGCTTTCGCGGCGTTATGTTCTTCAAGGGTAACAGAGAATATAGTTTCGCCGGTATCAGGGCGAGAAAGGAAATAATTATAATCAGTCTTGGTCGGATAAATCGCAGCTTTAATTGCTTTTAACCCGGGATTTGAAACCGGTCCGGGCGGAAGACCTGGGTGCTGATAAGTATTATACGGCGAATCAATTTGTGTATCTTCATAACTATACTGCGGCTTATTAACGCCGAGAATAAAAGCGAGCGTCGCACAAGATTGTAGGGCCTGCCCAACTTTCATTCGATCCCAGAATAATCCAGAGGCGATTTTCATTTCTTCCTCAGTGCGGACTTCTTTCTCGAGAATAGAGGCCATAATAATAATGTCTTCGCCTTTATGACCCGAAGCTTCCATAGCTGCGCGCAAATCCGGACTTAATTTTTTTTCAAAATTAGCGCGCATTTTCGTAATTAAATCTTCAGCAGTAAAATCTTTAAACATTCGATACGTATCGGGAAATAGATAACCTTCATAAGCAGCCGCAGCCCTTAAAAAACTATCATCCTTCATAAAACCTTCTTTCTTTAAGTATTCATTTATTTCTTTTACGGTCAGACCTTCACGAATTAAAACTGAGACTTCTCTGTCCGCAACTTTACCCTCAACAAACCGCTTAATCAAATCGCGTGTCTTTGTTTTTGGTTCGATACTATATTGGCCCGCCTTAATCAACTGCGATCGATGTATATAAAAATATATTTTAAAAGCAAGACTTGAAGAAATCAACTTGTCTTTATCCAAACCCTTAGCCAAATCGGCTGTACTTTCGCCTTTGACGATTGTGACACTCACTACTTCATTATTATCCGAACGAGATGACAAACGAGACTGATACCAAATCAGGCATAAGGCGGCTAAAGAAATCAGTAAAAATAATTTTTTCATAATCAACTTGTCTTTTATGTGAGCTTTAGTATACTATCAGTATAACATATGTCATACATCTATCTTGTCGTCCCACTTATCGCCGTTATTATTGCTCAGGTTAGCAAATTTTTTGTTAGAAAAAATAAACTTCAATTTAGCTTTAAAAATTTAATCGCTTATTCCGGCATGCCATCAAGCCACGCCGCTGTTACGGTATCACTGGCCACTATCATCGGACTACGGCTTGGAATTGAGTCTGCTCCCTTTGCCATTGCCGCTTTATTTGCTTTTTTATCAATTCGCGATGCTGTCGGGATAAGACAGTATATAGGAAAGCAAGGAAAAGTAATTAATGAATTAGTGGAAGATCTGGGTGATGATGCGTATATTGATGATACTTATCCCCTGCTTAAAGAAAAAGTCGGGCATACTCCCAAACAATTAATTGTTGGTTCCATCATTGGATTTCTGGTCGCAATCATTTTAAATCAATTATAAAAAGTAGGGGCGGGTTTAAAACCCGTCCCTACTTTTTTTATTGTTGATTCTGTATTCCACTGTTTATTCGACAGAGTCCGCTTTGACAGGTTGAGCCTGTTGCACATGTTCCGCAGCTTCCTCCGCAACCATCCGAACCGCAATTTTTTCCAGAACAATTGCGGACACAGTTGCGACCGGCTTGGCAATACGGCGTTCCCGGCGCTTTGGCTTGAATGTAGCCTGATTCTACAATACTACAAAATCTATAACTGTTATCAGACGGCTTATATTGATAATAGTACACTTTTGAACCGGCAGGCATTGCAAGCGGATCAGACGTTCCTGCAAATTGCTTAGTTACATCATTCCAGCAGGTGCTTGGTTCGAAGCCCGCTGGGCATGTTCCCATTTTATTGATTTGATCAACTGGAACAGCGGAGCCGAGCGTTGAGCTAAATGTTCCGGACCAACTCGGCCAGGTTGAGACGCTGCGATTTGTCAGATATGTTCCGTTCTCCAAACTCGGATAACGCCGTGTTACTCTGTTATAATCTTCAAGCTTATCTTTTATGACTCGCAAATCAGATAGACGTCGGGTGTCACGGACAACTGTGGCTTTTTTGCTATTACAAAACGCTCCTTCAGTACAATCGGAATCAATAACACAAGCTTTCTGCGCATTATCACTGCAGGAGCCTGTCTGCTGACAAATTTCTGTTCCTGGGCACGGAATTCTATCACTACATGCCTGGGTTACCGTCTGACTACAATTCTTTACCTCAATATTGAATTTCCAGTATTGTAATAATTGACCAAAGATATCAGTGGTAGCATTTTCCGGATCCTGGTTATAGGAAATAATGTAAATGTTTGTAAACAGTTCAGGAGTAGTTGAAGTGTCGCAGGTATTAGCTGCAAAAGCGGTCGGGATCAAAAATTCCGGTAAACGAGTTTCATTATTAGGAAACTGTCCGCATTGATTTTCGTTTTCACAAATAATCGCAGGGTTATTAGAGCAACGCTTAACTGTCACAAGTTTTGCGGCATTGACGTACACACTTCGTCCATCGCGTACAGCTTCATAGCCATCGACAATCAAAGATTGCGGCGCGCCCTTAAGCTGAATATTTTTTTGATACCACAAAAGCGGAGAATAATGTTCCGGATTTGGCACAACACGCAATCCGATGGCATCGCGTGAATTTACTATTACATTATTTCCAGCTCCCGGCTCTTGCGGACTATCCGAAGCAGACTCCGTCTGAGCAAAAACGGGTAAGGCAAACAATGAAACTAATGCAGTTATAATTAATAATCTAAATTTCATAGAGAAAACTACACTTACAGTATACTAAAAAAGCTTTGTAACAACAACTATTTCTATTTCTGGCAATGCGAGCAAAAATGGGTTCCCCGTCCCGCTACCCGGCTTTTTTCTAAGATTCTCTTGCATACTAGACAGACTTTGCCTTGTCGCCCATACACCTGTAAATGCGCCACAAAATTGCCTTTGCGACCATCGCCGTCAGTATAGTTGCTAAAAGTAGTACCACGAAATAGAATAGCTTTTTCAAGAATTGTCGTAATCGCCTTGAATATCTTCTGAAGCTCAACTGGCTTCAAGTTTTTAACTCTTCGAGCTGGCAGGACCCTTGCCTTGAACAAAACCTCGTCAACATAAATATTACCTAGACCTGAAACAAGCTTTTGATCCAACAACGCGGCCTTGATACTGGTACCCGAACGTCTCGCAATTAATGTCTTGAAAGCTGCTAAAGTCAGAGTTGCGGAGAGCGGTTCATGCCCAAGCTTTTCTTCATAATTTTTAAAATCTGCAACAGTCATATATTCAACCCAAGCGAATTTCCTAATATCGTTAAAATAGAGCACGCCTTTATTTTTAAAATGAAATGCCAGTCGGGTAAATTTATTCGGCATAATCAATCCGGTCGATACAATCGGATGGCCGCCGGCGACAATAAGCTTACCCGAACGATACACCAATTGTCCCGTCATCTTTAAATGAAATACTACAAAGCCTGAACTCAATTCAATAATTGCCATCTTAGCACGACGAAAAACTCGCTTAATTTTTTGATTTTTTAATTTGAGTGTAAAAAAAGACTGCTTAGTACGCAGTATTTTCCCCGGATTTACATATTCGATTTTAACAATCGTCTCATTCTTAAGATACTTATGTAAATCTCGCGCGATTGTTTCCACTTCCGGCAATTCAGGCATATGTTATACGCCAAGTTCATTTTTAGTTTTCAAGCCGTGTTGAGCACCTGGTTTACTTACAACCGATGCAGCGTTCTTCGCTGCGGCCCGCAAAGAACGGGCGATGTCATGTGTCTTATCATAATAGGAGACAAAGGTCGCTGCAAAAGCGTCCCCCACTCCGGTTGTATCAACGGCTTTCTTAGCCATAGACTTTTGAATATACATTTTATTTTCAAAAATAAGTGAGGCGCCTTTCTTGCCTTCAGTAATTAATACAATCTTCGGACCCATCTTTGACAAAGCGCGCAAAAGATCTGTGCGCGTGTATGAAGATTTTTTTACACCCGGCTTTGATATTAAAAGTTCAGTTGCTTCATCTTTATTTAAAATCAATATTTCCACTTCTTGCAAGAAATTCTTTAAAGCTGAATAACCCGCCAATAGCTGCAAGCGTCCCGGGTTCCAAGCAATATGAGCCTGAGTCTCTGCTATCTGTTTTAATATGCCGCGCCATGCTCCGGATAATGAACTTACATATATACGCGTTGCTTTTCGCAAAGCAACATTTAACTTGCGGTGAATTTCTAAATTATCGTTAGCACCACGATGCGTAAACAAAATATGTTCATGTGATGGAGTTTTAACAATAAATGACAGTCCAGATTCTCCTTTGGAACGAGTAATAAAACGGGTATCAACCTTATGAACAATAAGATTACGCATGACTCTGTCACCGCGATTGTCATGACCCAAGCAGATATGTGCTGCTACTTTTAAACCCAAACGTGCTGCACAAACCGCAGTATTGGCCGCTCCTCCACCAAAGCTTGAGTGTAAATCGCTCAGACCAACTTTCGCGCCGTATTCAAACGCGATAAGCTTTGAGCGAATCGGATCAGCTGAATTATCTAACAAGGAATAATCATCAACGACCGCTGTAACATCTTCAGTGGCACCGCCAATAGTAATAAGATCAAAGCGTTTCATATTATTTTAATTCGTCCAATGTAAGGATGCGGGTAAAGATATCTTTACCACGCTGAATCTTTAAACCGATTTTCTTGCCAGGACTAAATTGACTGATATATGATTGCAGGGGCAAACGTTCATCAATTTTCTTTCCATCGGCTTCAAAAATAATGTCTCCTTCACGCAATCCGATAGCTTCCGCCGGGGAACCTTCAAAAATCGCCGCTTCGTTGTTTTCACCAACGATAACTAACGCACCGCTTGATCGGCTCAATTTCTTTTCTTCGGCAAGTTCGGGAGTAATAATCTGATAACGAACGCCGAGTCGTGAACGAATAATACGTCCGCTGCTTCTCGCACTGGAAATAATCGGTTTCGCTTGATTAACCGGAATAGCAAAACCGAGACTCTCCCCTCCTTCATCTTTAGCAACATTAATACCAACAACTTTACCGTCGAGGTTAACGAGCGGACCGCCGGAATTTCCAAAATTAATTTGTGCGTCGGTCTGAATAACGTTTTCAAGAATTTCTTCTTCACCGTTATTCCCAGCAGCAATAACACTTCGTCCGAGTCCTGAAACAATTCCCTTGGTTGCACTGTTATCATATCGTCCGAGCGCGTTGCCAATAGCGATAACCGAAGTGCCGACTTTCAAGGCATTTGAATCAGCTAATTCCAAGAATGGTAAGTTCTTATCAAAAATTTTTAGCACCGCCAAATCCGCGACCGGATCCTTACCGATAAGTTGCGCAAAATATTGTTTACCTGAGTTAAGAGTAATCTTATATTCGGCTTTATTAGTAGTAGCAGCTTCAGCCACATGCTTATTCGTCAACAATAAACCGTCTGAGGAAATAAGAAAACCGGAACCGGCGCCGCGCCTCACTTTCTGAGTTTCAATCTTAGTCCCGCCTGTCGCCGGATCATCAAGCACGACATCAACGGTTTCCGTTATATTAATACTAACAACGGCTGGAGCCGCACGGTTGATGGCTCTAATGGTTGCTTCTTGATCGTCTAAACGCAAGGTATCGGCTGAAACACTTTGGCGCATGATAAATACGCCAATTGCTAAGATGCCACCAACTAAAAGTGACACAACAATCGCCCAAATTAAAATGTATTTTAAATATGATTTCATAGTAATAATGTTCTCGTATAGTATAGCAAACTTTGACAAAAACTTAAAAAATCTATACATTAGTGAGGTGAATCTATTTTCGGGGATCGTCTAACTTGCCCCGCCCATTCGGGCGGGGTGAAGTAGGACTCCAGGTTTTTACAATTTGCATATTTTATTCGGGGATCGTCTAAAGGTAGGACTCCAGGTTTTGGTCCTGGCTATCGAGGTTCGAATCCTTGTCCCCGAGCAAACAACAAAAGACTTCGCATTCGCGAAGTCTTTTGTTGCGTCTACTATTTAGAAAATTTGTATTCAAAAGTTGCCGGGTCATTTCCTTTAACATCAACTCTAATTCCATCAATATCTAGATCAACCACGGAATGAGCTTCGGTCGCAATTCCATCATTTCTAAAGTTTTCTACAAGCGAGGTAACTACAAAATAAGGAATGCCATTTTGAACTTTCATTCTATTCCAATGCTGGTGGCCCGAAATAACCGCTTTTACCTTGCCTGACTTTTCCAAGATATCTCTTACTTCTTTTCTATTCTCTAAGAGGGCATAGTTCGGAGCGGATTCAAACCAAAAATTACCTTTCATGTCGTCATCCGCAACTCCATAATGGATAAATATTATAACCGGCTTATTAGTAGCTCTCAGATCATGCGTCAACCACTCTAATTGGTCTGATAAAACCTCGGCTTTTATATCAAGCAAATTTTCCCTATGGTTTCCCGTCATAGTGAAACTCAAGCAAATAAAATGATAATCTCCATGATCAAAGCTATAATATAATTTTTCATATCCTAAAATATCGAGCATGTCTTCATCCGTCAATGTTCTCACGTCATGATTTCCTATTAATGCATACAGAGGACTTTTTAATGAAGTAAATAAATCATGTGTTTTTCTAAAGTATTCAAGATCTATTTCTCTATTGTTTACATCTTCGATAAAGTCACCGAGATTTATAACGAATTCCGGATGAGCCTTGGTATTCATTTCTTCAATGAATTCTTTGACAAGACTCTCCGCCTTGTAGGTGAGTTTTCTTTGGACGCCATTCGCAAAGCCACTGTCCGACGGCCCATTGTGAATATCGTTTATAATAGTAAATCTCATATATATCATCATTATACTATAATCTTAGCCATAATAATAATTAGGAGCTATAGAACTAATCATTAATGATACTTGACAAAAACATACCAATATGGTATGATTTTTTGTATCTAAAAGACCTTTGAAAAATTGATTTAGTTTTTATTTTATTGAGTTTTCCCTGCTTCTATACGGAGGTGGAGATAACTCAATAATTTAAAGAAACCTAATATAAAAATGAAAACAAAAACTGATTATCTTGGTATAAATCCCGTTACGTCTCTTAAAGCCGGAGATATATTACCCCAACAAGGAATTATTTTCTCCCTGGAACGTCAGCGTTATAAGAACGAAGCTGTAGGCAATGTTCTTTTTTACGACAAAGGAATATCGGAAATTTCAATAATGGAGGAGGAGCTTGGTGGCCATATTACAATACATGCGCCAGGCAATCAAATCATTTTTTCTATTCAGAATTTAGAAAATCCTGATTCAGAACGCGAACCTTATAATCGCCAGTCTGGATATATACCAATTAGTTTCAATGATCTCGACGTTATTCCACTTATGAATAACATGAGGGCTCTAATTGAGCAAAAACCCGACTTCCCACCTCGTAATTATTCATTATCAAACTGGGAAGTATCCTTCTCAAGAGTTTTTGAAAGGAATGAAATTGAAGCATTAAAACTCACAATAATCAATGCATTTAATGAAAAGCTAGAAATTACCAAGGGAGATGCCGAGGTTATATCTGAAAAAATCATTAATAAATTGATTTAAAATTTTCAACCTCACTAAAAACAGAAAACCTGTTTTAGTGAGGTTTTTTGTTTCTATATACTTTCTCGTAAGTTTGATAAAAAGGTGATACTAGAATAGAATAAAGATAACTCAATCAATAATCATTATGAATCGAATTAAAGTCATTTTATTTTTTGTTGTCATTATTCTATTAATTCTAGTGGCTGTATTTTTCTATGGCCGTTATGAAGGAAAAAAATTGGGCGTTAGCGAGAATAGGCCAGCTGTTGTTAATTCGCAAGTTATTCTTGATAAAATTACCAATCAATATTTTTTAGTTACAAAGACTGCCTTTGTAAACGGTAAAACGGAAATCGATACTCCTAAGAATAATAACTGGACCGATCTATTTACGGGCAAAAAAATCACGGTCTTTGGATTAGTTCGGGTTGATGTCGGAGTTGATATGAAAAATATGCGCTTAGAAAATATTGCTGTAGATTCAAAAAATAAAATCGTAACTATTAATTTGCCGCATGCCGAAATACTCGACTCTTCATTGTCTGGTGAACTTGATGTGATAGCGGATAAATCAATCTTAGAAAAAATAAAAGGAATTTTTAAAAACACACAAAACGAAGATTATAACATAGCGCTTAAAACGTTAATTGAAAGTGCTAATAATCAGGTTATGACTAATGAGACTATTTTTGAGGAGGCGCGAACTGACTCAGTTAAAATAGTTACTCTTATTGTAATGAGCATGCTCAATGATTATCAAGTTGTGATTAAGTAGTAAAAAATCGGATATATACATATGAATAATAAAGAATGCTTATTTTGTAGGATTATTCAGAATCGTAAAGAAACATTTGTTTACGAAGATGACAGCGTTGTCGTTCTTCTTTCAAAGTATCAAACGAGCAAAGGCCATTTAATTATTACTCTAAAAAATCATTTTGAAAGCATTGATGATATTCCTGAACAAGACTATCTACACCTGCAGAGCGTAATCAAAAAATACAATCAAAAATTAAACTCTAATTTAAAGCCTGAAAAAATTTACATTCTTCTTCTAGCGGAAGAAGTTGCTCATGTTCATTTTTCAGTGATTCCGAGATATGAAGGAGATACCAAGGGCCCAGCTTTTCTTACGGAAAATATAACAGAGCTAAAAAATCCAGAGATATTAATTGGACAAATTACTTTATAATGAGTTCTAGCTATATCCTAAACTCGGAGAAATTAAAACCCCCTGAGATTATTCTCAGGGGGTTTTCTTATTTAAACAGTACGAAATTTCTAAAATCCCATAGCTTCCCTCAGATCACTGGGGATGGCAAATGCAGGAATCCACTCGCCTTTCTGTACGCAATACAATAAATGCTTTTTCTGGCTTGCTGATAGACTACTGTACGTATCTACAATGATAAATACTACTTGCTTATAATCATCAGAAATATGCATACTTTCAACATCTCTAAGCATTTCACCGCGTTCATTGGGAGTCTTTTCGTCAATCAATTTAAGGAACGATTCTAAATCTTTACTTTTTTCTTTGTCTAACTTTTGCACAATCTCCTCCCTCTAATCTAAACATTTAAGTGAAAATATTTTTTGACAATAACATGCTAATCAACATTTGTCAATATTACACACTCCCCCGTGCTATAATGGATTGGATAAAACAAAAACCTGTCATTGAATAATGACAGGTTTTTTTAATTGACTTATTTTCCTCCGTGTCTGCGATATAAAATCGTTGCTGTCGGTATTGAGACTATGATAATACCAACACACCAAATGATCGACATTGTTATGTGGTTCCCTATCGGCGTTCCGATCATTAAAGCTCGAATCGCTTCAATCACATGCGTTACCGGTTGATTCTCAGCAAAGACTCGTAAGACCGTCGGCATTGTTGAAGTTGGAGCAAACGCGGCGCTCGCAAAGGTTAGCGGAAAAATCAAGACAAAGCCCAACCACTGCACGGCTTCTATCGACTTCGCCAATAATCCTAAAATTGCCGAGAGCCAAGAAAAAGCAAACGTGAAAAGTAGAATAATGCCCGCAATCATAAACCATTCGCTCACACTTGCGTCCGGACGAAAGCCGACCAATAACCCGACTCCAATCATAACAAGTGAGGATAGAATATTGCGAAGTAGATCTGCGGTCACATGTCCGATCAACAACGCTGAACTGATGATAGGCAAAGATTTGATACGATCAACAATCCCCCGTTGTAAATCCGTAGTTACACCAATCGCCGTAGTCAAAGCTCCAAAGGCCGCAGTTTGAACTAAAATACCCGCAACCAAAAAGTTTACATACGTTGTTCCTCCGGTATCAATCGCACCACCAAACACATAACGAAACAAGAGCATAAACATAATCGGCTGGAAGGCAACGCCGAGCAATTGGTCCATATTTTTTATAATATGAGACAGACTGCGTTTAATGAGAACCAAAGAATCATTGAATGCCCAGAATAATTTTGAATGTTGCTGTATCATATTATTTTTTAGTTTCTTCGGTCTGACGTCCGGTAAGTTTCAAGAATACATCATCCAATGTCGGCTTATGTAAACTCAATGCATCAAGCTCAATATTATTTTCTTCCATCAAATTAAGAATTGCTTTTACTTCACTCACTGCGCCGCTTGTTGCAATGCTTATTTTTCTCTGCTCTTCTTCAATTTGCAAACCATCGCCCTGAATCAATCGTGTCGCTTTTTCAAAATCACTCTGAGTTGCAATCGTCACTTCAAGACGTTCATTACCAACACGAGCTTTTAATTCGTCAGCTGTCCCTTCAGCAATAACAATACCGTGATCAATCACCGCAATTCGATCGGCTAATGTGTCAGCTTCATCCAAATACTGAGTCGTTAATAAAATAGTTGCGCCCGAAGCTTTGAGTTTTGCAACAATATCCCAAACCGCCAAACGACTGCGCGGATCAAGACCCGTTGTCGGTTCATCAAGAAAAACAATCGGTGGTGTTGCAACCAAACTCAAGGCAAGGTCAAGACGACGGCGCATACCTCCCGAATATGTTTTGGCTGCGCGATCTGATGCTTCCATTAAATCAAACTGTTCAAGTAAGTCACCTGCACGTTTTGTTGCATCTTTTTTACTCAGATGATACAGACGTCCCATCATCACAAGATTTTCCCGACCGCTTAATAATTCATCAACGGCCGCGTACTGACCGGTTAATCCAATACTGTGGCGAACTTCATCGGCGTGTGTTGCAACATTATGTCCATTAACAAGCACTAAACCACTGTCAGCTTGCAAAAGCGTACTTAAGATTCTAATAGTTGTAGTTTTGCCTGCTCCGTTCGGACCGAGTAGACCAAAAACACTGCCGCGTTTAATTCGCAGATTCAAACCTTTTAAGACTTGAGTGTCTTTATATGACTTAACAAGATTTTCTATTACTATAGCGTCTTCATTCATAAAATGGATATTAATGGTTACAAGCTATTATATACAAAAACACCCCCATCTGCCAAATGGCAGACAGGGGTGTTTTGTAACTTTAAAAGTTATTAAGCGCGCTGAACGTTAACTGCGTTCGGGCCCTTTTCAGATTGTTCAACCTCATAAGTGACTTCATCACCTTCGTGAAGTTCAGCGAATTGGACACCTACCAAGCTGTTGCTGTGGAAGAATAAGTCCTTTTCCTGACCTTCTGAAGAGATGAAACCAAAACCCTTATCGGTCAACTTTTTGATTGTTCCTTTCATGGATGTATCAGAATGAATAAAAGCGTAAAGTGATATTTTGTTTAAAATGAATCGACGACTTCACAAACCTCATATGCGCAATACTTTTATAGTATAGCATGATTATATTTTCATGTCAAATATAGCACGTTAATGTTACATTTTTAAGAAGCCCATCAAATTATAGACAATCATCGCCGGCCAAACCAATGCTTTTAAAACACCGAGAACTCCCTGCCAAAAATCAGCTGCATGTTGTATATAATAAATTGCTGCACCAATAAAAGCGATACCGTAGGCGCAACTTGAGCCACCGGCATGCTTGCAACACATAGATCCACTAGACATAAAATTAACTTAATTAATTAACAGTTCAAAATCACTCTTGAACATATATTTAGCTATTTGAAAAATGCCGTAGGAAATAAACAGAGCAGCGAAGACATCAATTGAATAATGCAAATGTCCAAGGAGCACGGCGCTGCCGCCGATGAGTGTGCAGAGTAGGAAAAAATATCTTAAAATCTTTTGTTTCCAAAATACAAAAGCTAATAAGAACGGCAAACCAGTATGAGCGGAAAAGAATAAATCTCCGCCGGCACTAATCGTTTGAACAAAGTCAGCGGGATCAATAACTATCTGTCCGTGGGGTGTTCCAAGGTGAGTCAGAATCATAAACAATGAACGTACGATAACAAACAAGGCAATAGCTTTAACTCCAAAGGGAATGGATTTGGGTTCGTTTAAAAACAAGGCAATCAATAATATGATAAATAATACTGCGCCCTCGGAAAAAATAAGATGAACATCAAGTACTGGCAACAAATCAAGCAAAATATCCCCTACCGGTGCACCAAGATTCGCCAACGCGTAAATATTGGCGTAATAATTTACAAAAAAACTCAAAGTAAGCAGCAGAAGACTCGCAATAATATTTATTACGAGTTTTTTTTCTGTCCAAACTAGTTTATGTTTTGTGAATATATTCATTAACATTGCAGTTTCTTCACACTTAATCATGAAACTTAATAAGACTAAAGTCAAATTAAAATCGATTCTTAGCCATTTTTTATACCTACCTATTTCTTCTATTTTCCCTATTTTGTAAAGATTATGCTATGATGCCACTATGAATACACAAGAAACAGGCTTTCAGGGCCTTGGCATTGCGCCTAAACTCCTCGATATATTGGAAAAAAATCGTTTTAAAACGCCAACTCCAATTCAGCATAAATCAATCCCGGCCGGCATCGAAGGTAAAGATATCATCGGCATCGCTCAAACCGGTACGGGCAAAACCTTAGCCTTTGGCATTCCAATGCTCCAAAGACTATCTCGTGACGGCGGACAAGGTCTTATTTTGGTTCCAACAAGAGAATTAGCTCAACAGGTTGAAGAATCACTACAACGACTTGGCCGTTCTTTTGGTTTAAAAACGGCAGTACTTATTGGCGGTGAAGACTTTGGCAGACAGCTGAGAAAATTAAAATCAAAGGTTCATATTATTGTCGCGACACCAGGACGCCTCATTGATCATTTAACGCGTCGCACCGTCTCGCTTAAAACGGTGAAAATACTTGTTATGGACGAAGCTGATCGCATGCTCGACATGGGCTTTATGCCACAAATCAAAATAATTTTAGAAGCGATGCCGTCTGACAGACAAACAATGCTTTTCTCCGCAACTATGCCACCGCGTATTGTTGGCTTGGCTGCGCAATACATGAAATTACCGTTACGCATTGAAGTCGCTCCGGCCGGCAGTACTGCCAAAGACGTGAGTCAAGAAATTTACTTTATTCCTAAACCGGACAAACCGCATTTACTCAAAGATATATTAGCTGAACGAAAAGGCAGCACGCTCGTTTTTACACGCACTAAGTATGAAGCTAAAAAACTGGCATTGATTGTCCGTAAAATGGGACATACTGCCAATGAAATTCACTCCAATCGCAGCTTAAGCCAACGTCGCGAAGCACTTGAAGGTTTTAAACTCGGCCGATACCGCGTCTTAGTCGCGACTGATATTGCCGCCCGAGGTATTGATGTTAGAAACATCTCTCTAGTCATTAACTATGATTTACCAGAACAAGCCGAGGATTATGTTCACCGTATCGGTCGAACCGGTCGCGCCGGAGCCGTTGGTCATGCCATATCCTTTGCTATGCCTCATCAGAGAAACGACATACGAAATATTGAGCGTTTAATTCAAAAATCACTGCCCTTGCGTCAGTCTCCTCACTCAGCGCCAATGAGTGAGGTTGTTCCAGCTCCTAAAGCATCAAAGTTCAAAGCGCGAAGCAAAGGAGGCTTTTCAAAACCTTACCGCAAACCCTTTGCCCGTAAACCCGGCTTTAAAAAACGCAGCTTTAACTAAACGGTGAACGTCGAAACAATCACCGCTTACTTACGTTATATATTAAGCAGTTCAGTATGGACTCAAACGAGCTAAAAGCACTGATTACACGAGCACAAGCACTTGACCAGTCGGCTTTTGGAGAGCTCTATGATCTTTTTGCGGCTAAAATATACCGTTTCATAAGCTACAAACTTCCAACTCGAGAAATGGCCGAAGATGTCTTACAGGAGACTTTTATGAAAGCCTGGCAAGCCTTGCCAAAGCTTAACCCGGAAAAACTGTATTTTAACGCCTGGCTCTATACTATTGCGCGCAATCTCATTAACGACCAATATCGAGCCGTCAAAAGACGACCGACGCCGGATTCCCTGGACAACTACTATGATTTAGCAGACAATGATGATCCGGCACAAAATACCGACAAGATTCTCGATAAAGAAAAGTTACGTAAAATTCTTGATGGATTACCTTGCAGTTATAAGCAGGTCCTTGAGCTAAGGTTCTTACAAGAATTTAGTGTTGAAGAAACAGCAGACGTTATGGGCAAGACTGTCATTGCTGTCAGAGTTATGCAACATCGAGCTATTAAAAAATTAGAAAAAGATTTAACAATCAGTGAATAATATGAAAAAAGATATTTCTGGCGCTTTGCAAGAGCTTGAAAATCAGCATAAACTGAATCCTCTTCGACAAGCAGTCCTCAAGAAAGAATTGATGGACAAGCTATCGAACCCGCCGCAGCCAACTTATGTTGCTGTGCGGTTTTTTTCATACAAAACGGCAATCGGCGCCGCGGTAGTTCTCGTTGCAGTTATTATTGCGAGCGGCAGTGTCTATGCGACAGAAACTTCCCTGCCGGGAGATTTACTGCATCCTGTTAAACTGGTCGCTGAAAAACTTGAAAGCAAACTAGCAGTGACTGAAGAAAAAAAAGCAGTGATCGAAGCCGAGCACACAAGCAAACGCATCGAGGAAGTTCACAAGCTCGATATTAAAGCAAGTGAGCAAACCACTGTTGAACAAAAAACAGAAATTCAAAAACGTCAGCATTCCGCACAGGTTGAAGTCGAAACTCAGCTTGAAGAAACCCTGGATAAACTTGAAGTAGTGAAAGATAGACTCAATGAAAATGGCAAAGCAGAGGCTGCTGAAAAATTAAATATTTCGATAGAGCAATTAAAAACTCGTGCCGCTGAATCAAAAATTAAAATTAAGCGCGAAAAAGCCAGAGAAGATCAAAAACGAGAGAACAAAGAAGACGAAAAAGACGAGAAACAGGCAGTCCCAGTTCGAGTTCAACCAATTCGAGAAAAAGAACAACCAACTCTAAAAAGACTCATTCCGAATGACTCAAGAGAAAACAAACTTGAAGACTCTCTCAAATAGCGTTATCATTACAATATATGAACACTACCTATTTTAAAACAATAGCGTATCTTGCTTTGGCCGGAACGCTTTTCGCCGGTTATTTGAGTTTTATGAAGCTCTTAACTAGTACCTGCGCGTTTAATGAAAGCTGTCCGTATTTTCTTGGCTACCCGGCGTGTTGGTACGGCTTCGGAATGTTTTTATTAATGTTAATACTTAGCATCAGCGGCCTTTATAAAAAGAATAAACGCGAAACCTTGCGTCGTTCAATTATCGTGGTTTCTTTTGTAGGTATCTTGTTTGCGGGACGACTAGTTATTCCAGAAGTTAAATTACTCTTGTCCGACGAAGCTCCATCGTACGGTATGATATTGCCAAGTTGTGCGTATGGGCTTATATTCTATATTATTATTTTCATTATTTCTCTACGAGCCAAGAAGCAATAAGCTATGAAAAAAGGATTTTTTGATTTACTTGAAGACAATGTTCGCGGATTCTTAAGCCACTTCCCTATTCCTTACGCTTTTATCGGCGCAATTGGTGTTGTATTATTCTGGCGCGGGGTGTGGCACACAGCTGATTATCTTATGCTTCGTCTGCGTTTTATGAACGCTTCTTCATCTTCCATTGATCTCAGTAACGAAATATGGTGGGATGGACCACTCTCACTCTTAGTTGCAAGTATTATACTTCTCATCACCGGTTTATTTGTCTCTAATTTTATTGGAAATGAAATTATCATCAGCGGCCTAAAAGGTGAAAAGAAGATTTCTGAAAAAACTGAAACTGAAGTTAAAACTGAGGTCAGCACGATAAATCAAATAAAGAAGGAATTGGATCAAGTTGCGAAAAATATCAACAAAAGCGTTAAATAAACGTTAATTTTAATAGTAACACAGCTCTTGACAGAGACTGTGTTTTTATGTAGTATTCAATATAAACTAGATCTTTTCATAATCAATAAATTCATTTGGAGAAAACAAAAATGAAAAAACTAAGCCTCATATTAGGCGTAATGCTTTTAACAGTGTCAACGTTTGCGCAACCGGATTCGAATCAAATAAAGCCGATCACGATTGAAGCAAACACATTGGAATCAGTGACTCCTGAAGCCGGTGACAGTACTCAAAATAATGAAATAAAAGCCGGTGAAAATCAACCTGTCTTTAGCGGAGATGTTGAACCGACGAAATCAGGTCTTCCTCATATTTTCTACATACCTAGCGGCGATTGGTTTTTATCAGGTAACTATTTTGACTACATGCATTCAGCTGTTCCGAGCGGCGTATATAAAGATGATCAAGTGCCGGTCCTTAGAAATGAGGACAATGGTTGGTCAAATACTCCGAATACAAACAAGATCGATGTAAAAATCGGCGCAATGAAGAAAGTTAAAATTCTTGAGGACACGTATTACCATGGTAAAGGCGAACGCAGTAAGTATAACCCGGGTGTATCATTCCCATTTTGTTATTATATAGCTCCAGGCTTTAACTTACCTACGTTCCCGCTAAGCAAGGGATTAAAGGTAACGGAGAACTATATCCCAAATGAAGATGGTACAGGTTTCAATTATTCCATGCCGGCAAATATTTTTGACAAGGAAATAAAAGAAGCCATAAAAAAAGCAATTGAAGATGCGGAATAAATTCCGCAGTTTCAAAAAAGGGAATCTAACGATTCCCTTTTTGAATACTATTTTTGTTTAAAATTTATTGAAGCGAAATTAAATGGTGCTATACCATCCAAACCATCTTGTCTATATCCTATAATTAGATTGTTTGTACTTACAAAATTTTCAAAAGCAAAATCACTTTGCTGACCAAATAACCAACAATCAGAATAATATGATTCAAGTTCATCACGATGTAATTGATCGCTTTTGTGTAGTGAGCACGTTTTTGATTTTGATCGATCATCAATAATCTGTCGAATCTGTTTTTCTAAATTCAATTCATTTCGTTTCCAAATATATAAACTTGATTTATACACCGAATCTTGAATAGAGCCATTTTCCATAACTTCAAAATTTAAATCATTATTTTCACTGACAAATTCACATCTATTATCATCTATAAATACTTTTCCTTCTTCACCTGACTCCAGTTTAGTAGCAATAGTAAAAGTTTTGTTCTTGCAAGTATGAGTGGTAGTTGGTAAAGAATTATTTTTTACCACAATTAAAATTGCAATAAATAATATAAGCGAAGAGATTAAAATTAATTTATTTTTCATATTAAAAATATTTAGAAAAAAACTGTTTGATTCGGCCAAAAATGCTTTGCTTAGAAACCGGCTTATTTTCTTTTTGTTGTTGCACTGGGATCGGCTTAGTTTGTTTCACTGGAGAGAACCAACCTGCTACCGGCGTTCGATCATTCTTCATAATCTCATATCCTTTTGCATTTTTTCGAACATCAAGATTACGCACCGATTTATTGCTCGCATTTTGATCAATTATCTCAACATGACCTTTATTATTTTTTGTATCAAAAACAGATTCAGTAACAACCATAACATGCCCATACCTTCCTTCAGTCCAAAATAATAAATCCCCTGCTCCCGGCAATTCGTTTGAGCCGTTAGTGTATTTTTCAAATCTGTAATCGGACTTTGCGGTTCCCAAGCGGTTATTAATCGTATCAACCATCCCCCACATGGTTTTAGCATCTGTGACCGGACCAATGGCGTTGATGCCATATTGTTGGGACATATATCGCTTAGCATATTCAACGCAGCTGTAGGTTGTTTTTGAACTACCAATCCCGTTATAGTACGCATTCACTCCATTAAATTGTCCCATAACTTGACCAAAACTCCAACCATTCTTCGGTGTTGGATTATAAGTCGCACTTGATAGGCCAGAGGGGTCTAATAGAATAATGGGGTTATTCCGAGCATAACTATAGGCATTTAGTTGTTGCGGATCCAGCAATGCATTTTCAGCGGGAAGCGGCCAAAACTGAGGATCATGACTTAAAAATTTTCCCAGCAGCGGATCAAAGTAGCGCGCATTTAAATACTGCAGTTTTGTTTCACCGTCATACTCTTGTCCGATATATTTTCGTTTTTCGTTATGAGCGCCAAATTGCTGATCAAGACGCAGCGAGCCGTATGGGTAAAAGTCTATTACTTCGTCGACTTGTGAATCCCTATCCGTCAGTAGACCGGCGCCGCCGAGGTGATCGGGATGAATGTAATATACTTGAGAAAGTGCAAAAAGAAAATTAAAAAATAACATACCCTCCTTTATTAGTTAGTAAAGGAGGGTATGGAGGAGAATTATTTTAAACCGCGAAGTATACGCTAACTAAGGAAGTGCTTTCACAAATTTAGTACTACTTTTGGATACAATTCTATTATCTTCTAAGATAGAAAGTAATTTATCAAATTGACTTTGCGTTGACATATTTACCTCAATTACATCTAATCGATCTTCAACTTTACTAAATCTATCATCAATATGGTTAAAACTCTGTTTAAGGGCAATGAAAAATTCATCATGAATATCAAAGCGTTTATTCATACTCTTACTTAACACTTTTATTTCTTTTAGAATTTGAGAATTTTTTGGTTCTTGTTTCATATTTCTTCATTATTAATAATAATGGAGAGTTATTAGATGATTATAACAAAGTATATTTGCCTTATCAATAGATATTTTATATTTAATGTTAGTATAAAAAATAACTACAAAAAATTTTATGAAGTCCACCCATTCTAGCTTAGTATCAATGGCTTGCGAAGAGGAGTTACCAACAGCAAAAGCCCTAGAAAACTAGGGCTTTTGCTCTATTATAATAATTTTATATACTATAGACTCTGAGCGCTAAAGCACCATTGGTGTGCAGTAATATTCTCAACTTCGCCGTTCAGCGCTTTTTTAAGTAAGTCTATTAAAACCAATCCTTGCTTGTGATCAATATCTAGTAAGGTTGACTCATCTCGAGTAACTAACATCCACTCAAGACTTTTAATAATAATCGGAAGATCCTCATTCTCAATACTATCTACTTGATTAGTATATTTCTTCTCTAAATTTTCGTACACTTCAGCTGGGTAACCGCTCTCCTTTTCTATGTCTCCAACTGACATAGAATAACAATGCAACAACGAACTGATAATTGTGAGATGTGTGAATTTGGCTGCGGCAGAATCTCCCGAAGGGGATTCTGCCGTTTGGCAGACTTAGTTAAAATCAATAACATCAACTCCGTAAACTCCTTTTCCTGATATATAATTTGAAGCGCTTGAATATCTATAATCTTCGGGCCTATCAACTAATTGCCATCTCTCTCGACATGGATTCCTATGTATATAGTTTAGCTTTTCTAAGAAAAACTTTCTACTCTGAATAATCAGAGAGTCATAACGTGGTTCAAATAGACAATGCAGACCGTAGGCAAGAAACCTTTTAGCATTAAATATTAAAGTGGACAATCGTGGAGATAGTGCTGAAATATATAATAATAAGTGGATATGGTTGGGCATTATAACATAACCGTGAATCTTGTTGTTATAGTGCTTTTCCATATACCGAAACCATTTATACACTAACTCACATTTTTGATCATCATTAAATACTTTCTCCCAATTTAGAATTGTAAATGTAATAAAATATATCTCATTTGCTTTAAAGGGCGTTTTATCACGAACAGCCATATTCCCTTATACGTCTTATCGGCAGAATCCCTTACAGGAGATTCTGCCGGAGCTAAAAGGATAAATCTTCTAAAAGATTCTTATTGACTAACTGCGAAGTGGTTTCTTTCAAGAAAAACATGAAAATTGACTTACTACTCTCAATTAATCTTTTTTAATCTTAATAGACTTACAAATAACTTCAAGCACTAAACCATCGTCTGGATCTATGACTTTAAAACAATGATATGGATGGGCTTCTAATATCTCTTTACCAACCGACGGATCATAATATTTTCTTATAGCTTCATTGAAAAAGATATCTGTTTCAGTTTCCTCAAAAAATCCAGCTATCATTTTAGAGCCATAACTGATGACACCAATAACTTCAATAAATTCCATTTTAATTGATCCATCGTCCCACGCTTTTATTTTAACTTCTAAATTTTCCGAATTTGCATCATACGAATAATCGACTAATTCAGCATCAGCAAAACTTATATCATTATATAACTCTCTTTCCATATATTTTATTTACGATAAGGGTTCTTAAGTTTATTGAATCCTGGAATTTTCTCTCCTGGAAGGAAGCCCTTTGGCCCACTTGTCCATCCTGGAGGAGTCAAGGTCCTAGTACTCTTATTGTTCCATCCTGTGTTAACATCTCTGCGGACATCGACGTGGTAATGTTGATCAACATGTCTAGGGCTATTAAGTTTACCTGGCTCCACAGCATGTTTCTCTACCCTAATTCTTGTGGTGTCATTAACTTGAATTCTTCCTTTTGCATCTCTTGGAAGATTTGAAAGCAAATCTTTCGGATTAGAAGGAAATCTTCCCACCTCATTTACTGTTCTCGCTACATCGACAGCTTTATCTGCTTCCTTGACCACTCTAACAGCATCAGCAGCTTTGTCTGCTGCCTTTGCTGTTCTGGCGATCATACCCAGTCCTGTCACACCCGGTAGGGCGGCTCCAGCAAGATCCAGCCCGAGATTTCCTAACTCGCCCTTAATACTTTGTCCGTTATTTAGTGCCTGACCGATTTTATATAAGTCATACGCAATAAATCCAATATCTACTACCGTATCAAGGAACTCACCTTTATAATCTTTATACTTTAATGGATTATTGGCGACATAAGTATACGCATTCATCGTCTGTGGATTGCCAAGGTAGTTATCGTGGCTCATTTGAGTCGCCTCTTCTACCTCACCCGGATTCATAGCAGAAAGGAATACTGGGTCTTGGCTAAGCCATCTACCTAGGGCAGCGTCGTAGTACCTCGCATTCGCATAGGTCAGCCCTGTATCCACGTCGTACTCATGCCCCGTGAACTTTCTCTTTTCTTCATGTGTCCCATTCTGCTCATCTATTCTCATTGTACCAAAGGCATAGTAATCTGTTAACTCATCCACTGCTTGCCCTGAATCGGTAATAACATTAGACCCGGTTAAATGATCCGCATGAATTGTAAGGGGCGCGGCGGTTTCATTTGAACCGCTAATCGTAGCTATTGCGGTATCTCCTAAGAAAATATGCTTTTCTGTATTATTTGGTGTGACACTATATTCTTTTGTAATCGAGAGCGTGCGTCCGGCAGAATCATTCGATATAGCTCTCTGTCCATCAGCATCATATGAATATGTGAAAATTGACTCACCGTTTGTTATAGATTGTAATCTATTATTATAATCCCACGCATAGCTTACAGGAACGAGGCCCATGGGCGAACCGGCAGAAATCATGTTGCCATTATTATCATACTCGTAGTTCGTATCTCCGGCGCTCGTCACCGCATGCGGGTTAGCGTAACTGTCTCCGATATGTCCATCATAACTATAGGTGCCGACATCTGATTTGGAGAGGATATTACCGATAGCGTCGTAGGTAAATGTTTGGATTTGATTTACATTTTCTGGACCATCAACATTTTCCGCAACGGAATTAGTAATCGTGGAAGAAAGGAGCCGGTGCAAATCATCATACGTATAATCTGTAGTCTTAGCTGTTTGCGTTGCTGATGCATCAACAATCTGTAGAATATTTCCTACAGCGTCATAGTCATAACTCAAATCCTGAACATTTTGATTATTCGCAACGGTCACTTTATGAACTAATCTGTATAATTCTCCTGCGTCATAGGTATTAGTTGTAGTAGAGCCGTTCGCATAATGGATCACTGTCGGTAAACCAACCTCATTATAGTCAATATTAGTTATGACATTAATAAAAGATGGGTCGGAGCTTTCTTTGCGCTGAATCTGATTAATTGTTCCAGCGGCGTTATACATATACTGGACATCTGATCCGTCCGGATTCGTAACGAGAACCTGATTACCTGCTCGATCATAGTCGTATAAAGAAGTATAGTTAGTATGTCCCACACGTTTGGTTTCTTGCACAACCTGACCCAATGCATTATATATTTTTGAATCTACTAACGTGCTATTACTAATGACACATAATCTACCGACTCCCTCGGCACAGGTATCATATTCATAGATGACATCAATGCCTTTCGTATCAATACTATCTTCAGTTATAACTCTATTTAAATCATCATAAGAATAATGTACTACACTGTTATTAGCGTCAGATCGACTTGCTACATTACTCGCATCGTCATAGGCATAATTCCAAACCCCAAATGAAGTATCAGCTTCAGCATGTAAATCTTCAGCCGATAACACTCTGCCTAAGCCATCATAACTAAAATTTCTAATATTTCCGAGCGCATCTGTAATTTTAGTTAATTTTTTTTGTCCATTCCAATTATATCTTGTTATATAAGTAGCTGAACCATTGTGTTCACCAACTGCAACTAGATTATCATACGCATCGCGATATATATCCTTTACTTTTCCGCTTGCATCAGTAATTGTGGTTTTCCAATCATCATAGTTATTAGTTGTTGTTCCAACTGCGGTAACAACAGAATTAACACGTTTTAAAGCATCGTAATTATAATTCGTGTATAGCGTGCTTATTGCTGTCTTTGGTGTTTGCGCCGTGCCTGATGAAAAATACGGCAATGATTCTTTTAACAACAACTCCCCTTCTTTATATACAAAATCACGCACCGCGTACTGATTCGGGTTTTCAGTTTCAGTTCGTTCCTGAATTTTTCTTCCAAGACCGTCAAAATAAGTATAGGAATCAACTTCATTCGTTGCATTCAAGTACACCGACTTTTTTATTCTAAAAGCATTAGCTATATCAGTATATTCGTAAGTCGCTGTTGTAACGCTTACATTTGGATTTATACGATCTGGTTGTTTTTCTTCTATAGCTCTGTCTAATCCGTCATATACAGTATTAAAACTTCGTCCGTTGACATCAACCATTTGCTTAACATTTCCGGATGAATAATCATAACTGTATGAACTTATTTGCGACAAGGGATTAGTCACTGTAGCCGGAAAGAGATTGTACGAATCATACATGTAAGAAGTAGTTTTATCTCTCGGATCTTTTTCAGAGCTCACTAAACCGTAAGAATTATACGTTTTCTCAGTATCAATATATTTACTGCCAACGCGCCACATTTCAGTCTTTGTTTCATTACCCGCGCCGACTTGGCCCAAAACCAGATTATCATAGTAGTGTCTTGTTTCGTTAACTTTAGTTGCATTAATATCAGTTGTTAATTTGGTGACCGGTAAACCGACAACACCATTTGAGGTATTGTTTGTATATGCAATGTCAGTAATCAAAACATCATTTTCCATGTTATCAATCAAACTTCCATCATCATTGGCGAACACTTCACCCCGTCGCTCAATTCTGGTTTGATTTCCCGTAGCATTATCATACTCATATAATTCAGCTGTATCTTTATGCGTAGAATTACCGTCATAACTATAATCAACTGTTCGAGTTTGCTTAACAAAGTTTCTTCCATCTTCTAAATCCACTCGCTCCCACTTATTGATACTCTTCGAATACAAATTTCCATTAGAATCTCTTTCTTCAATGCGATATGGTTTCCCCATTTTTGATATATGATCTTCATATTGTCCGAATTGGGGTTCATTTTGTGTGCCACCGTGATATGAAGTAGCTACACTGTGACCATCGTCATCACTCGAAATAACCTTACCAAAGCCGCTAAACTTACGTTCAAGATATCCGCCATAATAATATTTACCGTTGGCATAACTGAAATTATTCACATTTAAATTCCCTGAGCCATCACTAATCATAATTTGTGTAACGACACGTAACGGTATTGGTAAACCAGGATTGAGTGCATTACCAAATTCATCTTTCAAATTTGCTGAAGAAGCATACTCAATACTAGTTGAGCCACCTTGTGACAAAGAAATTTCAGTCACAAGATCCAGAGCATCTTGTTGATTCGGATATGCCCAGGTAGTCAACACTTCTCCCAAGGGAATAGACCGAAATATATCGACCATCCCATCGCCATCCAAATCAGCTAATCGAGTGCCCGTGTCCAAGCTCGTATTAATATAGGCCAAAGGTAATGAGGGGTTCCAGCGCTCATCTTCTTCCCAATGGTCTCCTTTATTAATCCAAGCATGCGAAATCACTTCAGGATTTTCTCTGCGTTGCAGTAAATCCATAAGCCCATCTCCATTCACATCCGCACCGCGCACTCCATAATCGGTGCTACTGTTCACAAAGGTTAGTGGTGGTTGAAGTTCATTTGAAATCTCCCAAGTTCCATTACCTTTGTTAAGATATGTCAGTCGCACAGGATAATGCGCGTCATCCCAACCTCGCATCAAATCAGTTAGTCCGTCTCCATTTACATCACCAATTATAACGCCGGCATATAAACGCTCGGGAATATTCCATTGCGCAGTAGCGTCGCTCCACCCGTTACCATTATTGAGATAAACTTTTTGTCCATATGTCGGCGACGTCTGAACAATGTCAGACAAGCCATCACCGTTTAAATCAAATATTCTGGCTTCCGTATCTCTATTATTATAATCAGCAAACACTGCCATTGTGTTCCATGTTGTACTAACATCTTGCCAAGCACTACCCGTATTGAGGTAAGCTTTTCTTTCAGTTACTCCACCCCCATAATCAACACTTTGAAGAAGATCAGCGCGACCGTCCCCATTAAAATCAACCTCTCTCACTCCTTTATCACTCGGCGAAGAAGGATACTCCGAGCTGAAAATCATCGGGGGAATGAATTGCAAAGATGCAACCCAACCTTTATTGCCATTATTAAGATAAACACTCTTAAGGTCCGGACCCCAGAATTTATGATATGACTGGACAAGATCAGATAAAGCATCACCATTTACATCCATAATCATTACACCTTCTCTCAAGTCGACAGGAGAATTCCACTCTAAATCACGTGTTTGAAATGAATTTCCGGCGGTCTTGTTGTACTCAAATATTGTTGGTGGAAAAGACGTCGATTGACCTGTCTCGCTATAGCCAGTTTCAGAAATTGATCGCAGCATTGATCGTGTGTCATTATCCCCGCTCACATATTCTATATCGTATTTTCCACTAATAACCGCTGAGATTCTTGCAACAATACTTGATATTCGATAACGCGTAGTTATAGGAAAACCCGAATAGTATCGTATGATACTATCAGTCCTGAGAGCGCGAATAAATTCTATTTCAAAAATACCGTTATTTTCACCATGACCCGTGTAGAATATTTTAAAAGGATATATCTCCTGCTCATCTTTGAAATAAGTGAAACGAATAACATTATCATTAGTATCGCGAATCTCAGTGATCATCCACTTATACACCTCTTGTAAATTATCCGGATTATCCTGACGAGAATTGACATCAGTTCCGAAATAATATTTCGTTCCTTTTTTGTCAGTCATCGTCCAACTCACTCCATCAAAAAGATAGTTATAAAATTCACCATTGTCTATTTTAGATCTCCATTCGGCTCCTTCGCTATTAACCAATTCGCCTGATAATGAGGAATTAAAATAGCCCTCAGTATACAAAGTATTAGTGCCCCGTTTGTTGATTCGTTCAATGGAAGGAATGTTTAAGCTCCAGCCGGCGCCAAATAAACCATCCCGAGAGAGAGATTGGCTATTATAGGTCAAACTAAGATCAGGCTGCAGACCATTCCTACCACCCGGGACAATTAACGGGTATGCATATGTTAAGGCCCCGCTCGTTGGATCAGTTTGCCCTAAATTGATTCGTTTGTTTGAATATTTCGAATCATTCTTTTGTTCAGGAATTTGCGAAATGGCCTCTGGCTCTTCGGTTTCATCTTGGACGTTTTGTTCCTTGTTCAAATCCCCTGCTTGTTCATCCTGGATAGATATCGGGTTTTCAAGGGGAACAATTTCTTGCCCTGGCGCTTCCGTTTGCTCTGACTGCTCCACCGTCGTTTCAGCATTCAACTCTTCCGCAAATACGTTTACAATCGGCGTTATTAAAAATAAAAAAACCAACAGTCCAGCTGTTAGCCTTTGTACAAATGTACCCTTCTTGCCCTTACCAACACGGTTTGGTGATGACATATTGTTAGATTATGAATAAAAGAGGGTTTAATGCAAACTGCTGCCTTATCTCAGTACTGACGGTCCCCTCCTAACCACCAGATACTGAGATAACGAAGCAGTTTCAAACATATCTTAAGTATATAGAAGCTTGTGGAGTAATGTCAATAGATATGACAACTATTTATGTTATTTTAATCTATTTTATTTAATATTAGTTTATTTTTTAGTATTTATTTTTGTTATTTTTTAGCATTTATCCAAAGCAGTTCAAATACGGATTTGAAGATATCCACAGCTTGCTTGGAATTTATGACAATGGTTTCCAGGTTTTCATCCCAGACAGTTAAAGCTACATACTCTCCCCAAATCGTTATTGCTGAATCAGGGTTATACACCTTCTTTGACAAAAATCTAGTTTCTCTCAAATCTTCATGATCACGCCTCTTTACTGTTTTAGCCATCTCACCTTCTGGAATTAATAATCGAGTCTTAATCCCAAGCTTATTTTTTGATTGAGAATAGTTTTTTAAAAAATCTGGAAGAAAAAAGAACTTTTTAGCATCAACACTGATACGTAAAATTTCTTCTCCTTTCTTAAGCACAAGTGTTCTTTGATACAAATCCTTAAAACCGCTTTCACCCTTCAGTATTTCCATTTGCATACCCTGGGACCGTGTTAGAAAATGAGCATCTTTAATACTGCTCACCAATTGAGATAAACTTGCCTTTTGCAAAGTTAGATTATTAATTTTATCGTCAATATAATGTTCAACCATCTGAGGCGAGCTCACAACAAAATTACGACGCTTGCCGTACACATATTCATCAACAACACCATTGCCAACAAAACGCTCAAGCGCGATAAGCACCGTTGAGCGCGGAACCTCTGACAGGTTAGCGATTTCTTGAATTGACATAGACGGACGAGACAACAAAGCAACATACACTCTTGCTTCCGCTTCGCTCATGCCTGCTTCTATTAGTTTTTTGATTAATGTTTGATCCATAACCATATTCTATCATTTATATGATATCCCAGTATACACCCCCATTATTTTTTGTCCATAATCAAAAACCCCGCTGTTTTAACGGGGTTTTTAAAAAAGATTTATTTTGTTGATAGTGCGAATAAATATTTATGTAGTGCTAAATCAACATTTTTCATTGGATCTGATTCGAGAAAATGAATCATTGGCACCCATTCAATACTTTCCCATTGATTGTCTTCAATTTCATCAAAAAATGAGCAATGGCAATAAACATTAATTTCCTCTGAAGACTCAATACTCCATGAATCTATAACTTCAAATGGAGCGAGAATCAATTCACTCATCTTAATATAAAACTGTTCAAATTCAGAGTCTTTGGTTGAAGAGATACAACGCGGTAACATTGGACCGCCCATGTATTTCGTGGTAGTGGCCACCAATCCTTTATGGAAAATGACAGCCCAATAAATATATTCTTTCACTATTATTTTCTCCGATTATTTAATGTACATTTTCCTTATCTTTACCATTTTGTTAAATAAAAGTCAATGATATGAGGATACTATTGACATTGGCTGAGTATAATACTATTATTGCTCATTGCATAAATAGAAGGGAGTACCTTGAAAAAAATTGAGAATAAAAAATTATTAAAGATATTAAAATTTCTTTTTGTTTTTAACTTCTTCCCAATTGTTGCCGAACCTTTAGCAATATATTCAGCAAGTCTTAAGGAACCGCTGTCTATTTGGTCAGTACTATCATTATCCTACATCGTAATGATGACTATCATTGATATTAAAATACTATCAAGACCAATTGAAATAGATAGAGAAACTAAAGCAGGAAAACTAATACTATTGTTTAAAGAAAAAACGATAGATCCAGTTCTAGATTTTACTAAAATAAAAGCGGCCTTAGATCTTTTAAAACAATCTATCGTGGTTCAAAAAATTGAGAAGCTGAAGAAAACACTTATTACTCTCGGCTATATTGGAATAATATTTTTTGTTATTGTTCCGGGATGTGGTCGTATAGGGAATGGAATTTACGCAAAAAATAAAGAAAATCTAAAATATGCTCAGCCTATTTTATATCTAGGTTGTCTAGTTAGATTTTTAGAAATTTATTATGCAATATCTTTTACAATTTTCTAAAAAAGTCCGACGAATATTCATCATCGGACTTTTTAAATACTGAGAATTATTTATTTCTTTTCTCCTGCTAAGAATACTGACAACAGGGCGACGGTCAAACCGATATCGCGCACCATAATCGGTCCGAAACTTAACAATGTCAATGTCTGCAAAAGACTCAGGAAAAGAATAGCCGATACGGGTCGAATCCAAATTCCTAGAATCAAGAGAATGCCTCCAATAAGTTCTACGACGCCGTGAATTTGTACCAAGGCTTTAGCTGATCCAAAAACACTTGTCCAACTCGGAACCATTCCTGTCCACATGTCGGGATTAGTTAAGCCACTAAAGCCAAACCAAATAAAGACAAACCCAAGCCCAAGGCGGAGCACAAAAGGCGCGTAGCTTTCACATTGTCTAAAATTCATAGTGATTACTTAACTAAATCGGAAATCATGTAAGAAGCCAAAGTGTCTTTAGCTTTCTGGAAAGTGCCGTGTTGTTTTGTGAACAACTCGGTTCCATCAGTACCGCACAATTTTGTGATATTATCAGCACCGCCCGGATGCTTCGCAATCCAATCGGTTAAATCATAAACGCTTTCACCAACAATAACATAGCAGCTTGATACGCTATTGTGCTCTTTAACTTCTTCCGCGCTAAAACCCGACTTTTTCGGTTCTGCTGGAGTATTTGTCTCGGGCACAGTATTGGTTTCAGTAACATTAACTGTCCCCTCACTTGTTTTAACTTCAACATTCATCGCGCTATTTTCATAATTTTCCTCAGTTCCTTTGGAGGAATAAATATAAATCGCAGCAGCGATAATAACTAACACTGCAATAATGCCGACAATCATGCCGGTATTGCTTGACGCCGTTTCCGGCACATTTTGATCTGTCATAAGATACTTTATTAATAATGATATGAGTCAAGAACTTATTACAGTATAGCGTTTTTGCGCGATTTAATCCAGACTCCGTGATATAATGAAGATATATGAAAAAACTCCTTGTGTGGCAAAGCTCATCAGTTATTATCGGTACGGTAATTGGGGCCGGTATTCTTGGCCTTCCTTTTGCTTTTGCTCAGGCCGGCTTTATGACCGGTTTATTAGTACTAGGCATAATCGGAGCGTGTATTCTGACTCTGAGCGTCTTGTTTGGTGAAATCACTCTGCGTACAAACGGAAATCATCAATTAACTGGCTACACCGAGTTGTATCTTGGCAAGAGTATCAAGCATATTCACGCTCTCCTTCTCCTCTTTGGTATGTTTAGCGCCTTACTCGCGTATATGATTGGCTTAGGCGAAATTATGAGCTCATTACTCGGAGCTTCAGCAAGTTTCTGGTCACTGCTAAGTTACGCGATATTAGCAGTTTTTGTGAGCTGGGGACTTGGCATTATTAAACGAATTGAATTTGTCATTAGCTTTGTCTTTTTGGGTCTACTTTTTATTTTAGCAGCCTTGGCGACACCGCATATCGATACAAGCGCTTGGCAAGGTTTTGATTGGAATAATTTCTTTGTTCCCTACGGAGCAATTCTTTTTGCTTGTACTGGTCTTGTATCAATTCCGGAAGCAAAACTTGTTTTACATGCACAAAAAGGCGAACGATTCCTCTTAAGCGCTATTTTGATCGGTAATATCTTCCCCGTTGTATTATACGCATGTTTCACCGCCATTGTGTTAGCGGTTACCGGTGCAAATACAACAGAAATCGCTACAATCGGTTTAAGTAATGTTGTCGGTCCAACCGCTTTGGCAATTGGCAGCTTGTTTGCAATTGCCGCTATGTCTTCAAGCTTTATGACATTGGGTACGGCAGTTTCTCAGATTTTCCAATTTGATTACCATATCAAACATGGCTATACACTCATCATTACTTTGGCAGTACCGCTTATTTTCTTTATCTTCGGCGTACGTGACTTTTTCGGCATTGTCTCAATTGCCGGTGCATTAACGGTTGGACTAACCGGAATCATAACGCTTGTTACGTATTGGCGAGCACGTACACACGGTAAACGTCGTCCTGAATATATTGTACCTTTGTGGTTTGCCTTGCCCGCAACGATCATCATCAGTCTTGTCTTTATCTTGGGACTTTTTTATACGCTCTAAACAAAATCTATGATCAAACTTCCTAGAGAAACATTTCTGACCTATGTGAGAAATTTTATCTTCGGTGCTGAAGATAGTTTAGTTTCAACTGTCGGACTATTATCCGGTGTTGCTACGGCCGGAGCAAGCCGTGCTGATGTTGTTATCACAGGAGTTGTACTTATTTTTGTTGAAGCATTTTCTATGGCTGTTGGTTCTTTTTTGTCTGAAGAAGCCACGGAAGAATATCACCGCCGAGGCAAGGTTCATTTAAAAACCACCTTTATTTCAGGCGGTATCATGCTCATTTCATATTTTGTTGTTGGCCTTGTTCCTTTGCTCCCCTATTTGATTAAAAGTATTCCTAATCCGTTTTGGATTTCGATTATAGTAACACTGTGTGCTCTATTTTTGCTGGGAGTTGTTTCCGCTGAAGTATTACATACTAAAATTTGGCGTAATGCGTTGCGTATGCTTATTATCGGCGGATTAGCCGTCGGTATCGGCGTACTAGTCGGTCAGATGTTTCACTAATCATCAATCAATTCTTGATATAAATATTCTCTTCTTCAATAAGTATTTCGTCCAATGAGCCGCGATACGTAGTTGATTGCGTAATCCCGGCGTTTTAAACAAGTAAACGGTACGCCATATATACCAAGCTAAACGACCCGATACCATAACACCAAAGATTCTCCCAACAGCGTCCCATGTTCCCAGGGAAAGAAGAATGCCTTTTAAACGAATACTGTATTCCGTTAAAGCTTTGTCACGATTCTGAGCACAGATATTCCGAGCGACAATCCCGGCTTGTTGAACAGCGAGCTGCGCGAGCATCGGTGGTTTTCCAACTGTATCAACATAGATAATATCACCCAGAGCAAAAACTTCCGGATGATTTTTTAAATTTAAATTTTTTGTCACTAGTAGATTTCCGGACTGGTCTAGATACTGTTCCGGAATAAATTCAGTATTTTGTTTCACTCCAGCAGTTAGAATCGTTAAGTCGGAATTATAATGTTCAGCGCGTAATTCAACACCATGCTCACTAATCTTCTCAACAACGGATTTAGTATGAAAATCAATGCCCGAGCGCTTTAAACGACGCGTCAAATATTCAGCCAATTTCGGATCATGCTGTGTCATCGGCATTTCACCGCGTTCAAATAAGCGTAGTTTAGAACTAACTTTAATCCTGCGATCAAGCAATTGATCGATTTCACAAGCTAACTCGAGACCGGTATAACCACCGCCGATGACATTTATATCTAAATGCTTTTTGCCACTCTTTGCCAAATTAATAATCCGCGAACGGATTGATTCGGCGTCAGTAATTGTTTTCAAGCACAAGGCATGTTCTCCGCCTTGTACAATATCAAAACGCGGACGGGCACCCGTGGCAATGACAAGAATTTCATAACTTACATTCTGTTTATTCTCTAATATAATTTCTTTTGTATGAAAATTAACCGAACTTGCTTTAGAACTGATAATTTCAAAATGTTCGTTACAAGTTACAAATGAACGTATAGGAAAATATACGTCTTCCTCGGACAAGGTACCGGTTGCCAATTCATGCAAGAGCGGCACGAATGTAAAATACTCACCATCTCCGATCAAACGGACTTTTAATCCGCGCTTAAGTAAAGCGCGAGCCGTGTATACGCCGCCAAAACCATTGCCGATAATTGTAATGACTGGTTTATTCATAACAGTAGAAATTATATCACTAAAACAAACAACCTGCCCCGGTGAGTTGGCAGGTTGTTTTAGAGTAAGTAAAGTAACTCGCTTAGAGCACCGCGTCTTTAGCCGCTTTGGCTAAACGAAACTTAACAACAGTTTTCGCAGCGATCTGAATCTGTTCACCGGTTGCTGGATTGCGGCCCATACGTGCGGCGCGCTTCACCTTAACCATTTTACCAAAGCCCGGCAAAACGAATTCGCCGTTCTTTTTTACTTCTGAATAAGCCATGCCGGCCAATTCAGTAATGACGTTAGCTATGTCCTTCTTGGACATATCGGTCTTGGAAGCCAAAGCTTCCATAAATTGAGACTTTGTCATAGTGACTTCTTATTAAATTCTAAAAGGCTAAAGCCTCTTATATATAGTAAGTATAGCTCATAGCCTAAAAAACATCAATAAAACAAGTGAATTTACAGATCATGCCACAAAATGTTATAATATTAGTGAAAAAATTATATTTGAACCATGCCAAACAAAAGCGGTTTTACTCTCATTGAGCTTATGGTGGTTGTTGCAATAATAGGGATAATTGGTAGTCTTATTGTTATTTCTTTGGATTTCTTGCGTGTAAGCAGTCGTGATATCAAGAGATTGTCAGATATTAATGAGATTCGCTCAGCGTTGAATATCTTCTATATGAAGCATCAATATTATCCCTCGTTCATAACACCCGGATCAATATTTCAAGAAGGATCCATACTCTATATGAATACTATTCCCATGAATCCTCTGCCGCGAAACGACAATGGCTGCCCCGACAAAGACTACGATTACGCTCAAACGCTCGGAGGAATCTCCTATACACTATCTTTTTGTCTAGCCCATAGCGTAGATTCAATTACCGGCGGTTCTAAATTAGCAATTCCCGAAGGAATCATTGCAAACTAAATTATGAAATCAGTCCAAAAATTAGGTTATACAATAATTGAACTACTCGTCGTAATTGGAGTAATTGCGGTTCTTAGTTCCATCGTGGTGGTTTCTTTTAATTCGTCACGCATAAAATCACGTGACACAAAACGCGTTGTTGATATCAAAAACATACAAACGGCATTGGAATTATATTACTACCGTAACAAATCTTATCCCAATGCAATTACTCCAGGACAAGCGTTTGCTGAAAATGGAGTGACCTACATGAGTTCAATTCCCCTCAACCCAAGTCCGCGTAATGACGGAAACTGTCCAAACTCCGACTATGCATATACGGCTCTAAACTCAAATCAATCATACACGATAAATTTTTGCTTAAAACAATCAACCGGCAGTGTGGGCGCGGGTATCAATATCGCCAGCCCGGGAGCAATCAATCCTTTGGGCTTTGACGCTGATGCTACTGCTTTATTCCTCCGATTTAGTCCTCCCGAAGCTCTGAGTGACGTTGATAAAGGTTACATAAATTCATTGATTGTAGCTGCCAAATTGCACGGTTGGTGGGACAAGCTTGATGTGTTCTATGTATTTGCCATTGGAACAAACGCCACTGATGCACGGCTGAATTGGAAATCGAATAATTACAATGCTATACCCGGCGTCGCACCAACCTGGACCGCGTATCGCGGAATTACCGGCAACGGAACAACCCAATATCTCAATACAACCTATAATCCGACCATCCATGGAACAAATTATGTTTCAGGATCACAAAGTATGGGAGTGTATTCAAGGACAGAAGCAAATGGTGCTTACGTTGAAGTAGGAGGTTATGATGGTGCGTGTCACGCTCCCTTTATTCGTTCAGGAAACGCAACTCTTAATTACGCTGCAAGTTGTACGGCCACTTCGATGGCGAGTGCGACGAGCTTAGGATTTTTCTTAGCCCAACGCTCCAGTACAACAACCACAAAATTCTATCGTAATGGGACACTTCTTCAAACCGATAGTGTAACCTCATCTTTGGTATTAAACGCTAATGTATATATTGGTGCGCGTAATAACTCAGGCTCACCGGTTGTCTTTAGTCCGCGTCAAATTGCGGCTATAACTATTGGTGGCGCCTTAAGCGACACACAAGCCGGCACAATGGCCAGTGACATTAATGCATACATGACTTCAGTTGGTGCTAATGTGTATTAATAAATAAAATAAAAAAATAGGGGTGGGTTTAAAACCCATCCCTATTTTTTTTATATTAACGTTTAGCTACCAGTTTTTCCAAATCGTATACTTTACCTGCCTTATCCCACTTCTTCAACGTCTTAATCGCAGTCGTTGACAGTGTCAACTTAACCAGACGTCCGGTTTTCGGATTCTTAACCCGTTTAACCTGAAGGTTTGGCTTAAAAGTTCGTTTCGTACGGCGATTCGAGTGGCTTTTGTTAAAGCCGCTTTGGGTACGCTTTCCAGTTAAATCACAAATTGTAGACATATCAGTAAAATAAAAAGTCAGCCATAGGCTGCTCCGCTTTGGCGGACAATATGCTCAGTATGACGCAAGACTCTATAAGTGTCAAGCCTTAAGGGGCTTAATAATGGCCTTTTTACCCTTAAATTCAATAGAATAGCTAAATACCTTATCATACGGTATTTCCCAGCTGACAGCCTCTTTTTCGGTCTTTTTCTCTATAATTTTTCTAAAAAGTCGAATAGAATTGCCATGGGCAGAAATCGCCACATTACACTTTTTTTTCTTTATAAAGCTGGACAGATTAATTACGAACTTCCCTACTCGTTTTTCAACATCGGCAAAACTTTCTCCTTTAGGCAGACGCTGATGAAAACCGCGGTGCCATTGGTCATATTGCTCAGGTCCGTACTTCTTAACAATGGCCAAATGCGTTTTACCGGCCAAGCTGCCGTAACTTCGTTCAATCATTTTGTCATCTCGAAAAAGAGTAACGCATTCTTTATGCGACTGTAAAGCAATTTTCAAGGTGTGCTGACTTCGTGTTAAACGAGTGTGAATTGCGGCTTGGATTTTTTTATCTTTTAAGCGTATGGCTACAATTTTTGCGTCATCAACTCCGGAGGGAGTCAGTTTTGAATCGCGCCAACCGGAAAATCTACTTTCGATATTATCAAAAGTCCGGCCATGCCGAAATACGTAAATATAATATTTTTCTTTCATACTTACTGTTTTGAGTAGTTCTTCGTCCAAAATTCAATTGAACGCATTGCTTTATAACCATCAGCCGGACGACCGAGGAAATAACGCTTACCATCGCTTGGACTCACATACCACGCGTCCTTAGAACCTTCGATCTGAATAAGGATATTACCGCGTTGTCCGTCAGCATATTTCTGATCGATTGGTAATCGCGCGTCTTTAGCGAGCGGATCAAAACCGCTGAGCAATTCATCTTTATCTTTAAAGGTATCGCCGTCAGTATCGGCATTATCGGTTTTAGTACCAAGCGCCGCTTCAACATCATCAGACAAACCATCCTGATCAGCATCAGGTCCCATATTTAAGTTAGCATCTGCTACTGAAATTTTTGTGAGATTAGCGGTCGAAGCACCAACACCCAGCTCCAAAATTAAATTATAAATATTGGCGTCAGAAGCCGAGAGGTCAATTTTGCATTGTTCAAGATCTTTTACTGAGCCGGCTTGACCTTCTACGTCTTTTTTATATTTCTCAGTTTGTGCATTAAGTTCCTCTTGAGCTTTTTTGAGACTCTCGTCAATCTGTGTAATTTGCAACTCTTTCTCAGACACAGCAACCTTGGCTTTATTTAATTCATCTTTGGTTTGCGTTACCGCCAATAAAAGCTGCGCATTATCATTATTCATTTTAACCATCAACCAAACACCGCCCAAGACAATAACAATGATTAAACCGTAAAACACCCAACGTTGCCAGTGACGTTTTTTAACTTCGTGAGCTACGGCTTCGTGATGTTCTACCGGAGGGATTCCGGTAACTTGAGGCATGGGATTTGTCGCAAACATAGGGTTAGCTTGATTAGTTTGTGAATTTTGATTAGAAGACACCGCCTGACCGCAATACGGACAGTTCGGTGTATTATTTAAAATTAAGCGTTGGCAATTAGGGCAGCGCATAGATGATTATATTATACCATAAATGCATAAAATAAATAAAAAAGAGGAAGCCTGGTGCTTCCTCAATTATTTAATCGGTTATTATACAACTCTATACAGCAAAAGCCTGCAGGATTGTATTGATAGCCTCAATTCCTTCATCCCAGGTCTTAATCTTGCACAATTCCTCATATCCCCCCAAATAGGAAAGGACACGCTTTGAAACTTCCTCTGAGTCGGAAAGATTATTGCAATCACATGCTGCTCTATCTCCATCCCCAAAATCATAAGAAATCAAAGCATCTTCATCAAAATCAAATTGTAAGTCGATTCTAAAAATATTAGCTGACGCAATTTCGTTTACCGCACTTACAAAAGCTGAACAAACTTCCTTGGTCACTTCTTTACCTGGTGTAAGTATAAGATTTTTTGGCACACCAGCTGCTTCAAGTAAGTGGAAGTTATTTGCGTAAGTTTCTAATCTGAGCCTAATAAATCCTGTCATTTCTGCAAAGGACGGAATGTGTAGCTGCTTAAAACATTGAATAAGAAGTACGCGATCAACAGCTGCAAATGGCAAATACGGCTCAAGTGTTTTGATTTTTTCAGGAATTTTTATTTCTTTTAAGACTGCTGGTACCGTTTTGGATAGTGTATGTTCCATTATTCTATATTTAGTTTTGAAATGTGCTTTTAATTTTTTAAAATATCACAAAAACATAATACTGTCAAGTATCTGAGCAAATCAAAATTGTATTAAACTATTTCGTAAACTTAAAGGAATTTACCACTTCATCCAAAACTTCTTGAATACGGGCTTTATCAAGCTCCTTGATCCCCTGTTCAGGTGAATAATTTTGAATATTTGTAGAGTGCATAGTTGCTTCAAGTGCGATACAAACATTATCGCGCAAAATTCGATAGCTGGTTGTTTCATAAAAATTTCCAGCTCCGGCGTCGTTGAACTTTTGTATAACAAAAGTCGCGTTATGTATTGTTTTAGTTAGAGCTGGTTCGGAATCACCAATAATACAGCCGCCAATTTCCGCAGAGTCGCGAGAAATTCCTACGCTGACACTGCCGCCGGCAAAATTGGTTTTAGGCATAATCTCACGCGGCAAATCAACCGTTACTAAACGAAGTCCCGCACGTGATGAACCGTAAGACCAGGGCAAACGAGCATTATCATCTTCGCTTAGTTGTTTAAAATCTGCGCTGTATTCAAAACTGAAATTATATTCATTATTAGTATAGCCTTGCATTTCGCTTTCAGTACCGACCGGCTCTCCCTCATTAACCGAAACAATTGTTTCAACTGTAATCGTGCCGACGATGTCATATTTCTCGTTATCCCCTGCTTTAGTAAAAGATCCGCGAACATCAACAATTTTCCCAGTTGAATATAAAACCTGATCTTCTTGTGTTAAGCCGCTCAGGCCGTAATATATATCATCAGCTTGCAATCCTATCGCGCATTCCAAAGTTTGCATTTCACCAGGATTCTTTTTAGGTAAACAGGTCATTAAACCGCGAACAGTAATTACTTGTCCGTTAACTGTTTCATCCTGCGAGACTTGCTTCGGCGCATCGGTTTCTTTTTGCCCAAACAAGTACCAGGTGCCATATCCAAGTGCAAACACCACAACAATTGCAAGTACTGAAAACAATATTTTTTTTGACATATAATTTTAATTATTACTGTTAGGGTCAATTTTGACGAGCAGCGCCACTAATCTTCGCTCAATATCTTTAAAATTATCTATTTGGGATTCAAAATGAGCTTTATGTAAAATCATTTGCGCCATCCATATCTTTATATCTTCAATGTCTTTTTTAATCTTTTCAATATCTTGCTCTATTTTCTTCGTATCATCCGGAGAAACGTTGATATCAGGATCCTTGGACATTTCTTCAGTAAAAGCCAAGTGGTCATATTGATTCTCGAGGTGTGAAATATATAATTCAAGATCATCACCCAAGCTTTTAATTTCTTCTTCCATCCCCTCTACAAATCTTTCGGCTTCGACTATATCCTGTCTAATTTCGGGATCAAATATTTTCTTTGGTTGTTCTTCTAAGGGATTACTCATATTAGATTGAATAAAATTTTTGTTTAAAAGCTTTGCCAACAACAACGCCGACTACGGTTCCGAAAATTGCACCAGCGATAAATTCGGAAAACCAATGAATACTAACTGAAACGCTTAAACCTACATACAGTGCATAGACAAAAGCCATTATCCGCCAAACCTTCTCTTTGGGGAACACTATATAGAACGCCGCCGCCATGGCAAACGCTACAGTGGTGTGTGATGACGGCCAGCCCCAAAAGATCCCGCCACGCATAAAGCCAAATTGAAAACCTTGGCTGATATCATTGCCTAACTCAAGCATACGAAAATTCATTATCGGCGGAATGCGTCCGGTTAAAGATTTATAGGCATAAGACAAGAGAACGCTGTATAAAGCGGCTTGTCCTAAAACATAACCAACAACCGTTGCTTTCTTCTCCTTTAAAATCTTACCAATGAATAACAAGGCAAGAGGAATAAATACCGGCAAAAGAAAACCGCCGATGAGCGCCGGATAAATCAAATTATGCAAGGTCTGACTGCGAGTATTAACAAAGTAATACCAATCAAAACCGCTTAAAACTATTACTGCAGTAAGAACAATGGCAATAATCTGCCAAACTAAATACCAGCCACTAAAGCATTGTCTGATTGTGTCCCGAGTTTTATAGAAGAGGGTTTTCATACTGTATTTTTTACGCAACCTCATTGATAGAATCAAATCCTTCAAGACTCCCTGCCCAGTCACGGGTTTTATTAATCATCGATTCTTTAATCTCTCGAGCCGTCATCCATTCGACCATCATCACTTCATTATCATTGAATCTTAAATCTTTTATATCACCGTTAAAATTATAAAAATAGAATTGAGCGTGTTCTTTATTGGTTTCTCCGTTATAATCTCGCATACCTCCGACAATTAAATCATTAATAGAAATCTTCAAACCAATTTCTTCTTCGATTTCTCTAACAGCGGTTTCATCATAATCATGACCGGCTTGAATATGACCGCCAAAACGCGTATCCCAGGTATTTGGTTTAAGATCTTTTTTCGAAGAACGAAGATGCACTAAAAATTGTCCAAGCTTATTACGGACATATATATGCACAACTCTGTGCCAATCTCCGTCACGATGAACTTCTGATCGAGGTTTTACGATACCAAGCGCCTTATTATTCTCATCAAAGATGTCAAATAATTCCACGCTCATGTGATTACTTAGCGTTAGTATCTGCTTGATGAAGCCCGAAGGTATTGCCCTCGGTATCAAGGAAATATCCTTGCCAGGCCATTCCGACTAATGCATATTTTGGCATGGCAACTTTCCCGCCCGCCGCTTCAATCTTATTTGCAAACTCATCAAAATTTTCCACCTGAATTGTAGAAACAAATGCGTTTGAACCACGCATTTCTTTAGCGAGCGGTGTCGGACGTTTTAGTAATCCTCCATGAATGCCCGGTTCTTTAGAATCTTTTTCGGCAGTCATGACCATCCAGTAGTCATATCCCAGTCCCGGCCACTTTTCTATCTTCCAACCAAAAATATCAGTATAAAATTTTGCTGCACGCTCCGGCTCATCAGCCTGAATTTCAAAGTGTACTACTCTATTCATAAGGGTATTGTTATTAATTATTTTATTTTCTTAAGATCTCCTTCTATAAATATAGAACCGAGTCCGATAACCTCTTCTTTAAAATTCAATTTTTCAGAAATCGGATTTAAAATATAAATCGGTTTATTGTAATGGAATGCGATAACCATTTCCGCCAAAGTATTACCACCGATATAACCCGGCATACCTTTCTTTTTATAATTTAAAACTAAAATTGCATCTCCTCTAATCACTTTTCTAAAATGATTCTTAATTAAGAAAGTCTTTTTATTGTAGTGGCTGGCATTTTTAAACCACGTTTTATAATGCTCAACGACAAAATCACCGCTTTTTTTCATAGCCAAAGCGCCAAAAGGATAAGCTACTTTAAAACCAGCAATTTCCAATTGTTTACCGATTACCAGCACTTGCTTAAAAAAAGCCGCGCTTGAACATAAAACAATAGTTTTCTTTTGTTTCTTCATATATGTCTTATCAGTCTATCACAATGATGTATCTAAGCCAACGAAAATAAAAAGTGTTAATAACAAATATGTACTAATACAAGCGATTTAATGAGTCTTATGTAACACTACAGGACTCAATGCGTCTCTTTAAGTACCGGCGAGGAGACTAACTAATGAAAGGAGGTGAAACATATGGAAAATAACAACAACAATTCAAATAACGGCTCTGACAATAAAGACAAATCACAAAGTGAAGGACAAAAACAAGACGAGGACAAGAAGGGCGGATCTGACGACCAAACAGGCCAAAACAGATAAATAATAATTTTGTGAAAAATTAATTACTAGCCTCATTAGTCCTCGCCGGCTTCAACACTTTTAATGGGCACCTAAGCGCCCGAGCCACATTCCGATAACAAAAACTATTAATCCGCCAAGAATAACTTGAATCGTTGTTTTGATAAGCGAACTGCCCATGTACTTGTAACGAATATAGGCAATGGCGAATAGTTCTAGAACAACGATTATATATGCCAAGCGTAATGCAAGCGTTAGATCTGTCAACAAGAACGGAATAGTGTGTAGCATGCCGCCAACAACGGTCGCCAAGCCGGTAATCAAACCGCGCATAAATGGTTTACCGCGTCCGGTAATTTCTCCATCGTCTGATAAAGCCTCGGATAAACCCATGCTGATACCGGCGCCGACTGATGCGGCCGTACCGACAAAAAACGCTGTTAAGGGGTCATTTGTTAAACCGGCAGTCGCAAAGAGTGGTGCCAATGTAGAAACCGAACCATCCATTAAGCCAAGCAAAGCCGGCTGAATTTTCTGCAAAAGGAACGCTCGTTCGTTAGTTTGTGGAATCAATGTCATATATTAAAATTAATGAGGAAGAACTAAACCTGGCGACTTTGCGGCCAAAGCTAATACCTTCTTTAATCCTGTAATATTAACATCTTCTAGTCTTTTAAAGCGAATGCAGCTTTTGCCGACACTAACTTTACCTAAACCACCTTTATGTTGTTCGGCAATATAACCCTTAGTATCTACAGCGCAAACGTAGAGACTAATATAATTTTTTTGAGCTGCAAGAGCAACGAGCGGCCAGTCGATAATTTCTTTTTTATAATTTGAATACTTAAAAACACCGTAACCAATCATGTTATACGCCAACCATGGTTTAAATTTAGCTGAAGTTTTTTGAATAAGAGTATGTAGAGTTTTTATATCCTTGCGTCGATCCTCCCCTACCCCGCCTAAATATTCTTTCACGGTTTTTGCCTTAACGGCTTTGAACATGTTCATATATTTATTAAAACATAATTACAGAAAAATCGCCATTTTGACCCCTATGTCCCGCTGGTCTATACTGACAGCATACTATCTAAACAAACTATATGATATATATTGTTCTCGGAATTATCTTTTTTGTCTTGATTATCAGCCTCAAGCAGATAAACCAATACGAACGCGGATTACTCTTTACTATGGGTCGTTTTACTCGAATCATCAATCCGGGCTGGCGAATCGTTATTCCGATTTTTCAATCATTTAGAAAAGTCGACATGCGCGTCAAAGCCGTCGATGTTCCGGATCAAAAAGCCATTACCAAAGACAATATCTCCGTAACCGTTAACGCTGTAATTTATTACAGAGTCGCTGATGCTTCAAAAGCAATTTTGGAAGTTGAGAATTTTTTCTACGCAGTTTCGCAATTAGCGCAAACAACGATGCGTAATGTTGTTGGTGAAGTTGAACTCGACGATCTCTTAAGTAAGAGAAATACTATTTCTGAAAAAATTCAAACTATTGTTGACGCAGCGAGCGATCCTTGGGGAATTAAAGTTGACAATGTCGAATTAAAAGATGTTTCCTTGCCGGAAGATATGGAGCGAACGATTGCCAAACAAGCCGAAGCGGAACGCGAACGTCGCTCGGTTATTATTAAAGCTGAAGGTGAAGTTGCCGCAGCTGAGAATATGGCAAAAGCCGCGGGCATGCTTGCAGCGCAGCCCGGCGCTCTTCACCTTCGTACGCTACAATCAATTAACGATATAAGCTCCGATCAATCTAATACTATTGTCTTCGCGGTTCCGCTCGAAGTATTACGAGCAATTGAAGGTATCACTAATTTTGTAAAAAAATAATAACTTCTCAAATAATAAAAAGACCGGCGTCGCCGGTTTTTTTATTTGAGATACGTATACTTACTTTTTCTTAAGCAAATCAAACTCAAAATCCAAAGCTTCTAATTGTTTCTTAACAACATCTTTAGTTTCATCAATTGCTTTGTTATAAAATTTCGGAGCAAGCTTATCCATAAAAAAATCTAATACATCACCGGCAGCAATCACTCCGATTTCTTCACTGCGTTCATCATGAAAATAAGAAATAATACTCTTGATCATTTCTTCCCTATCTTTTTCACTCAAAATATTTAATCCTCTCTTAATATCTGTCATATATTTTATTTCTTCGCTTTTTTCGATCGCTTGGCAAGTATACCTTTGATCGAGGGACTTATCGCTTTGTCCTTGCGATGAATACAACCAATCCAACAACAAGGTCGGCGCTTACCTTCCTTTATTTCATTAACCAATCTCTTAATATGATCTTTTCTGGTTTCTTCTTTTTTAACAAAAGTAACCCAACAAATCCATTCATTCCGTCCGAGCGGAGTAAGATTTTCCCAAGCTACCACAGCAGCTTTATCAGAACTGAGTGCTTTTTCTAGATCAGATGGTACAGTGTGCACCGTACCTTTAGAAATGTTAGTCATTAGATTTTTTTGTTTTAATATAATTCTTAATTATCTCAATATCTGCCAGATCCTGTGGTCGTCCAAACTCAGCTTTACATTTCATATGTTCTTCAAGTGTAATAAACGGGACGCCATTTATTATTTCTGCGTTTTTCAACAACTCTTTTGCGGAAACACCGCCTGATTTAAGGCTCAGCTGCATATAAAGTTCCACTTCACCCTTTTTAAGCCATTCCTTCCCCAGTATACCTTCTTTGGTCCATGGAAGTATTTCCCAGCCTTCCGCTTTGCACTTTTCAAAGAATTCAGGCGTAACAATTATATCTAAATCGTTTGCCTCACGAATGCCCTTGGCAGCCATAATCCCACTCCCTACAATTATATATTGATCGGGAGGAAAATTAAGTTTAGCTATTTCTTTAAAGATATCCATTTAAGATTTAATTATTTTTTTCACTACAGAATCAGTAAATAATCTAAAGGCCGGCCGATTTTCTTTCTTATATATAGTTTTCACTCCCAACAAATGTCCCTTAGAACAAACTAAAGATTTACCCGTAATTATAACTTTCTCTTCACTTATCCTATCAATATACATTCTGCGTAAATTTCCCGGACCATCTTTTTGATATAAACAAATATAATCCCCACAACTCTCGCAAGAAATACTTAAAAGACGTGAGTATCCGCCTCTATTTTTTTTAAACTTATCATTTTTTAACCTTCCATTAACCATGTTCTTTATTTATTGAAACTACTTAATGATACTATACTCTATATTTCGATTAAGACAGAAACCGGTAAATGATCGGAGGCGTTTGAATCAGTCACTTTGAAAGAATTAAATGTTAAATCCTTAGTTACAAAGATATAATCAAGTTTATGTGTAAGCTCACTTATGTTACACACTGAGCAACCGCCAATATATTTAGACCAAGTCGGTGTGGCTTTATCTGGCTCTGTGTTATTTAGAACTTTGGAAATTGTTCGAATCGGGTAGCTATCTGACAAACAATTATAGTCTCCCATAACTATTGATTTGTCTTCCGGAATAACTGTTAGTAATTTATCCGCTTGAATATTTTGTATGTCTAACGCTTGTTGATGCGAGTGCTTTAAATGAAGACTAAAAACATGTAGTAGCTCCTCGCTAACTTTAATATCAGCTTGAATCATCGGGCGTTTATTCTCGCCCTGCGGCAAGTCGTGCGTCTTACTTTTGATAATTGGATATTTACTCAAAATTGCATTGCCGAAGCTAATTAATGTATCAGGATTAATCGAAGAGCTATTTAAAAACTTTGCCGGCATATGCATCCCTAAAGCATATACACATTCATAACCTAATTCCTTGGCAATGGTTAAAGCAATATTTCCATTTTCTTCTTCTAATACTTCTTGTAGCGAGATAATATCAGGCTGCTCTTTCTTTAAAAAAGCAATTACTTCTTCTAAATAAGTTCCGCACCAGATATTCCACGTTAATACTTTTAGTTGCATAAATTTTTGGAATTTATTTCAAATATGGGGTCTTTTTATCAAACTTATAACATGAGGCAAAGCCGAGGCAACAATAATCAGTATTCCCCCTATTATAACACGGGTCGTCAACCCCTCGTGAAATATCGCTATTCCCAAGCTAATACTAAAAATAACCTCCAGCAAACCGATTAAACCGCCGATACTGGATTCAATATACTTCAAGCCGGCGATAACCGCCCAGAACCCGAGCAGACTAGCGATAATATAACCCAGCTGATATAGCCAGGCGAGATTAAATGCCGGAAGCAGCTGCGGTTCGCCGAGTGCAAATGAAATGATTCCATTTGTTATAAATATAATTACCCAACTTAACCAGACAATATATAAAGCCGAATAATTACCAGTCAATTTTTTTGAAAATGACACTTCACCACCACTAGCAACTCCACTCGCAATTGCGGCAATTATAGCTAATACTGAAAAAAGCTGGAGGGAAAAAGAAAAAGTAATAAGAAGACCCGAGATCGCTAGAACGAAAGAAGTAAGCTTTACCCACGATATTTTTTCTCCTAGAAAAACAAAGCCAACGACATACATAGTTAGTAACATTGAAACGAAAAACAGTAGCGTCGCAGTTCCAATATCCATGTTATTAAAAGCGTAGTAAATCGGTGCTTGAGTTGCGGAAGTAAAAATAAGAAAAACCGCCAACCAACCCCAATCTTTCCTTTCAATTTTTATAAATTCTTTACGTAATAAAAGAATCGGCAATAATAAAAGAGTTATAATTAACCCTCTTGTCCAACCCTGATAAAAAACTGCGAAAGAATCACCCATCAAACGCGACCAAATTCCGTAAGTTCCGAACATCAATGAAGACAATAATACCAAAGACAGACCTTTGACTGTTTTTTGATTTGTAATATGGAATAATTCGTTCATGATAAAAAATTATATTCTCATCCCCGCCTCGCAGCTTCAATCGCCGCGATGTCGATCTTCTTCATAGTCATCATCGCATCAAAAGCGCGTTTTGATTCATCGCCGCCAGCGGCCATCGCTTCACTTAAAGCTCGTGGAGTAATTTGCCACGATACTCCCCAGCGATCTTTGCACCAGCCGCATTCACTTTCCTGTCCCCCGTTTCCGACAATCGCGTTCCAATAGCGATCTGTTTCTTCTTGATCTTCTGTAGCAATTTGAAATGAAAACGCTTCGCTTTGTTTAAAGACTGGTCCGCCATTGAGTCCCATGCAGGGAATTCCAAATACCGTAAAATTTACTGTCAGCGCGTCGCCTTTTTTACCGCCGGGAAAATCACTCGGCGCATAAAAAACATTAGATACCTTAGTATCCGGAAAGGTCGCGGCGTAAAAGTTTGCGGCTTCTTCTGCCCCCTTATCAAACCAGAGGCAAATTGTATTTTTTGGAGATGCCATACATATTCTTTATTAATTAGATATAGTAACAGTATAAATGGTTTTTAGGCGTTTGGCGAATCTAAAAAAGCCAGTCCTTAACTTATAAGACTGGCTTTTGATTTAAATAATTTTTCAACGTTTGTGACCAAAGGATTTATTTTGATAACCTTATCAAAACCATCTGATTCTATTCCTTTTGCAAGATCATGAAAAACCTCAAAATCATTGCGTGGTGCATCTGGCAGAAAAAAAGTATAATCCATACCACGTTTATCTTTCATCTCTTTTATTTTAGCGATTTTTGGTTTTTTCCAGAACCATTCTTCAACATATTCGAGAGGTGTTATAAAATACCACGCCTTTACAGAATTGAATCCAAATTCTCTGAGTTTCTTAATAAGAATTTTTCTCTCCTCAGAATTTGTATTATACGCATCAAGAATCATGATCACAGAAGAAGCTGACTCAGCTGCTTTCTTAACTTCTTCGAACATCACATCTAAAGCTACTAAATGTCCGCCGCTATAGGTGCTCAGTGAAGTGGTACCAAAAAGTGAGATTAATATTTTATCTCGACTGATTAAAGTAATGCTCGGATCATATTCTACTGCTTTTTCAGAAAATGTTGATTTACCGGAAGCCCGTTGGCCGACGGTTAGTATTGCTTCTTTCATTTTCAGCTCCTTTTAAAGTGCAAATTTATAAATACCTTATAGCAAGCTTATTTTTATGTCAAATAAAAACAGAAAGACCGAATTTAATTCGATCTTTTTGATACAATAAAAAATTTCGAGTTATCTTACGAGGCGCTACTGTACTATAATTTCCGGTCCGCCGATAAACGTTTCTTTACCGTCTTCTATAAGAATGGCTTGTTCATCGGTAATTAAACGAATTCTATTGCCTGTTTTCTTCATTATTTCCCTTAAACCATCATCCATCGAAGCTACGTAATGAGGGCGCACTAAATATGGCACATATCCAAACGCCGAAAAATCAGTAACACCAAACCAGTTTCTGCCTTTTTTCATAGATGCAAGCACAATACTTGGAGACATTAAATGCGAACCTGAACTACATCCGACATACACTAATCCTCTCGTTAATAAATCTTTTACAATCTTTTCAAAGCCAACTTCTCGTGCGTATTTAAGTAAGTAAAATGGATTGCCTCCTTCAACTTGAACTACATTTTTATCTTCAAAAAATGTATATATTTCTTCTGCTGATTTATCTTTAATATCAAGTTCTTCAAAAAAAATGCCCTCTTGTATCAATTCCTGTTTAAACTCTTCCATATACGCTTTAAAATTTTCATCTTGCGCGCCCTTAATAGCAGTAATTACTCTTCCAATACGAAGTGTATCTTTAGGTATACCTATGTGCTTATACCCCTCCTTAATTAAAAACTTTTCTTTTGAAGCTAGTAATATTTTCATCGTGATATAAGTTATATCTTTAATTCTTTAAACCTTCCCTCCCCAAGTATTAAAAGCTTCAAACATTTTCAATGCATAAATCATACCTTTTTACTTAAACCACTCAATTATATTGAGACTTATGTATTTGATAATTCTAACCCTTTATAAGGTATTCTGTAAAACCGGCGTTAATCAAGCCCTCATACGCCTTCCAAACATTATCCGGTATTTCCTGAGCTATCTGATAACCTTTGGCGGGATACTCTTTGATTCTCTGCAAATCCCCCACCATGATATTAATCATTTGTTCTTTGGAGATTTCCTCTGTCGGATAATCTGCCATAGTCATTTGAGGCGATGTTACGATAAAGTCTTTTTCGGGCCACAGTTTTTTAAAAGCGGCGTAGCTGCGGCGTTCCATATATGGTTTCTGAACCAAAACAAAAGTATTAAAACTGAAATGCAGAGTTTCTAAAAGTTTTTGAGTAAAACGAATATTGTCGCCAGTATTTGTAGATTCGCTTTCAATAATAATCTTTTCTTTTGGCACTCCCTTTTTCATGGCTATATCGGCAAAAATTTCCGCTTCCGGTTTCTTAAAAATATCTTTAGTAATTTTTCCTGATCCGCCTGAGAAAAGAATGTAAGGCGCGAAACCTTGTAAAAATAAATCAGCCGCATATTCGGCGACTCTGGTATCTTGACTACCTAACACAAAAATACAATCAGCCTTCTTCAGCTGATGATTCATGTGATGATAATCCCAGATTATTTTTGCAAGGGAATTTATTTCTTCGTTTTGCATTTGCTGAAGCTACATAAATAAAAATAATTTTTTTTCATATCTTTCTTTTATATTTCTAGCTACGTAAAAAGCCGCCGGCCTGCAATTCCCACAAATGTCCGTACAAACTCTTTTCTCGAGCCAATAAATCTTCATGCGTTCCCTCTTCAGTTATTTCTCCTTTATCCAAGACAATAATTCTATCCATTTTACGAATTGTTGAAAGACGATGCGCGATAACAATCGTTGTTTTACCTTTCATTAATTTATCAAGTGCGTCTTGAATCAATAATTCTGAATGAGAATCTAGACTTGAAGTCGCTTCATCAAGAATAAGAATCGGCGCATTTTTTAAAATGGCTCGGGCAATGGCAATACGTTGGCGCTCCCCACCTGAAAGTTTGATTCCGCGTTCACCAACTAAAGTTTCGTATTGGAGCGGTAATGATTCAATAAATTCATCGCAGTGAGCAAGGCGCGCAGCGTCCATCACCTCAGCATCGCTAGCATCGCGACGTCCATAACGAATATTCTCTAATAACGAACGATGAAATAAAACCGGATCCTGCGGCACGGCGCTAATTGACTGACGCAAACTTTGAAGCGTCACTTTTTGAATATCCTGATTATCCACTTCAATAAAACCTTTTTTCAAGTTATAAAATCTAACAATCAAACGCACAAGCGTTGATTTACCGGAACCTGACGGTCCGACTAAGGCAACCTTTTCTCCGCCAATAACTTTTAAGGATATATTACGTAAAACCGAACGTTTATCACCAAAGTTAAATGAAACATTTGTTAATTTAATAGTGCCCCTAGTAACTTTTAGTGGCTTAGCCCGCGGACCGTCTTTTACTTCGTGCGGCGTATTAAGAATTTGCACCATTTCTTCAGAGTCAGCATAACTTTCATAAACGTTACGAATAATTCTGCCAAAATCCCAAAGATGCTGACCTAAACCGATAATATAGGCCTGAATCAACACAAAAGTACCAAGACTAATCAAATCCATTTTCCAAAAACGAATCGCATAATAGAAAACAAAAAATTCTACAAAGACCCAGAAAGCTCCCTGCAGAGCATCCATACCGTTAGATAATTGCCAGGTCAGGCGCGTTGCTCGCGCTTGTTTTTGGGAAATATTTTTAAATGATAAAATTTCATGCTCAGCACCGACAAAAGAAGCGACGGCGTTTTGATTAGTAATCGTATCAGCAAGTAAACCAGTAGTGGCTGAATCAGCAGCCGCCGATCGTATATCATATTTAACTTTCCAACGAGAAAAGAAATAATTACATACCATTGTCACAAAGACCCAAATAATCATAATCCACGCGATAATGGGCTCTTGAAAGTAAACGATAATAATTGAACCAACAACATTAACGAGCAAAGGAATAAAATTAAAAGAGTAGGTATCATACAATCTTTCAAATCCCCTACTAAAACGATTAACTCTCTGAACTAAGGAGCCGGTAAAGGTGCCCGAGAAAAAAGCATGAGAATGATGAATAACATATTCAAAAGACATTTGTTTGAGCCGAGCCATAACATTGGCTTCAAAACTACTCAGAGTAAACATACCTAAGCGAAACACGAGCCACAATATACAATGCAAAATCAAAATTGAAACGATAATATTAATTAAGCTCGGCGTTAATTCTTCTTTGACACCTCCTGACGATAGCAAATCAAAAAAACGTTTATAATACAAAGGAATAAAAACGCTAATTGAACTAGCCGCGATAAAAGCAATCGTTGTTGTATAGAAACCGAGCTTATGGGGGCGTATGCCGCGCCAAAAAGCTCGAGTAACATCGGCTATGTTTACTTTCTCTCTTTTTACATTAATCATAGCAATCTAATCTAATTCTACTAAATTTCAAGAAATTATACTAATTATTAATAAAAATAAGTAGCACAAAGGTGTTGAAGCTACTTAATGGTGTTGGAACTTATTTAAACTAGCCTCCATATTAACCGCACAATGTTCTGCATCTAACTCCCATGTTTGCAAGTTTCTTATACTCAGGCTCCAACTTATCAAGAAGTGCTCTTTCCGCGTCTCGTAATTTTTTTATATCTTCCTCTTTAGTAGAGTATATTAATTCATCACGCAAATCAGATAATTTGTTACCTTCTGCAACAAGATCAGCATTTTCATGCTTCCAGTTCTCTATAATTTCTCTTTCTTTTCGCAAAATTTCCGCGTCTTTTCCTTGACCCATTTTTGCTTCTTCCTCATATTTATCAATTACTAAATGCCACCAAAAATTATTAGCTTTAAAAACCATCCTATGTTCGCTCTCTTTATACCGCCATCCCCAACCCACATATTGGATTGGAACACCATACTCATTTTTTGCTCTTGTTTCCATTTCTTCTGCCTTCTCTACATTCCCCAACTTTAGATATTCAGTCCAGGCATTTTCTAATTGACCTTTTTTTTCATGGATCAAAGCGTCTTGGGTAAATTTATTTATTACCTCTTCACTTAAATCGCTACTGACTACAGATATAATTTTCTTCCCAAGCTCGACCTCTCCATAATCCGTAAAAGCTTTGTTTGAAAAGGTATCTATTATGCCAAAACCATACGGATCTAATAAATCTTTTTTCTTCTCTTCTACTGACAGATTATTGAAATATTGAATTATTTTTTCAACCGCTGTTTCATGATCTCCCTGTTCCCAAAGAGTTTTTATTTCTTCTTTAATATTCTTTTGTTCGTTTGTATTACCTGGGATGTTATTTAGTGTTTCCATAAAAGTAATTAAAAATGATATTTGCTGGACTACATGGTCTATAGTCAACCGTATATTTTAATTATATAGGGTTTCCTGACTTCGAACTAGGTTTGATAGAAAGACCCTGCGGAATACCTATTTTCTCGCAATAAAATGAAAGACATGCCAATGCTTCATTATGCCCGCGGCTGTTGGTTTTTCTTTTTCCTCTTCTTCAAAGTAAAGAATTTCTAGATCTGAAAATATGGCTTTCACCTCCTCTAGGGTATGAAAATTCATGTTTTCATTATTTTTCCATTCGTCCCTATCCCCAAATAACTGACCGACTAAAATCCCGTTTACCTTTATTGAAGCAACAATGTTATGAAAGACCTTCTCAAATACCTCTGGCTTTATAAAGGGAAGCGCATAGTGCGCATTTACTAAATCAAACTTATTTACAGGAAAGCTATAAGTTTCAAAATCACTGATTATATACGTAAATTTTTCTTTCGGCAGCTTTTCAGCTATCTCCTTAGCAACCGGTTCTTTATCAAGAGCCGCTACATGCTTAAAATCCTGGTCTAACAAATACATAGAATCATTCAAGGCGCCAGAGCCCAGGTCAATTGCCTCATCCCTTTTTACATCAAATTTTAGTGCTTCCACTAATAAAGAACGCGGAGGCTGATTCTTCGTTTGTTCAAAATGCTCTGTCCATGTTTGATCTGTCATATGTATGCTTCTCGGACTCAAGAAAAAATCTCAAAATACTGAGGTTACTTAATAATGTTGGAGTTAATAATAACACCAAGCTCACGTAATTCGACTAGTAGTGAGGCATAATCAGTAAAAAGAATGGGGTGATAACCAATATCAGTAGCTGTACTTAAACTCTTTGTAGTATCGTCCACAAAGATAGTTTCCTCGGGCTTAACCTGAAGTGCCGCAAATAGTTTTTGAAAGATTTCTGGTTCGGGCTTCATTGATCCTACTTCAATAGAAATAATAATCGCATCAAAATATTCACTGAATTGTGCAGCGTGAATTTTTCTTGCGTTTTCTATAGTGTTGTTGCTTAATATTGCAGTTTTATAGCCGGCAGCCCGCAAGGCTTGTACTAGTGTGAGAACTTGCGCGTTAATTTCATCATCTTTCTCATAGAATGTATCTAATTGCGACATTAATTCATCATGCTTATCTTCCTTGCCTAATATAATTAATAAGTCAGAAAGTAGTTGCTTGCGAGATATTCCTTCTTTATTAAGACGATGGTTAATTTTAAAATATTCAGTTAAAAATTTTTCTTCCAAAATTCCGAGAGTATTACAAATAATTTCATTAAAAACTGAACTTGGCGTACCGGCAATAACGCCTCCATAATCAAAAACAATTGCTTTTATACTCATATGTTGTCTGCTGAAGCTACTTAATAATGTTGGAACTTATCTATCAAATATTTGATGTATCTCCTCAGGATTTTTATACCAATTAGCTCCTCGCGAATCCACTCTCATTACATGTTTATTATTAATCTCGGTCCATGGTAAAGAAGAATCATCAAACTCGATAATATGATAATCACGCCCACATGTCTTCCAACTAGTACAGGGCACTCGATTGGGATCTTCATCCCATGGAATTGTAGCTAGCCCTTGAAGCTTTTCAATCACTTCTTTCAGTGTAGAGAATTCTCCTAGCCATTCATCGTGCATCTCATCTTCGATGATGAACTTTATCATAAATTTATTTTGCTGAAGCTACTTAATGATATTGGAACTTATTTATCTGCTTGAAGCGCCCAATGATTTGCCTTTACCCCGGATGCCAAGAACCGATCTCAAAGTTGCTG
>CAZRDY010000003.1:0-106610 GCA_964599395.1 uncultured Gammaproteobacteria bacterium
AACCGCTCAAGGTAAGAGTTCCGCCGTTAATCGTTGCCGTAGAACTCATCGTATTTGCCGCCGTCATCGTAACCGTCCCTGCTCTATTTTTAATGAGTGGAAACGCGCCAGCAAGCACGGCACTAATTGTCCCCTTCTCCATAGTATAGTTTGTCGCGCCGGTGAGCGTTCCGTTAGTTATCGTTCCGTCGATCAAAGTTACTTGTCCGACCGTATCGGCAATAGCATTCATATTCCAAGTTCCTCCAACGACGGTGACAGGCGTCACTGCCATTAAACCGCTGGCACCATAAATTAAAGTTCCGGCTTCGATAATCGTGGCTCCGGTATGACCCTGAGAAGCATTAACGGTAAATGTTCCGGAGCCGTCTTTAGTTAAGGCGACTGCGGCGGCGGCCGTAGCACCCGTTAACGTAATATTACCGGTGCCGCCTATTCTTAATGTAAGGGCTCCGCTGACAGCTCCGCTGAGGGTCAAAGTTTGCCCCGAAGTCGAACTACTAATACGAGAATCACTACCCTGAGCAATCGCACCGCTATAAGAACACGTTGCGTCAGTAATGAGCGCACCTGCGTCATTAACTCCTCGCCCGTTGACTGTTAAACCCTCGGCTATACCGAGGGTAAAACCATCAAGATCAAGTACCCCACCACTATTAATAACTGTTCCAGCAGTATTTGTTCCGAGCGGGGTATTTGTTGCTCCCCCCGCCGCGCCAAGTCTAAGCGTTCCGTTTGCAACGGTTGTTGCGCCCGTATAGGTACTGGCTCCGGAAAGAGTCCATGTTCCCATTCCAACCTTAGTAACTGTACCGGCAACTGTTCCGACGATACTTGAGAGCGAACCATTGCCTGACCCGCCTAAGGTTAACGCAAGCCCCGAACCGGTGATAGTACCAGCAGCCGTTAAACTTATATCACCATTATTGGCCATAATCGTTGTTGCCGAACCTAGAGTGATAAGCCCGCTGTGTGTGACTGCCGTTCCCGAAGTATTAGTCAACGCTCCCGGAGCAAAAATATTATGTCCAAAACCTTGTCCGTTAAGAGTCAGAGCTTCGGCTGTTGTAAGTGAGAATCCATTGAAATCGAGCATAGCACCAGCCGTAACGGCAGTTGCGGCGCCGGTTGTACCGAGCGGAGTATTTCCGCCAGATCCGGAGGCGCCCAATTTAATTTTTCCGACGCTAACCGTAGTAGCTCCGGTATATGTATTATTTCCGGACAAAGTTAATGTGCTAAATCCGTCCTTGGTTACAGCTAAGGCGCCAGCGCCGATAACGCCGGAAAAAGTAGAGTCGCTAAATCCTCCTATTGTGAGAAGAAAAGCTCCCGAAATATTACTGCCGATTGTCAAAGCACCAAAATCGGCGTTGATTCTTGAAGCGGCCGCCTGCGTTATTGCACCGTTAAAACTTGCCGAACCGCCTGTATTCATCAATGCGCCCATGTTGCTATTTCCGTTTGCGACGCTCGCTCCCGGTCCAAAACCTAAGCCGCTCATCGAACTGATTGCTTCGGCTGTAAGGATCGTAAAACCATTTAGATCAAGCGCGCCAATAGTTGCAATTGAAACTCCTGCACCAGTTGTCCCGAGCGGCGTATTAGTAACTCCACCGGCGGCGCCAAGTCTAAGTATTCCGCTTGTTATTGTTGTTAAACCGGTGTAGGTATTTTCTCGATTTAGCTCAACTACGCTATCAGCAGCAGTATTAGTCGCAACACGAGTAACAGCAGATGCACCACCAATAATCGCACTAACGGTTCCACTCCTCAAACTATAAGAACTACCACTTAATATTCCGGCTGCTCCAGTTATCTCTCCCCTTTGCAAAGTGACAGCTCCGACCGTATCACTAAATCCAACAATATCAAAAGTTGCATTATTAACCGTTACGCCACCGGTAGATATAACGTTGCTAGCGCCGTAAGTTAAAGTCGCATTATTGACAGAGGTTAAACCCGTATACGCAACAGCCGTACTTAAAGTAATGTTGCCCGTGCCGCTAAGCGTCATTGAGCCGGCAACTGCAGTACCAATCACGGCCGAAATTGTAGAATTCGCGCTCGCCAGAATTTGTAATTCATTAGTTGTAATCCCAATTGTCGTATTTGCTCCAGCAATATTATTTGCACTATTAATTAATATATTACCGCTCAAGCTGGCCGTAGCCATTGTAAGAGTTTGAGCTGATCCGGGATTAGTGATACCAAAGCCATTTAAAATTAAAGAATTAATTGACGCAGTTGATGCGGCAGTGTCAGCCGTTAATTTAACATTGGTATTAGCAGATAATGAACTTGAGTACTCACCGCTAAAACCCGCTTGGTTAAGAAGACGCAGACCATTAGTGTTGCCGACATTGTAGGTAACCATGTCAGAACCGGTCCCGCTTAAAGAAGTATCCCCAAAGGCGCCTCTAATAATGCTAATCGTTGCCGAGTTCGCCGCGCCGCTTGCGCCTATTAGGTTCGCTCCTATAGAAGTGAACATCAATGTTGAAACATTGGCAGCGGGCGTTGATCCGAAATTAGTTCCTCTAAATAATACAGTCGCTCCAGCCGTACGCGTTAAAGAAGCAAAGGTTAATGTAGTGGGTCCTCCCGCTCCCGGAGTAACCGTAATAATGTTATGTCCCGTAGAGAGCGTCAGTGCCCCGAACCCTTCAGTTGATTCAACCGTAGGGTGACCAATGTAATTAAAATTACCGCCATTCATCGTAAGAGCGGACGAAGACACGCGATTCAATAAATCAACAGTACTATTATCAACTGTTAGTGTTGCGCCGGAGTTAATCGTAACGGCCGACGCAGGCATGGTTCCTGCGCCACTCAAAATGATTGAACCGTCGTTAATAGTTGTTGCACCGCTAAAGTTATTGTAACCACTAAGTGTTAAAGTTCCTGAGTCATTCTTAACGAGCGCCGCCGTTGTTCCCCAAATCGGTGCCGATGAAGTCGTTGTCACATTTCCCGCGCCGCCGACGGTAAGCGCCAAAGCAGCAGCGGAAATTCCCTTACCGTCTATTGTAAGAGTAGTTGTCGTATCAGCCATAATCATTCCAGCGGCGGCGAGTGTGAGAACACCTGTTAAGGAATTATTACCCGTAGAATTTTGAAGTGCGCCTTTATATAACATTCCGGTACCAGAAAAAGTAATGTATTCGGGAATTGAAAGGCCAGTACCGTCTATCTGAAGCGTCGCGCCGGCCGCAACGGTTGTAATACCGTCGATAACACCGAGTGCCAAGCTGTCTTGAATTTTAAGAACGCCGGCGTTTAGAGCAACAGCGCCGCTAAAAAGATTGGGACGTGTCAAAGTTACTGTCCCCGGCGAGGCTTTAGTCAGGGCTACGGCGTCGCCGGCAATAATAGCGCTGATTGTTCCACTGTATAGCGTAAAACCAGAACTTGTTAATACTCCGGTTGACCCGGTAATAGTCGGATTGGATGCAGCGCCAACAAGGCCGAGGGTAACTACTCCGACCATATCAGAGTATGTTGCAATATCTAGGGTTCCGCCGGTAAGCGTAATGGCGCTTGAAAGAATCGCGTTATCCACTCCATACAACAGCGTTCCGTCGTGGACTGTTGTTAAGCCTGTATAGGTATTTGGAAAATTATATAATAATGTTCCCGCTCCTCTTTTGGTTACGGTACCTCCGGCAATTGCCAGCGGAGCTTTATCAAAAGTAATATCTCCCGCGCCATCTATGATAAGCGGAAAGGCGCCGGTCATACCGCCGGTCAAAGAAAGCGTATCTGCGTCAGAGGCAATTTCCGCACCACCGGCAACTAGAGTAATGAGTCCAGCAAAACTATTATCACCGCTAATATTTCGCAGTGCTCCAGTTTCAGAAATGCCAAATTCTCTTAAGGTCAGTGCTTCATAACTGACATTTATTCCACCCTGTATTTCTAAAGCTGCTTTACCCACAACAGTAGTACCAGCGACAATCGTACCTAGTGCAGTATCATGTCTAATATTTAATACTCCCACATTAACGTTCGTAACTCCTGAATATGTATTAGCACCTGTAAGAACCAAGGTTCCGGATCCTTCTTTATTAAAACCACCCGCTCCCCCGATCATTCCGCTGATAGTCAGGGTTTCTCCGCTATTTGTTACAAAAATATTTCTATACGCAATAACAGTTGTATCAAGTCGTATATTTAAACTTATCGTATTGCCGCCCGATGAAACGCTATCGGTTATACCAGCGAGACCCGGACCTAAAACAATATCATTACCAGACAAAGTATAACCGCTACCGGTAAATGTAATGGAGTTAAATACCGTATTTTGAATAAGGTCATTAGTATTAGAAAGGTTGGAAGCGCCGGAAGGAAAAATTAAATTATCACCGGCATTAGGTGCCGCACCACCGGACCAGTTTCCGCCATTAGACCAATTAGCATCAGCGGCACCGGTCCAAGTTGCTGATAAAGAGTCCGAGGCAATCTGCCATTGCCTTATTTCTTGAAAAATTATTTCTTCATCAACTCCAAATATTTTCTCAAACCAATTTTGAGTATTAGAAAATTTCATCGGTCCCAAGACATACACCTGAGGCGAAACCTTTTCACCTTGGTATTCATATTGCAACTCAATTGTTTCTCCGGCACTGAGATTTTTCTCCCAAATAATAAATGTTTTCCCTTCAACTGTTTTTTGTTTCGTATCATCTGTTGGAGTAACCGTATAGGTGCTCGGTACGCTTTCGACAATGTCACCGCTAAAATCTTGATTGGCCATTATCTTAAAAGTCATCACATATTTTGATAAGAAAGGATTTATTCTAGTTGCTCCAACTCTTTCAACCTCAAAAGGTACCGATGCTGTAACTTCAAAAGTATCGATGATTTCAGCTACAGTTACGCCACTAATCGGATCGACTCGTTTTAATATCATTTGGTAAGCACCGACTTCCCCCACTCCATAGTTCACGTAATAATCAGGATTATCAGTTACGTTATTAGCACCGCAACTTTCACTATATTTAATTGTTCCGTCCTTAGTAGAAAGTACGGTTACGGTTTGCAAATTCTCTTTCTTAATTATTAATTTAAGACTTGCATCGCACACCGTGTTTCCTTTATCATCCAAAACTCCCATTTGCAGATAAGCGGACTCACCCGGTTGATAGACCGATTTATTAACGTTGATTGCTAAAACACCCCAAGTAAAATCTTGGCTGGAAACAAAAACAATCCTACCTTTTAGGATCTCTATTTCCATTCTATATTTACCAGGTACAAAAGTCTCAGTTGGCGTTGGCAAACTAATACTCACCGCTCCGTTTATTTCTTCAACAATGGGTTCTATGTCGGTTTTTTCTCCTTCCGGATCAAACACTTCAGATTTAATAACTCTTAGCTCTGACGTGGAGGCAAAGGTCAAAATTGTATCATCCGTAGCTGCGTTTATAGCACCGTCAATCGGAGCATCAATTGTGCCCGGAGTAATGAGATCACTCGGCGTCGGTATTTCTCCATCAATCGGAGCATCGATGGGATTTGGAACAATAAGTTCAGCGGTCGCTTCAGCTGCTGTCGCATCACTGGTGTCAGAAGAAATTTCAGCCAGACTCTCGGCTGGGGCCACTGCAGTACTTTCAGCAACAGGCAATACTGCCAGTGCGTCAACTGAGTCTTCGGCTAAAGCGGTAAGAATATTGTTTTTAAACCAAATTCCGCTAGAAGCGGAAGTAATTTTTTTTAATTCTGTTATTGCGTATATTGATTTTTGTAAGAGCCAAGACGAGGGCGGAACTACACTTTCCGCAGGCTCAGCTTCAAGCGTTGGTTCAGACTCAGGTTCTGTAATAATTTCCGGCTCCGGTTCGGGTTCTGATTCTGGTGATGCTTCAGGAATTATCGTCGGCTCTGTTGTTGGCTCATTAATTTGATCCGGAAGCGTAATATCGAGGGCATTAATATCAACTTCAAATTTTGGTTCTTCGTCGACCTGAAAATCTTCTGAAGTCGGTTTAAAAATATTATCAATTCTAATTCTCGGTAAACTATTAATTTCTTCTTCGCTAAGTTCGTCAGACAATGACTGATATTCAAGATCTAACCACATGGCATCAAGATAAATTTTTGGCGTTACATCGAGAGTAGGCAGGGAATCAACAACAACCTGTATATTCTCTAAATTTGCCATGGTAGTAGAATTACCAACTGGGATTTCAAAACTTACTCCATTATGAATATCTGTGACATAGCCGAGTGCTTGCCATGTCTCTCCATCAAAACTATAGCGAACTCCAAGAGTTGCTCCGGCAGGGATAGTATCTTGATCAAATGTAATAGCCTCTATCTCCTCTTGTGCATGAGCAGGAGTAAAAAATAATGTGTCCAAAAAAGATGAACCTTCAGCAGGAACCTCTTCCACGGGCGCTTCCTGGACTGGTAATGTTTCCTGTTGTGGTTCTGGTTGTGATTCTGGCGCTGACTCGATGACAGGTTCTTGAGTCGGCGCTTCTTCTGTAGCAGGTGGTCCCTGATCTATAGATGGATCAATTGTAATTACTGAATTAGCTTTATTTGTCCAAGAAAATTTAAGAGCAATCTTTTTAGGAATTACATCTTTCGGTATCTCACCCTTAAATCCAGAGCACACTATTGGTGCACTGGCATTAGAAATTGATGCAGAATTAAGATCACTATATTTCTCTATACTATTTTCCGATATATCAGGCGGGCCAGCTGCCTCTTGAGTATTTTCCCAGCCTCCGCTACAGGAACTCGCAAACAAAGATATAACTTCAGCTTCAGTTTTTTTACCACGTAACAACGGATACATTACCAGTAAAACAATAGCCAAAAAACCGGCGATAACCTTAACGGGTCGCTGATTAAACCAACTTGTGCGAACAAGGACTTTTATCTTTCTGCCAAGTAAACGTTTCGCCATATTCAAAAGCTAGATTCCGTAGAAGAATCTAGCTTTAGTATACCATATTTTATGGCTTTTTTGCCCTCTCAAAATTATAATTTTCTCAAATCAAGCTCGTCCTCTATTTTTATCTCTTTAACAAACTCTTCCATGTGGCTTACGAGTATCATTGCTCCTTCATATTTGTTTACTGCCTCGGCAATAACAGGAATATGGCGGAAATTAATATGATTAGTCGGTTCGTCCAAAATTAAAAGTCCCGGTCTCATTAAAACCAAACGAGCAAAAGACAGAAGCCCCTTTTGGCCTTCGGATAAAGCAGCTACAGGATAGCCCATTAATTCACCGCCAATCAAAAAGCCGGCGGCGATTGATCGCATATCATGTAAGTCATATCCGTCAGCCATAACACTTTTAAGCGAATCAAAAACTGTTTGTTTAAAATCCAGTGTAGCAAAATCTTGGCTATAATATCCAACTGTTACTGTATCTAAAATCACTGCGCCTGTATGTTCCGGAGAAACCAGGCTGCGTAAGAGTGTACTCTTACCCATACCGTTCGGTCCGGTTACGAGCAATCTACTTCGCTTGCGTAATACAATGTCACAGGGCTTATCAACCGCTTCATGATCAATGATTACTTTGACCGAATTAATTTTTACGATTTCTCCGACAATATCTTGAACCGGAATTTCAAAAGCGCGGATAGTTTTATCTTCACGTCGCACGTCAACTTTATTTTCTTCCAATTCAACTGTCTCGTCTTTAAGTTTCTTTGCAAGCTTACGCATCTTTCCTCCTTTATTTGCGAAGAAGTTAACTTTCTCTTTACGATCTTGAATTGTTTTTTCAAGCTGAGCATTTTTCATGCGTTCACGCTCAATTCGTTTTTCAATTTCTTCAACCACTGAAAAATAGTCGCCAACGTAATTTTCCACTTTGTGAGTATACACATCAAGATATAACACTCCCTCGGTAAAGCAGTTTAAAAAATCCGCGTCGTGAGAAATAACCACAACAGTTTTTTCATACATAATCAAAAATTCAATCAAGTGATCAATACCCGCTTTATCCAAATTATTGGTCGGCTCATCAAGCAGTAAGATATCAGGACTTTGAATTAACGCATATGCCAACAGTAAGCGAGCCTGCTGACCGCCTGACAAATCCCCTACTTTTCTATCAACCGGAACACTAAAATTGACAGCCTCCATTGCTTTGCTGATACGGCTTAAAATATTGCCCGGAACAATTTCAAAAGCTTTGGAGAAATATTCCTGTATTGTCAAACCAAAATCTTCACGGGCTACGGCCTGCATAGCAGTTCCGATACTTGCGTTATTAGTAATTGAAATGCGACCGTCTTTTGGTTTAAATTCTCCTCGAATCAAACCGAACAAGGTACTTTTACCTGCACCATTTTGTCCCATTAAGGTAAATTTCGCGCCACGCCGTAAACTAAAACTCGCCTCTTCTAAAATAGGTTTTTTTTCAAGATATTCAAATGTTACGTTGTCAAAACGCAGTATTACTTCTTCTGGCATAGTATGTATAGATACCCAAGCAAAATAACAGAAAAACTCACTTTTGTATAGTCCCCAAGCTCGGGTTGCATTTAATAGAGCTTTGATAGATAATGGATTTAAGAGAAAATCGTATATTAAAAATTAAATAAAGGAGCGCTAGATGAGTAGACCCATAGTTAAGATTCAATTTTTAGGTGGAGTCGCAACAGAAAAAATTGGCTTAACAGGTTCGTGTACTTTGGTAACTGTTATGCAAGGAGATCGCACAACTAAAACTCTTATTGATGTTGGTCTCGTTCAATGTGGTTCGCAATATTTTTTTCAAAAAAATCTTGAAATACTACAAACTGTTAATCCAAAAAATATTGACGTAGTAATACTGACACATGCTCACATAGATCATGTTGGCAGATTACCAATATTAATAAAGCGTGGTTTTAAAGGAAGAATTTTTTGTACAAATCCAACGGCCGATCTCATTGAAATTATGCTTAATGATACTGCGAAGATTATGGCCATAGATTCTAGAAATATTAACAGAAAAATAAGAAAAAATCCTTTAAGAAGTAAGAAACCAAGTAGAAGCAATTATCGTAAATTGCATAACCGTGAATTAAGAAAAAGATGTAAGTCAGCTGGACGCGTTGAAGCTTTATACGATGCTAATGACGTTAAAGAAGTTTTAGAATTAGTAAAATATCGCGGCTGTGGATATCATATCTGGATGCAGCTTGATAGAAATATCTTTCTAAAACTATACCAATCAGGGCATGTTCTAGGTGGTGCAATCTGTGTAATCAAAGTCAAAGAAACCGGCGCTAAAGATATATACTTAGGATTTAGTGGTGATATTGGTAGAGAAGATGGAATTATTCTTCCACCACCGGAAATAGTTGAAGAACCATTAAACTGTTGGGTTACTGAATCAACTTACGGAGGTAAAATTCACCCATTACGAGAAGATGAAGTAAATAAATTAATACATTTAGTTAAGGAGGCTATTGCAGCAAAAGGCGTTATAATTATTCCTTCATTTGCCCTAGAGCGCGCTCAAGAAATTCTCTATTTACTATCTCATTACATAGAAATTGGGGAAATTCCGAAAGTTACAATTTATTTAGATGCTCCAATGGCTACGAAAATTACTGACATTTTTTCCGCGCATTGGGACAAAGGGATGTTTTCTGATCAACACATGCTTGGTTTTAATCCCTTCGATATTAAGCAGAATCAATGGTTTAAAATAATCTCTAAACAAGATGATTCTAAGGCTTTAGTCGGTAGTCCGGGACCATATATTGTTATTGCAGGTTCAGGAGCTTGTGACGCCGGAAGAGTGAGGGAACATTTACGTGTAGGCTTAGAAAAAGAAAACACATTTGTTTTTTTAGTCGGCTATATGTTTGCTAACAGTTTAGGAAGAAAGCTAAAAGAAAATGCAACTTTTGTTCGAATAAACAATAAGGAGATTAAAGTTAAATCAAGAATTGTAGCTTTTGATGCGTTTTCTGCCCATGCAGATGGGCAGTGGCTGGTTTCATATACAAAACAAATCATTAATAGATTTGATGAATCAGGTGGTCTCAAACAATACATTTTCATTAACCATGGTGAAAACAAAAATGCCACTTTACTTAAAGATGATATCATAGAATCAATGAATTATCGCCGAGGTTTAACGGATATGATTTTTATCCCAAATCTCAACCAAGAATTCATTATTTCCGAATAAACTAAATAAACTATTCTAATAACTAAAAACCCGTCCAGTCAATTGACCGGACGGGTTTTCAATTTGTCTACTACTTTTTCAATCTCTTCTTAGCTCGTGCTTCAAGCATTACGGCTTTAATCGCAAGGCGTTTCTTTGTTTTGTGTGAGTTGGTCTTTTGAATTCTACCAATCGGTTTAGCTCGTTTAGCCATAGGTGTTATATAATAGTTAGCGTATTCCAAAACAATACTATAAAACCGGAAAAAAAGCAACAAAAAAGCCCTTTGATATTATCGCAGGGCGAACACTAATTAAGCATCGGCTTATAAACTTCATCTAGAAATTCCTGTCCCGTACCTCTCCATTCCCACTCATCATTAATATTACGATCGCATTTAATATCAACCATTTCTTCTTCAGCAGGACTTAACGGATTTATTCTGCGGTAACCGCGAGGAGTGCCGGAACTTGTATCTGGAATAACCTCAATTCTAGTATCAGCTGCTTCAAGAAGTGACATTAAACCTGAAGCATACAAAGCCTCCTTTTGATTTCCGATTAATCTCACTGTCCAGTAGCCTTCGGATAAAGGAAAAATAACGTTCCTTAATCGGGGTAAGGAAGGGGTATAAATTCTTTCGAATTTAAAGAATAAGTCTTTCTCTTCCGGTGATTTATATAAGCTAAAACTTATTTTATACTCCAGAGGAAACTCTTTTTCTCTTTCAGAAACCCAATCAAATACTATTTTAGGAACTTTTGTAGAATGGGGATCCGTTCTAAACAAATGATCTAAATCTAATGTTATCATTAATTTATTTTTTGATTATTAATTCAGTTATTTATTAAAAACTTAAGAAATCTTAAACTTTTAATAAATAACTAAATTATAACTTATATTAATGAACTATATAACAAAAACTATAGCATAAAGCTATAGTTTTGTCAATGATATGCGTGCCAACAGACCGAGAGTGATTTATTCCAATTTTGAAAGAAGTTTTTTGAAGGCCTCTAATTTTTCTCTAAATCCCTCAATATTATGATCCTGAATTTCAAAGTCATCTTTATGCTCCAACATTCTCAATTCAGACTCAAATTCTCTTACAGAATTTAAAAGTGCTTCAATATACATACAATTATTACCTTCATAGTCCTTAAACTCTTCATACCATACCGCCTTCATTCGTGCTCTTAATAGTTCATTGGCTTCATCGCTTTGTTTGTGAATATCTTGCTGTTCCCTATTTATTCTTTCAGAAGAATGTGTTTCCATATACGTGTAATTTAATAAGCATTACCCCTTAATGCCCATTGATCCGTCGGGGTTGATAAAAAGAGTATCTCCTGTTTCAGATATTTCCCATTCTTTCCAACCAGTAGAGCGCTGAATTTCTTCCGCCTTTGAATCGGTTTTTTCGTTTGCGTACTCTCTTAATTCATTGATCATTTCTAACTTAAGAGCATACAAAGGAATACCACAGGTCATAGACAATTTCTCAGCGATATCTGCATCGTTGATATTAAAGCTTTTCATAGCCTCTCTTTTGCTATCCAAGGCTTCTTCGGCGGCGCTTTTCTCAGCTCCGTCGGATTCTTTATTTTCAAAATCCATAAATTTAGATTTAAATAAAATACTTCACTAATATATCCTATCAAAAAACACGAAAAAGTCAATAAATTACAGAAAAACATAGAAAAAACTTTGCATTATAGGATTTATCGTTTCTCCGCTTAGCGGCGGAATTTGTAACATGTTTGCACATTTGCTAAGGTCCTCTAAAAAAGTAATAAAAAAACGGTAGACTATGTCTACCGCTATGATTTTCTAGATGCCTTAGCTTTTAGATGAGATTTCTTTTCATTTATATTTTTCTAACAAACGAGTAGGACCCGAGCTTAGAGTCGAACGGCTCAACAAAGCATTCAATAAGATCGGCACTTATAAAATATGAATTAGTCGCACAAACTATTTCTTCGGAAATTTTCTTTGTCACTTTACGGGTTCTCCGGGGTTTTTTAAATAGTCCTTCCACAAAAATAATAATTTCTTTATTTTGGTGTTTAGGAATGCGATTTTTTGGCGCAACACAGCTTATCTCATGTGGCGCAAGCTCTAATTCTTTGATTTCTGATACTACCCTTTTAAGATGATAAGTATATTTATTAAAATTAGTATCACTCATCTTTTGTATTGCGTCACCGATAAGAAATATAACTGGCATTATACCGTCCCTCCCTTTGGCTAAATTTTAAAATTACATCTAATAACAAAAAATAGCACGAAAGTGCTATTTTTGTCAATGCTCCACTTAGTAATAAAAATTATGCCTCCTGTATCTCCTGGGAAAGCTTATTAAGCTCATTGGATAACCCGGCCATTTTACGAAGCTCATCTTCGCCAAGCTCTTCGCCGGCTTTAAATCGCTCGAAAAGAGTTTTATATTCTTCAAGCTTTTCTGTTATTAAATTTTTTCTTTCGTTTTCGTCAATATCAGAACGCATTGATTCTACGCTAGGCAAACCTTTCTCTTTAATGTGGTCAGCTACGTTTTTTAAGACTTCATTCATATAGTTGTGATGATAATGTTGATTCGCTTACTGGCGGAATATAGAAACTATTGTTACTTGAGAAGCTCTGCAAAATAATGGTTGGAATGTAATTCTTCTAATCGCTGGGTATCATTTTGTTCAGTGAGCTCTTCAACCTTTTTTTGTAAAATTTCTTTTTGATATTCACTAAGCAATGGCATCACGTGATTCATGATCTCAACACCTGTCATAGCAAAATAGCCGTCTGGAGAGAATTCTTTATCAAATTTCTGTTTAAAAGGCGAGGTTTCGGCATCATCGCGGGCTTCTACGTATGATTTAAAATAATCTTCCTCTTTAAAATTGTTTAATTGAATATCTTGAGCAAATTTAAGAGCAGCAGCTCGCGCCAACTCTTCCATATAAATTTGATACTCATCCTTGTTGGCAAATTTCTTATCCTTAGAAACAAGGGACATCGCTTCAGTATAATTCTTTGCTTCTCCATCTTTAACGATTGCCTCGAGCTTGTTGTCCATCGCCACAGCTTCGTCATACAAAATATCACCAGCATCAACCGCCTTATTCTTAAAATGTTTTTCCCAAAACGAAAGATAATGATTTCTCTCCTTGGCACGAAAATCAGCAGACTGTTCAGTGCTCATTGGACCTTGTTCACTATGCATATATTTAAGAATAATATTTGTTGCTCCGAGGGTGGGATTCGAACCCACGGCCAATTGGTTAACAGCCAACTGCTCTACCGCTGAGCTACCTCGGAATATAACGCGCCGCTCTCGCGACGCGTAACAATCTTAATACAATATCAAAAAACAGGGAAAAGTCAATAAAACTAGTAATCGCGGAGTTTTTTAATCAAAGAATGCTTTTGGATCTTCTCCAACGTCTTATACTCAATCTGACGGATACGTTCACGCGTAACGTCAAACTCGGCTCCCACTTCTTCCAAAGTATGGGATACTCCATCAATCAAACCGAAACGCATTTCCAAAATCTTTTGTTCTCTTGGTGTTAATTGGGAAATAATTTCCTTAACATAATCACGCAGTAACTGTAAAGCTGCAGCGCGATCCGGTGTAACATTTTTTACATCTTCAATAAAGTCTTCCAAAGTTGAATCCTCTTCGTCTTCACCCACAGTGGTTTCCAGAGAAATTGTATCTTGAGAAATTTTAATAATATAGCGAACCTTATCAATTGTCTCTCCCATTTCTGAAGCGATTTCTTCCGGTAACGGTTCGCGTCCCAAATCCTGAATCAACTGACGCTGAATATGTTGAAACTTGTTAATTGTTTCTACCATGTGTACCGGAATACGAATCGTACGAGATTGATCAGCTAAACTACGGGTAATCGCTTGGCGAATCCACCAAGTTGCGTATGTAGAAAATTTAAAACCTTTGCGATATTCAAATTTTTCAACAGCGCGAAATAATCCGATATTTCCTTCTTGAATTAAATCAAGTAGACTCAAACCTTTTGAGCCAGCAAATTTTTTCGCAATTGAGACTACCAAACGTAAGTTAGCTTCAATTAAGCGACGCTCGGCGTCTTTATCGCCGCGCTCTTTTCTTTTAGCTAATTCCGTTTCTTCATCTCCGGTCAACAATGGCACTTTTCCAATTTCACGCAAATACATTTGTATCGAATCAGCGGATAATTCAGAAATATCAAACTTTAAACGATCTTTATCGCTGCCTAAAATTGAACTGAGTGCATCATGTTTTTTTAAATTCGCATCCGCGTCCAAAAAGCTGCCGGAATCTTCAACAATTCGAATGCTATTTTTTTGCAAACGTTCGAGTAACAATTCGTAGTCATAGACATAGTCTTCAACATACGGCACGGCCTGCAGTAATTCTGTTTCTGTGACAAAGCCGCGAGGACGCACTTTAGCGACCAAGGCATCAATAATACTGAGGTCCGGTTTATGTGCTGTCGCTTTGATACTAGGCGTTGCCTTAACTTTGGCTTTATGGATTGGCGCTTTTTTAGCGGCAGGCTTTTTTGTTTTCACGCTTGATTTTTTAGTACTTATTTTTTTCTTTGACTTTAAAACCATAAACTATTGTTCGTTGGGCACATTAGAAAGTTGGCGTAAATCTTCCGCCAAATCATTAAATTCCCGCAACAAAGCGTCTAAACGTTCATCTCGCTCCAGGCTTGAAGATTGTGATTCCAGTTCGCCGATACATTTGGCGACTGCTTTCAAGCGACGGCTTAAGTATGAACGTCGAAGTTCGTTTTGGATTTCTTTAACCGAGCGCGAAGCTTCTTCTCCGCTAAGCTCGGCAAAAGTCCTTTCAATTAAAATAGCGAGTCGATCAAGAATACTGAGGTCGACCGCCGAAAAATCCTGAGCAACAAGCCAGGATCTGAACTCGCTAAAGCTGAAATTAGAGATTCCCTCTTCGGAGCGAGCGATGCTCTTATTATAATAGACAACGAGCTGTCTGTAAAGGGCTTGATGAGTTGAACCTGAAAGTTGCTCAGCGGGAATATATGGTCCGACCGACTCAATCATTTCCGGAAATGACAACAACAAGGCCAATAATTGTTCTGACAAAATCTCTTCCCGATCAGGCGCCAAAGGAGCCGCGATTGGCGTGGCGTGTACAGTCTGAATTTCTTGTGATTTTTGTTTGCTTAGTATTACATTTAAGCTTTCTCTCACCGAGGCTTCATCGCTATTAATGGCTTGTGATAATTTCTTTAACCAAAAGTCTCTTTCCACGGCATTACTTAAACGCGCGACTTTTTTTAAAACATAATCACTAATAGCACGTCGGCCCGAGGAACTTCCCGCATCATGTTGCTCAATTGCTTCATCTAAATAATATTGAATAACCGGTTTGGCATTTGTAATACTATCCTTCCATCCGTCAAAGTCTTTACGAATACATTCGTCAGGGTCTTTTCCTTGAGGCAGAGTAACCACTAATGCTTCCAAATCAACTTCAAATGCTTGATCAGAGCCGCGTTCCAAGGCTTGTCGTCCGGCAGCATCCATATCAAAAGCAAAAGCAACACGTTTAGTAAAACGTTTTAACAACATAGCTTGTTCAAAAGTCAAAGCGGTGCCCGATGAAGCAACTACATTAGTGTAGCTAAATTGATGAGCGGTGACACAGTCCATTTGTCCTTCAACGACAATTGCTAAATCATGTTCACGGATCGATTGTTTAGCTTTTTCCAAACCAAATAAGACATGGCCTTTATCATACACAACAGTTTGCGGACTATTAACATATTTGCCCTGCGTCTTATCGCGTGCTTCAAATTCGGGCAATAAACGGCCGGAAAAACCGATAACATTGCCGTTTATTTCACGAATCGGAAACATCACACGAGCCCTAAAACGATTGTAGGTCCTCGAACTTCCTTGCTGCTTAATACCTAATCCCGCCTTAATTATTTCATTATCATTAAAATTCTTGGAATGTAGATAAGTTATTAAGTCATCCCATGAATCCGGAGCATAACCAATTTCCCAATGTTCAACAACCGCTTGATCGATGCCTCTTCCTTTGATATATTCCTTAGCTTTCAATCCTCCGGCGCCAAATAAAATTTTATGATAAAACATCGATGCCTGTTCCAATAAATCAAGAACACGATTTCTCTCAGAGGCTTTCGGGCCACTGTCGGCTTTTAATTCGACGCCGGCTTTAGGAGCCAACAAGCGAAGTGATTCGATAAACGACAATTTTTCAATCTCCATGATAAAAGAGAATAAATCGCCGCCTTTACCGCATCCAAAACAATGCCAAACCTGTTTAGTCGGACTAACGTTAAAAGACGCTGTCTTTTCATTATGAAAAGGACAGCGCGCCACAAAATTCAAACCGGCCGGACGCAAAGGAACATAGCCGCGAATAACCTCTATAATATCGAGTCGTGATTTTATTTCATCTGCTGGACTGGTCATATACTATTTCTTAAACGCCGACCACGGGTTGCTTGGTTCAGAACTTTTCTTATTGCTACGCTGAGTTTGCGTTATTAAAGACTTAAGCCGTTCGGCTTCTTCTTTGACTGGTCCCTCATCTTCGTATTCTCCGCTGTGCGCGGTCGTACCTTCGTAACTTGCTTGTTTTTGATCAAGGTGAATTTTAAATGCTAATTTTCCGCCTTCATACTCATCAACATACATATGAAAACGCGGATAATGACCGTTACCGAGCGGACGCGCAAAACTGCCTTGACCGCTGCGTCGGTCTTCTATATAGGTATAGCCGGCCTGTCGAAGAAATTGATGATAGGAAACCGGCAGCTCGTTGTTATTGATGATAAATTTCATGTGCGGAGGGTGAGGGATTCCCAGCCAAAGGCTGGTCCGCCTTTGGCGGAGAACCACATGCGGAAGGACGGGGATTCGAACCCCGGAGACCGGTGAAGGTCTACTTGCTTTCCAAGCAAGCGCACTCGACCACTATGCGATCCTTCCTTTATCGGTTGGCGTTCAATTTCTGTTGAATTAGGGATCGCAAACCGAGCGCGGCGCTCCCGTCGGGATATGTAAAATCCTCGTATGGAAGAGCACCCGGAACGTATTGATTATTAATAAAACTGGCAGGCGTACCGATTACGCCCAAATTCTTCACTTCATCTTTTTGCGCCAATATCTTATCCTTATATGTCTCTTTAGTCAAACACTCATTATAAGCCTTTTCATCAAGACCGAGCGTGGTGCCATTGGCCGCAATGGTCTCAGGTTTAAGGTTACCGGCCTTGTTATCTTCAAACAACAACTTATACATTTCCCAAAATTTAGTCTGGGCCGCTGCGCATTCGGAAGCAATGGCGGCCGGAATCGCCTGTTCATGACTGATCAACGGGAAATGTCGAACGACTACTACTAAATCATTACCGAACTCAAGCTTGGCACGATTAACTGTTTCATAAAACTGAGCACAAAACGGGCACTCAAAATCATCGTACACAATTATATTCACCGGCGCATCGATCGGTCCCCATAAATGATCCGCACGTTCAATTGGTCGGACTGCAATATTTGAATTAACGCTCACGGCACCATTAATACCGGAATCATTTGTTTCAGTGTCCTTTCCTTGATTTGAAGCAAGATTTGGTTTCTCAATCCCGAACCATGATGCGATAATACGACGATTTTGCGGAGTTGAAGCAAAAAGTATTACAACCAAAACGACACCCGCGATACACACGATCGCCAGGATGCGTAATATGTTATCAAAACGATTGGCTTTAAAAGCATTATAATGTTTTTTCATACCATTATATTATACGTTCACAGAAGCATTATGGTCAATTCCGAAGCGTTCGCAAATTGCGGCAATACGCAACATTTTTTTCTCTTCTAAAAACGGAGCAATATATTGTACGCCCACAGGCATCGGAAATTTTGTAGCAGGAATGGAAATTGCTGGTAAACCTGCGAACGAAGCCGGAATCAAAAACTCATCTTCAAGATACATTTGCAAGGGGTTTTTCTTGGCTCCGGCTTTAAAAGCAACGGTCGGAGTTGTCGGGGTCATAATAATATCGCACTTTTCAAAAGCTTGTTTAAAGTCATTGATAATAACAGTCCTAACTTTTTGCGCGCGCACATAGTATGCGTCGTAGTAACCCGCTGATAAACAATAGGTGCCGATCATAATACGTCGTTTCACTTCCGAACCAAAACCGGCGTCACGAACGGCTTCATACGCTCCGGCAAGATTTTTTTGTTTTGTTTTATTTGAGCCAAAACGCAAACCGTCAAAACGTGCTAAGTTTGAACTGATTTCACTTGGCGTAATTATATAGTAGGCGGCAACTGCATATTTCATTGAAGGCATTGAAAGGCTCACAAACTTCGCTCCCCTCTGCCTCATCGCTTCTTTCATATGTTCAAAGGCTTTTGCTACCGCGGGCGAGGTCTTAATATCTTTAGGTATTCCAACTCTAAGTCCTTTTAAATCTTCAGTTATTGTTCCGACAGCATATGAACTTGTTTTGGCTTTAAAACTAGTCGCATCTTTCTCATCTACCCCGGCAATAACTTCGAGAACTAAGGCAGCATCTTCTGAACTCTTAGCCAATATGCCCGGCACATCAGTTGAACTAGTCATCGCAATCAGTCCAAAGCGCGAACTTAGCCCATAGCTTGGCTTAAGTCCCGTCACACCACAAAACGCTGCTGGATGTCGCACGCTGCCGCCGGTATCGGTGCCCAAAGCAAATAAACAAAAATGTGCGGCAACCGCGGCGGCTGAACCGCCGGAAGATCCACCGGCAACAGTTGCGATATTCCAAGGATTTTTAGTTACACCAAAAGCACTGTATTCAGTTGAAGCGCCATGCGCGAATTCATCAAGGTTGGTTTTACCAAGTAAGACTGCACCAGCTTTTTTTAAGCGCTCAATAACAGTAGCATCATACGGTGCAATATAGTTTTCAAGCATTTTAGAAGCGGCTGTCGTACGCAAACCCTTAGTCATGATATTGTCCTTTGCTAAATACGGAATGCCAAGTAGCGCTCCTTTTTCTCCTTTAGCTAATCGTTTATCAGCTTCTTTAGCGGCAAGACGCGCGCCTTTTTCATCAATTAACAAACAGGCATTTAATTTCTTGTTTAGTCTTTTTATCGTCTTTAAACAAGACTCTGTTAGAGCCAGGCTGGTTATTTCTCCCGTATCAAGCTGTTTACGAGCGTTGATAATTGTCAGTTCGTTATAGTTCATGATTCAAAAATACGCGGTACTGAAATATATGAATTCTTTTTCTTTGACGCAGCCGCTAAAGTCGACTGTCGTTCATCACCCGGCCAGAGCAAGGCTTCATCACGGCGCAATACGGATTCTGAGCTCAGGCTCGGAGTCGCTTCAGCTTTTCCAAGATTAATTTCCGCAACATGCTCAAGATAGCTAATAATACCGCTGATTTCTCGGCGGTATTTTTTTATTTCGCTGTCAGTCAACGTAAGTCGCGCCAACTTGGCAATATGTTTAATGTCTTTATTTGATAATGACATAATTATTTTACGCAACGAAAACCTATAACGTGCTGAGTATCTACCGTAGTAGCTCTATCTAATAGCAGTCCAAATATGCCTCCGTCCAATATACTAGTAGAGAGAACACTGCCACCTCTCTGAAAAGCGTTGCCGTCCGTGATACATCCGTGGTATTCACCAATCTTGTGAGAACTTGTATAAGAATTCGAACTAGGCCCCGCCGCTCCTCTCTCATAATCATCAAGTACTGCATTACTCCATTCAAGGTATCCCGAGGTTGTATCGTATTTTCCGGCACCGGTTCCGCCAATGCAAGTCGTATCGAGCCATTCAGAAACATTGCCCGCAATATCATATATATTATCACTGCTTGATAGAGAATGTGTACGCTTATATTCCCACGTCACTTCACCCGTTGCATAATCAGGAGTACCAATCATCGCATTTGTCTTATTATAATTGCCTATATTTATATAACCGCTACCAATATTTCCGGTTGACCAATTACTGGACACTTGCTCAATATTTCTCGCAATAGTCATCCATTCCGGATTCGTCAATAAATGTCCGCCAATATTTTGACAATATGTTTTCGCTGTTGCTTGGGAAATTTTACCGATAGGATAACCTGATGAAACTGAAACCGGCGCATAGGAACCAGTACACGCTTGGGAAGTATTGGTGTAGGTATTGTTGCTCACGCTCGGAGCTGTTAAGCCGACCGTAGGAGCAGCCGTCGTCGCACATTTTGCTTCATATTTCATGACGCAAAAATCATTGGTGTTAAAAGTTGAAGATCCCGGAATCGCAACATACCCGGTCGGACAATTTAAAATGCCGTTAGCGGTTGCCACGTGATTCCCGGAATTCAAATCATCAGTCATATCACCTAAGCAAAAACCTAAACTGTAGCGAGCTCCGCTTTCAAGTTGTTTATATTGATATTCCTGATCAGTACAACCATTATCAGATCGCGGCGTAGGATTAGCCGGAACGCGCAATAAATAATTAGTACCGCCGTTGGCGATTGATGAACCAGCCGTAATCAGAGTCGGATACATTCCTAGGTCGTTGTAGTACATTTTCAAAGCCAATTGAATTTGCTTAACATCAGACAAACGACGCGAATCACGCGCACTCATTTTAGCGGTATTAAAATACACAACAATCAAAGTTGAAAGGATGGCAATTATACTGACAACCACTAATAATTCAATGAGAGTGAAGCCGCTCTTTTTATGTGTCATATGTTACGAAATAAGTTTCATAAAGTCCGCTTCGCTCAATATCGTGACACCGAGAAGACGGGCTTTATCATATTTTGAACCGGGTTTATCACCGGCTACCAGATAGTCTGTTTTGGAGCTGATGCTTTCAGAAATCTCTCCGCCCCTTTGTCTTATTGTAGCCTTTGCCTCGTCACGGGTCAAACCTGATAAGCTGCCAGTCAAAACAAAAGATTTGCCTTGCAAGCTGCCTGTCTGCCCCTTTCTTGGAAGCTCAAGACTAAAACCGGCACGACTTAATTTTTCCAATAATTTTTGATTCGCAAAATGAGAGAACCATTCTTTAATCGAACGAGCCACTTTTTCTCCGACATCAGGCAGCGCCTCTAAATCACTTAGATTCAGAGAGTCAAAAATTGCAATAAGATCCTCGGGAGAGACCTTTTTTTTCTTTGACCACTCTACGATATTTCGCGCCAATAATATTGCAGTTTCTTCACCGACATGAGTAATACCCAAAGCAAAAATAAATTTTTCTAATGTTGTATTTCTTGAACGGCTGATGGCATCCAAAGTATTTGAGGCTGAGGTTTCCGCAAATCGCTCCAAACTCAAAAAATCACCTTTTGATAAAGTATAAAAATCAGCCGCGTCTGACACTAAACTCGCTTTAACGAGCTGTTCAATAATTTTTGGTCCCAAGCCCTCAATATCAAGTCCTGATTTTGATGACCAATGTTCAAGACGACGAAGGTTAACTGCATAACAATTTTTGTTAATACACCGATACGCAACCTCGCCCTCAACTTTAGTAACTTTAGCATCACAGATTGGACAAGTGTTTGGGACCTTAATAACTTTTTCAGTTCCATCGCGCAGTTTATCCAATACACCAATAACTTTCGGAATAACATCGCCAGCTCTTTCTAAAATAACCGTATCACCAATTTTAATTTTTAAACGGTGAATCTCATCCAAATTATGCAAAGTAGCATTACTGATTGTCACGCCTTTAACTCGTACCGGTGATAATTTTGCAGTCGGCGTTAAAATACCGCTTCGTCCAAGTTGCCACACTACGTCGAGCAATTTCGTTGTAGCTTGCTCAGCCGCAAATTTATAGGCCATCATATATCGCGGTCCCTTGCCAACAATGCCGAGAATGGGCCACAGCCTCGTATCATTAACTACGGCAACAACTCCATCGCATTCAAAGGGCAATTTTTCGCGATTCTTTTCAAGTTTATGATGAAAGGCAAATAGCTCGTTCATGTCTTTACAGCGTACGTTAGCTGATAGAGATTTAAAGCCCAATAATTTTGACAATTCGTGCTCTTGATCGTGATAGATAATTCCTAATTCGGTCGCAATATCATAACAATAAAAATCAAGCTTACGTTCAGCGGTCATTGCCGGATCAAGCTGACGAATAGAGCCGGCCGCAGCATTACGCGAATTGGCGAGCAGGGCCTTGCCTTGTTTTTTATATAACTGATTTAATTTTTTTAAAGTCTCTTCGGTCATGATTGCTTCACCGCGAATTTCTATGTCTCCTTCCTCTATTTGTTTAATGATACTTTTTGACACATCGCTCAAACCAATTTTTTTTAGTTCAGCAAAGTTCGGCACACGCAATGACAAAGGGATTGAGTTGATTGTCCGCAAATTTGCTGTAACATCTTCTCCAACTTGACCGTCGCCGCGTGTGGCACCGCGTAACAAAACTCCCTTCCTATATATAAGACTGACGGCCAAACCGTCCATTTTTAACTCGGCATAATAATTAATATCACGAAGTGATTTATTTCGTTGTTCAAGAATCTTTATGGCCCGTTCCTGCCATTGCCACATATCTTCTTCGCTAAATGCATCAAACAAAGAAATCATGCGCGAAGTATGTTTCACTTTAGGAAATTTATTCAAGGCGCGTCCACCCACTCTTTGGGTGGGTGAATCACTCGTAATAAGTTCCGGAAAAGTTTGTTCGAGCTTAACTAATTCATTCTTTATACTGTCGAGAACCGCATCACTGACAGCAGGTTCATCCAAAACATGATACAAATAATTATGCCGATTGATTTCGGAGCGTAATTTTTCTATTCTTTTCTTAGCGTCGATAATATTCATGAAAATTTAATAACGTCGAATACAACGAACATAATTTGTTTCAGACTTGTCTCCCGCGTTGACACAAGGGGAACTTAAAGGGAAAGAAAAATCCTGAATAAAAGCTGTTTCTTGAGCTGTTTCCGTTGAAGACCAGTAACAACTCTCTGCAAAATTGTTCAACAAACTATTTTGCCATAAATCATTCATGCCTTGTAACTCTGATTGTGAAGGCAGATACCAATCACTAAAACCATTAAATGTTAACTCACTACAAAATTTCACTGCCGGCCAGGCTACTAAACCTGGATTAAGATCAAGCAGTGTTCCTAAATTAACTTCACCTTCTTTATTATTTATAGCACCCGTTTGAAGGAAATGTCCTCCTGTGTTGTCCCATGCCTCAGTATAAGTATCAATACCTGAATTACATCCGTCTCCGTTAGTATTTTCACAACCCCCTCCGATACTCACTGTATTGTTAATTTCATCAATTACTGTTCCGCCTCCACAAACACTTCCGGAAGCACATTCATCGCCGCATTCTAAATTAATGTTATCACATGCCGTGGTCGGAGCTGTGCAAACACCGGATTGGCAGGTTTCAGGTTCTGAACAAATACCGCAAACACCGCCGCAACCGTTATCACCGCAATTATAACCAGCCAGAGAGCAATAGTTGATACACGAAGTAAACGAACGTTGACTGGCTACATTCTTATAAAAGCCCGTAACTAAAATATTAACGGAACCCGCAACAAATCCTTCTTCGGTTGTAGTAGGCTGAGTAATGTTTGTAATTTCTACTTTTTGACGATTGCCATTTCCTAAATCTATAACGCCGTTAGCACATGCTACGCACGTTGCGTCAGTTGTATTAATACAATCACCGGTATTGCAACTTGCCAAGTACGTTGGACTCACTTTAGCCAAAGCTCTCACGCGTTCAAATCCGCTTTGAATATTTTCATTTGACTTGTTGCGGTTCACTACCGATGCTAATTTATCAAGATTACCGGACAACAATGACGCTCCGGCTCCAATCATAACAAGAGCCAAAAAAGAAGCGGTTAATACAATGATAAGAGCCATTCCCTGTGTATCTTTTTTCAATGTTTTTAAAATCATCATATTATTAAGGTGTAGTAGCAACAGCTGTTTGTAGCATAAAAGTTTCAGGATATTCTTGACCGCTCAAAGTCTGTCCAGTTATTGATATAGTGACAACGCCTATCGGATACGTTGGATCATCAACGTTTCCAGTACTGAATTTAAGAGAACTAACTTGCATTGAGGCTGGAGTTAAATACGCGTATACTCCGTCACGTGTCATTTTTAAACGCGAAATTCCGTTAGCATCATCTTCAACTTGATACACTACGCAAAGACTTCCTGAATTTCTATATTTTAAAATATCATTTGCACTTAAGACAGGTGTATAAGAACAATAAAATTGAGTATTATCAGTACACTCAAATGCCACTGAACAAGGCGTTGGGTCCTTGACTGCGCCGGCAGCCTCACTGGACATTAAGGCGAGGGCATAGTTTAAAGATTCTTGCAGATTACGGGAATTAACCGAACGCGCTTGTGTATCCATTGACCTGATAAACATTGTCGTCGAAACCAACATAACAATAGTAAACAAGCTCACTGCGATGAGCATTTCAAGAAGTGTAAAACCTGTTTGGTTGTTAGCGTTTTTATAAAACATATTAGCGCCAATCAGTTAATTCACTTATTAAAGTATAGGTATTCCGTCTGGTATCATCGTTCCAATATACTTCAACCATAACATCGATATAGGCAGGCAAGGGTCCGGCAGCGGCATGATAGGTTGTCGTTACCAAGCGTCTGAAAATAGTGTCCGTACCAGCGCTTTGCACATAAAAATTGTTAGCAATCTCGAGTACTGAGGCATTCTCTACTTCTGAATCCGCCGTTGTCGTAACAGTACTGTCATAGTTAATTTTATAATACTGCACCGCAGTATCGCTTGAAGTATCAGCAATATCAGTAAAAGGAGGAACAGCTAATAAATAATTTAAATCCCTTTTATAGCGAATAATCTCTTGCGCTTCTTTCGCCAGATAACTTGCTATTAAATTATTTTTTGAAGATTTAACGGCTTCCGTTGAAAGAATTGCCAAACCTGTTACTCCGCCAAAAACCATAATTAACAAACCAAGTGCGACAACTACTTCAAGTAAGCTAAATCCCCCATTATCTTGTACAGATTGTTTGAACATATTATTGAACACTTACTCCTCCAAAAGGATTGAGCGATACTTCAGCCACGGCGCTCGTCACGCTGTCGGTTAACTCGATAATCAGATCGCCGGTGAGATTAGTAATCGCGGTCCCTTGATAAGCTGGCACGGCTGAACCGGCCACAAATGTTAAACCTCCATCAACCGTGGCGCAAATAGTAAAACAAATGGAAGTAATATGAATATTTTTAGTCAGGACAAACGATTTAAATTTTTCGTTTGTATCATACACTTGATCTGAGTCTAGATCGGCAAAAACTATGTAAGCATTATTTGTTAAGTCAAAATAGATTCCCCAATACCCGGGAGACTGCAGTTGATGCTGCTGAGAATTTAGTGCCGATAGAGCAGTAGTTTGAATTTCACTGGCTAATACATCAGCCGCAGCCTTTAAATTTTGTTTTGAATTTGAGCGATTAAAACCATTAGCAGCAATAGTCATCAATATAGCCATAATACCGACCGTCACCAATATTTCAATCAACGTAAAACCGGTCTGGCGCTTCTGTATCATATTATTGTATAGGCTGGAGAAGTAATTTTAGAGCTGCATCCATTTGCGGATCGCGATTATTTTCACGATCTTCAGAGCTTCGTTCAACTATTGTTTCGGGTTCTATACCTTGTTCATTAATATTAATACCCTTTGGAGTCAACCATATGGCGGTGGTAACTTTTATTACTGAACCATCTTCAAGTTGTCGCAAAATTTGTACCGAGCCTTTACCAAAGGTTTTCTCACCAATCAGCTTGGCTTTGTTATTGTCTTTGAGAGCTCCGGCGACGATCTCGGAAGCTGAGGCACTACCTTGGTTAACCAAAATCACGGTAGGCATATCTGCAAGTCGCCCCGTGCCTTTAGAACCGTGTTCAATTTTTTTACCGTCACCAAACTGTTCCGTGACGATTGTACCTTCCTTAATCCACTCGCTCGCAACCTTTACTGCCGTCTCAAGATATCCGCCGGGATTGTTTCGTAAATCAAGAATTAAGCCCTTAGGTTTTTTAATGAGAGCCTCCTGTACAGCTTCGTTGAAAAGTGTCTCGGTATCGCTATTAAAATTAAAAATTTTAATAGTGAAAATTCCCTTTGCTTCATCATATGAATATTTCACACTCTTTACGATTACAGTAGCGCGCGTGATCTTAATCTCAAGTGGCTTCGGTTCTTTATCTCGTATAATAGTCAAAGTCACTTGCGTGTCCTTTGGACCACGAATCATTTTGACCGCTTCTTCAACCGTAAAATGAGAGGCATCTTTGCCGTCTATCTCAAGAATTTTATCTCCCGCTTGAATTCCGGCTTTTACCGCCGGCATTTCTTCAAGAGGAGCAATAATAGTCAGCACATTATTTCTAAATCCAATTTCCGCACCAATACCTTCAAAGCTACCGGATAAATCATCTTCGAACTCTTTAGCTTCTTCCGGATTCATAAATATTGAATACGAATCTTCAGTTGCGCCGACAAGACCGCGCAGGGCACCATAAAACAATGTTTTCTCAGTTAATTTTTCTTGATCGACATAATCACGTTTCAGTGTTTCCCAAACTTCCCAGAATAACGCAAAGTCAACATCCTTGCTCGAGTTTGGCTTATTAAGCACCTTACCGTCAAAAATATTGATTGCTTCGCTCCAATTACCTTTACCCGAAGTCTTAACTCCTGCCATAAAAGCACCGGCTAAGAGTAGCAAAACGATAAGTATAGAAATGAGTGTTCGCCAAGGCGAATGTGGTGAAAATTGATATGACATATACATCACATTGTAGCATATTGTCATCTGCTTCAGCAATTGAAAAAATATGAGAAATAAGCTATAGTAGTTAAAGTCTATGGCTAAATTCATCATTCAAGGCGGAAACAAAATAGGAGGAGAAATTTCCGTTGGCGGAGCAAAGAATGCCGCCCTAAAAATTATACCGGCTGCTCTCTTGAGCAATGAGCCGTTGATTGTTCGTAACCTTCCGGAAATCGAAGACTGCAAACGTTCACTCGAGCTTTTTGAGGATCTGGGCGGTGTTATTGAACGTAGTGATACTCACATTACGCTGACAATGAAACAAGACCCTAAACAAAGCTTGGAGATTGAATTTGCTAAAAAATTACGTGCTTCAATTATGTTTGTCGCACCGATTTTGGCGCGAACGGGACAGGCGGTTTTTCCTCATCCCGGCGGCTGCGTTATTGGTGCGGGCCTTAGACCTATTGATTTATTCATCGACGGCTTTAAAGCCATGGGTGCAACTGTTGAGTATAAAGATAACTTTTATCAAATCAGCGCAAAGAAACTAAAAGGCTGTTCCTATTTCTTTACAACAGTGAGTGTAACAGGAACCGAAAGTATGATTATGGCAGCAGTCCTCGCCGAGGGCCTAACAACTTTGAATAATTGCGCGATGGAACCGGAAATAGAATATTTAGCTGAACATCTTAATACATGCGGCGCTCGCATTTCTGGCGCAGGCACACCAAAAATTGTTATTGAAGGCGTTGCTACCTTGCACGGCGGCGAAACAACCATCATTCCTGATAGAATTGAAACCGGTACCTTCGCCATTTTGGCAGCAGCGGCGCGCGCAAAATTGATGATTAAAAAATGCCGCCCGGATCATATTGAATCATTGCTCGCTATCTTTACTAAGCTTGGCATTCAGTTTGAACGAGGCGCAGATTGGTTGAATATTACTCATGTACCTGAAAACATTCCTGCCTACAATTTAAAAACCCATGAATATCCCGGTTTTGCCACGGATTTACAATCACCTTTTACAGTATTAATGACACAAGCTGCCGGCACATCGTTAATCCATGAAACTATTTATGAACGTCGTTTGCTCTTTACAGACATGTTAACGCAGATGGGAGCCAATGTTACGATGTGTGATCCTCATCGTGTTGTTATCCAGGGCCCTACTCAATTACACGGTCGTTCACTAACATCACCGGATTTACGCGCCGGCATTTCAATGATTATTGCCGGAGCAATCGCCAACGGCAAAACCGAAATAGACAATATCTATCAAATCGAGCGCGGATATGAAAATATCGAAGCTCGCCTCAGTGCCATCGGAGTTTCAATCGTACGCAGCGAATAACGTATGTCCTTAAAATCACGTCGAATTTTATTTGCCTTTTTTGTTCTTATATTTTGCATTCTGGTTCCGGTTGTTCTACTGTACGCAACGGGCCATACTATTAACTGGCGACGTTTCAGTTTGGAAAAAACCGGCACTGTATTGATAGACAGTGAACCAAGTAACGCTTCAATTTTTATTGACGGGAAAGCAATCTCGACAGGACTTTGGAGGGGATTACAAAATGACACAACGCTAACAACAAGCGCACGACTCAAAAATATCGCGCCCGGTGAACATACGATTCGTCTTGAGTTGTACGGTTATTGGCCATGGGAAGAAGAATTTAGTCTCAAACCCGATGAAGCGGTCAATTTCAATACCATACATCTTTTTAAACAATCCAAACCTGAGCTACTTAAAGAGACACGCGGAAAGATAAATGATAGCTCGAGTAATGGGAAATACTTTGCCATAGCTGAAAATAATAATGTCAGTCTAATTAATACCGCCAATGGCGAAATTTCTGATATTAGTTTAGCTGCCGGAGAGAAAATTGATAATCTGCAATGGTCAAAAGATGAACAGTTTATATTAGCAGATCAATTCTTAATTAACTCAAACGATTCTACGGTTGTTGATCTATCTAAAGCAATCGGACCAATAGAACTACTTCGTTGGAACGCCGTTGATTCCGGCTCTGTTTGGACTTCAGAGAAAAACGTACTGACAAGCTATTCAGCAAGCTCAAAATCGATTGCCCGACATACTATTAAAGAAATAACAGCCACTGAATCGATTATTGATTTTACAATATACGGTCAAAATACTTTTATTATTGCGCGCTCCGAGACGGGCAAAGAACATCTGCTCATTGGACCGCTTGGCAGCGACTTAAAACAACTTGAGTTACCCGGTGCTCAAAATTATTTTGTAATGAAAGGCTCTGATTTACCAAGTTTGCACAGCGGACGAAAATTATATGTCATTGATGAACCATTGCCATTATTCCCCACTCCCCGCTTGGTCGAAGCCACCAATAATTTTGAAACTGGCATTTGGATTGATAACTCTATTCTGTACGCAGCTTCTCTTGAATTGCGCCGTTGGAATAACGGACAAGATAATTTACTAACTCGCTTTGGTTCACCCATTAAAGCAATTAGACAATTGAAGCAGAAACCGGCTATCATAGTCGCACTGACTGATTCAATTCGCTTATACTCTGAAAGCCGCTCATCGCATATTTTAACAATTTCCTCAATAAAAAATACCGCCGGACTGAGCGTCTCGACGGATGAAAGTTTTCTATACGCACTCGGCGAATACGAAAACGTGCAAGGTATATACCGCTTGCCTCTTTAATGCGACTCGGGAGTTCGAATCCCCCACTTAACAATATATTTCCACCATGAGCTGATATGTCGTCGGCTCGCTTTATGCATAAAAAATGTAAACCACGGTTGCTTGGCACTTTCGCGATTATGATTGTGAATAATACTTGCATCAGGCAAATAACAAACTCTCCAGTGCTTTTTCCAAAAACGACGACATAAATCCGTATCTTCAAAATAAAGGAAAAAATTTTCATCAAACATTCCGACATCTTTTAATGCCTTTGCTCTGATAAACAAACATGAGCCCAACAACCAGTCCACATCACGAACATTTTTTTTATCATAATCCGCCATCATAAAACGTCGCAATTCTTTTTCACCAAGTCCTCCTAAAAATGTACGGCGCAAAATCGGCGTGATTAAATTATGCCAACGGTATAATGAGTCCTGTACACTTTTATCAGGATTAAATTGCTTCGGCCCAACCATTCCGACCGTTGGATTTTCTTCCATAAATTTTCTCAACTTAACAAAAGTATCCTTGAACGCCAAAGTGTCCGGATTCATCACAACAAGGTAATGCCCTCGGGCACGACGCAGGCCGGTATTATTCCCGGCACCCATACCAATATTTTTTTTATTTTGAATAAACAAAACGTTAGGATGCTGCCATGACAAAATTTCTCCGATATTATCTCCGGAGTTATTATCGACCACGATAATTTCATGCTGCAAGCCTTCGAAGTTAGCTTCTTCGATAGATTTGATGCAATTTAAGGTGAAGCCTTTGTTCTTATAATTAACAATGACAATACTTATATCCATAAATACAATTTTAAATTTCAAATTCAAAATTTTAAAATAATTTTAAAATTAATAATTTATAATTTGAAATTACACTTACCAAAACATTATAAGCCTAACAAGTTTCCAATATAAGTCAAATATTGGATTTATTAATCGCAGTTTCGGGTCATCTATTTCTTGATACCAAATCCGGCCCGAAAAATGTTTAGTGGCTGCTCGATCAGATATTTTTCGCGCCGCCTGTATTTTCTTTCGTTCAGCCACAATATAGCTCCAATGTTTTGTTGATAGAAAATATGCCCAGACTCTCATCTTTTCCTTAAACCAACCGGACTTCAAAGAAAACAGTATTAAGCCGAACTCCATAATAATAAAAGCCGGAGCAATCACAATCAAGGTTAAGAGATGATAATTTTTTAATATCGCGATAATACGATTGCGATCCATCCAATAAAACTTAGTAACCGAACGACTAAATTCGTATTTGTGATAGACAACAGCTGATTCGGCAATCAAGCATGATCGGCCCGAAAGCCAAAATCTCCATCCTAAATCCTGATCTTCGTTGTACATCCACATATTTGAATCAAACAAACCAATTTCACGTAAAGCACTAGTTGGCAACAATACTGCTGCTCCGGACGGATACGCAATTTCTTTGATACCTGGTTCCTGATTTTTAAAATCTTCTCTATAGCCTTTTGAAAAACCAAAACCGAGGAAATGTGTAAGATTGCCAAGACTATTAACCTTGTCTTGTTCAGGCCACATCATTAAACGAGCCTGTATCGCCGCCTCGGAATGAGTGCTTGCCACCAACATAAGATCAGCTAAACAATTTTGCTCCAAAACTGTATCCATATTAATAAGTGCGCAATAATCAAAATCTTGTTCAATTGCTCTACGCAACGCAGTATTATTTCCTTCGGCAAAACCTTCATTCTTTTCTAAACGAACAATTTCTGCTTCCGGAACCTGGCTTTTTAAAAACACAAAACTTGTTTCAGTTGTTTCATTATCAATTAAAAAAATCTTAAAGTCTTGCATAGTTTGTGCGCGCAAACTTACAAGACAATCGTGCAAAAAGCGCTCTGCGTAGTCTTTCCAATTAGGACTGATGATAACAGCTAAACGCATATTATTTTTTAAACTTTACAATCACACCGCCCAGTAACCATCCAAATGTTAATGCAATAAGCTGCCAGGGAGAATGCCACTTACGAAAGTAAGTCATCATTGATTGCTTAAAGTAATTTTGTTTTATAACTGTACTCACTTGTTTGAAACTTTGACCGACGTAATCCACGCATTGTGCGTGCGGGGTATACCATACTTCAATCTGAGCTTGCTTAGCTTGATGACAATAATCAACCTCTTCAAACCAAATAAAATATCGCTCATCAAGTCCGCCTAATTTTTCAATCACAGTTCGTCTTATTAAAAAATATGAGCCACGGATTGATTCAACCCGCGCTGCTTTTTCATAATTAAATGTTGAGCACAAATATCGATTAAGCAGTGCCGGGAAGAGACGACCAATTTTTGTTGCTACTAACAATTGATCAATAATATGCGGCAATCGACGAATTTGTTGAATAGTTTTTCCCGTTTCATCAACTAAGTGAATACCGGCGATACCGGCCTGCGGATTTGTATCAAGCCAATTAACACTCTTGGCCAAAGTATCCGGAAATACTTTCATGTCCGGATTTAATAATAAAATATATTCTCCTGTGGCTTTTGAAATTGCTTGGTTACAAGCTTTTGCAAAACCGAGATTCTCGGTATTGGCAATAGTAATTACTGAAGGAAAATCTGTTTCAAGCATCTCGAGAGTCCCATCATCTGAATTATTATCAACGACGAAGCATTCAAAAGAAACTCCGGAACTTGCCATTAAAGATTCCAAGTTTGCTTGTAACTTATCTTTAACTTTCCAAGATACAATGATAACGGAAATATCCATATTAATAGCGTTTCAATGTTTTAGCTTCTTTTACAATAGTCGAATAACAAGACAGTAAATATTGTTCAAATATCAAAGCTTCGATAAACATAATTTTCATCCGAACAATTGCCAAGAGCTTTGCACTAACACTTTGTTTTGACCAATACTTAATAAACAAAAAATGCTGATTGGTAAACGCCCAACGATTAACATTTTTTGAACGCTTAAAACGATTCAAAAATCTTTTAAGTAATGTCCCTGCCGCTGAGCTGCGATCATGATAAGCGATCGCGCCAGGCACAAGCTTTGATTTCATACCTTTCAAATATAAACGATACGCCAAATCGCAATCTTCTTTGTACATAAAAAAATGTTCATCAAAGAATTGTCCGTTTTCCGCTATTCTTTCAAAATCTTTTAAACGAAACATTGCCGCTGCTCCGCTTGGTCCGATAATCTCTTGAGCGTCATATTGGCCCGTATCAATTTGTCCTTGTCCATAATCAAAAAAGTTAAGACAAGATTTAAGACCTAGTCCGCAACTATCAATGATTGAGGTTTTTTTGTTGTGTTCAAAATCCCAAACTCGTAATTTCGGCATGACTGCGCTTAGCTCCGTTGCGGTATCGAGTACTGTAAGTAATTTTTCAAGCACTTCGGGCTCTAAGATTAAATCAGGATTTACAATAAAAAAATATTCGGCGCCGGCAGCACGCGCTTGCTCGATCATTCGATTATACGCTTTGCCAAAGCCTAAATTTTTTTCAGTGTTGTCATGAATAATCAAACCAAAATCTTGGAAACTTTGCTCTTTTAAGCTCTGTTTAAAAAAAGGCAGATACGGCGCCGTCAAGGCGCCGTATGAAATCGTACCGATAATTAGTTTATGTTGGACAGAGGAAGTAGACATTAAATAATCATATTAGAATCAAGTTTTGTTTTGGCAAGATTTTGTGCATCGAGCAAACTGTCAAACGTTCCGGCATCAATCCATTCGTTATTAACCATCGCGACTTCAAGCTCACCTTTTTCTAAATACCAATTATGCAAATCAGTGATTTCCAATTCTCCACGTTCGCTCGGTTTGACTGATGAGGCAATATCCATGACGCGATTATCATAAACATATAAACCCGTAATGCAGAGATTACTCTTCGGCGCCTTAGGCTTTTCTTCAATCGATACAGCTTTGCCGTTTGAATCTACTTCAACTACGCCGAAACGTTCAGGGTCAGGTACGGTTTTAGCAAAAATCTTGGCGCCTTTTTTAAAATTCTTAATTTCATCTGTTAGATCATCAGCGAAAATATTATCACCCAAAATCATCACCACATCATCTTTGCCAACAAATGATTTTCCTATAATAAACGCATCAGCCAAACCGCGCGGTTCATCTTGAATCTCATAGGTGAAACGGGCACCGAATTCAGAACCTGAACCAAGTAAGTTTAAATATTGTCCGGCATGTTCAGGTCCGACAATAATCAAAATTTCTGTAATCCCCGCTTTTAATAATGTATTAAGCGGATAGTAAATCATCGGTCGATTGTAAATCGGTAATAAGCCTTTACTAGTAACTTTTGTGCAGGGACGAAGGCGTGTTGCGCGTCCGCCCGATAAAATTATTCCTTTCATATAAATGTTTCTTTGTTACAATAATCCGAAACGGCCTCTTGCCAAGTTCTCAGTGGCGGACGTTTGGTGTTTAATAATAATGAATGCTTTGGTCGTTTTGCCGGACGAGGAAAAGATTCAGCGCTGACCGGTTCAAGAATAATTTGTTTTTCAAGTGTTTCAAAAAAATATTTCGCAGCGTCGTGCCAACTTGTTTCACCAGCGTTGATAAGATGATATATTCCAAAGGCTGCATTATCATCAAGTAAGGCAATGGTTGCTGCAGCTAAATCTCTTGAATAAGTAAATGAACCGATTTCATCATTAACAAGTTTAAGAGAAGGATTGGTGTTTGATAAACGAAACATCAGCTCAAAAAAACTAGGCTTTGCTCCAACACTCATCCCCTTTGGTCCGAAAAGTTTTGAGGTACGAATTAAATACCACTGCAGGCCCTTTCCGCTTGCGCTAATAATTTCTTTTTCTCCATTAAGTTTTGTCTCACCGTACACACTTAACGGATTAGCTTCATCAACTTCGCTATAACCTATTTCTGAATCTCCCTTAAACACATAATCAGAAGAATAGTGAATCAGTGTCGCGTTAATTTCCAAAGCAATGTCAGCCAGCGTTGCAACTAATTCAACATTCAATTGGTTTGCCAAAGTACGAGCTTCTTCACTTGTTTCACAAGCATCAACGTCATTAAAAGCCACGGTGTTGATAATCACTTCCGGTTTTAATTCAATTATTTTTTTAGATAACAAAACCTGATCACTGACATCAATATCAGTTTTGTCCCAACCGATGAGCTTCAAATCATCTCTTTCGGCGCCATATTCAGTTAAAGCCGTGCCTAAATTGCCGGCTGATCCGAGAACCAAGATGGTCATAGTCTTAACTTAACAATAGACGTATATATTCCTTTATTTCCTTCTGTTCGTCAAGCGTGTTGTCGGCATCAATAATAATCAGCGACGCCATATAATTTGCCGGAACATGTTTAAGATAATCAAGCTCCGAGAGGCTTTCCAGGCGTCGTCGACGCGGTGTGAGCACTTTACGCCACCAACTCGACATGAGGGGCGAAATTCTGGTCGCTTTGAGCGGGTGGTGATCAAGAGCATGAATTGATATCTGATATTTTTTTGAGTTATACATTCTGTCATTTTCCAAATTACCGAGATGTAAACATATTCCAACAACACCTGAACGAGTCAAAGCCTCATCGGTAAATAAATCGGCGTGAGCTCTGCCGGCCGCATTTTCAAAGATAATATTCTCTTTATATTTTTGTAGCTGCGCTGCTAAACTAAAATAATGCGGTTCGCTTGAAAGTGAAAATACTTCTGTGTGATGTTTTGTTATGAGATAATCACATTCCCATAATTCCATATCATGCGCCGCCTGTATGAAAGGCACAACAAGTTCGGTAATCGTATCCAATTCACGAAAAAGCTGTCGGCGATCTTCGCTATTCATCAAATTAAGTAACAAGGCACATTCCTTTATTCCACTCTTTTTCAAAACTTCAATTTCTTCGCGCCAGTTAACAGTCGGACCGCCACCGATTGAACATAAAATCTTTTTTTCTATTTTTTCTTCAATCATATTTCTCGTAACAATGGTTTCCACCAGGCTTCGTTGGTTTTGTACCAAGCAATAGTGTCCGCTAAACCTTGTTCAAAAGACGTTTCCGCTTCCCAGCCAAGTTCTTTGGCCGCACGACTTGAATCAATCGCATAACGAAAATCGTGTCCGAGCCTATCTTCAACATATTCAATAATACTTTCATCTTTACCCAGTGCTTTTAATAAATGTTTAGCAATATCAATATTAGTCATTTCATTATTTCCGCCTAAACAATATGTTTCTCCCAATTTTCCTTTAGCAATAATACTCATGATGCCTTTGACATGATCTTCAACATAAATCCAATCACGAATATTTTCACCTTTGCCGTACAAAGGCAGAGTTTGGCCGCTTAAAGCGCGCAGTATAAAGCGAGGTATTAACTTTTCCGGAAACTGAAATGGTCCATAATTATTACTGCAATTTGAAATAGTCACTGGAAGATTATGGGTATGGAAATACGCACGGACAAGATGATCGCTCGCCGCTTTTGAAGCGCTGTACGGACTTCGCGGATCATACGGCGTTTCTTCGTTAAACTTTGGATCAGAGGCGGATAATGAACCAAAGACTTCATCTGTCGAAATATGGTGAAATCGCGGAGAGTTTGGCGCGCGGCGCGCGGCTTCTAACAAGGTTCGCGTGCCTTCAACATTGGTAGAAATAAATTCTTTACTGGAAGCAATTGAACGATCAACGTGCGACTCGGCGGCAAAATGCACAACTAACTCGCAGTCGCGCATGGCAGTCTCGACTAATTTTTCATCACAAATCGAACCATGAACAAAGCTGTATTTCGGATTGCCGGAAAAATCAGCCGTTGTTTCAATACGGCCAGCGTAAGTCAGAGCATCAAGATTAACAATCTCGTCGTCAGGATGTTCTGCCATCCATTGTCTTATAAAATTCGAACCGATAAAACCGGCTCCGCCTGTAACAAGAACTTTCATAGTTTAAGCAATAGCTTCGCGAATTTTAGTTGCGTACTGTTCGGCAATACCCGCATCGTACGCGCTTTGCGGCCAACGACCAAGACCATCACCTTCAGCGCGCGGCACAACATGAAAATGAACATGAGGAATATGTTGATTGGCAGCATCTTTATTATCAAGAAAAATACTGTATCCTTTTACATCCAAACCTTTAAGCATAGCCGAACCGACACTCTGTACAACTTTTAACAAGCCGGACATTTCTTCGGCGTTTAATTCTTCTAAAGTTGCGACTTGGCGCTTCGGTGCGACAATCGTATGACCCGGTTCAATCGGCAACACATCCAAAAATGCGATGAAATTATTATCTTGCCAAACTATTTCTGCCTGAGTTTCGCCGTCCGCGATCTGCGCGAAAATGGTTTTTTCCATCTGTTTAAAAATTAAAAATTATAAAATTTTGTACGGTGAAGCCGGATCGACCTCCCAACGGATCTCGTCGATTTCTTCTTGTTTACCAACACCTTTATATAATGCGTCTGGTAAATTAATTGAATACGCCGGTATATCACTGACACACTTATAGCCGTGAACAACGCCAGGGGGAACAATAACCATGGTCGGATTCTCTTCACCAACAATAATAACCTTGTGATCGCCTTCTGTGGCGCTGCCTGAACGGCGATCCCATAGATGTAATTCAAAAGTGCCAGGTCCGACAAAGACAAAACAATCGGATTGAGTTTTGTGCTCATGAGGACCGCGAACAATGCCGGGCTTTGTTAAGCTGACATAGGACATAGCCGGAACAAAAGAAAATTCGTCATTTCGAAAAATCTCGACCAACCAGCCGCGATCATCGTCATATCTGTCTAATTTCTTAATGATTACGCCTTCCATGTGTGATTTTTAGATGAATAAAACACTATCAGTATAGCATTGATTATCCATACAATCAACCAATAATTCAGGTTAAAAAGGCTATAAATTGAGCCTCGGACCAAGAGTTCAGACACTATAAAAATCCCTAAGCCAATGCTTAGAAAAAGATGAAGCTCATACTGTAGCCATGATGGATATTTCATAAAAGCGGTCCGATAAATTGGACTTTAATATTTTCTATATTAATCTTCTTTAACTGCTTTTGTATTTCCGGATTTGAGATCATAAATGAGTATCTGCCCTTACGACGTTCAGCAGAGCGTAAATCAAACTCAAGTGTAAATTCACGCGAGTTTTCAGTTACCGGTTTAAAGTCATATATCCACTGCGCTCGGTTATGAGCGACGCCCAATGCAAAAGCCGGCGCTTCATCAACAAAATGCATCGTAACAATCGCTGTATCAAACTTTCTCGGTGTATATACCGTAAAGTAGACCGGCTCATCTATAATAATACGTTTATCAGTAACACGTTCGGCCGGCAAAAGATCTTCAAAAATATAGTTTGATTTAGTTAAATCAGTGAAATAGCTTAAGGTGCCCAACGGAACCAGTGTGCGCCAAGCAATCCATACGACAAGTATTACCAAAACGCTGATCCATATTGCTCGAAATGTCTGCTGCTTCATATCTATATAATAACAGTAAAAGATACACCTGGAAAATAGGTAAAAAAAGAACGACATGGATATAATCCAAGTCGTCTCTAATTGTTTTTAAAATTAATCTTCAAAGAGCCCCATCGCAGCCGCTGACCCGACCAAAAAAATCAAGGTTAGAATTATCCAAAAGGAATAAATTCCATTATTAGGATAAAGGTAGATAGCAGCTGGGAAGGTAACATCCGTTTTTTCTCCTTGATCAAGAAGTGTTTCACGAAGTTTCATGAGAACATTGCTTCTTTCCAATGGAGTGGCGGTTTTTGGATTAATACTTTCAAGTTCCTGTAAAGAAGCTTTAAGATTAGAATACCAAAATCCTATATCTTCATCCGGAGTCTTATACAGCACTGAGGTATATCCCTGAGTCAGGCCTTCTTTTTCAAGATAGGCTACAGCAAATTTCATTTCCTGTGTAGCAAGTTCAATTGTGTTAGCGTCTGCCGCCCGTTTAAGGTGACCTTCGCAGTTTTGTTCAAAATGAATATCGGCAACAAAGCGAAAAACTAAATACAAAATACAAGAAACTATCGAAACTCCAAGAATGAATCCTTTCATTTTATCTCCTTTATATTGTTTTATTTGTTTCAAAGATCTTAATGTAATAAAAAAATATAACATATTATGATAAATATGTCAATATATTATTAAAATAGCTTATAATAATTGAATTTTTAGGGAATTTCTGATAGGGTTAGTGATATGAAAACAACTATTCTAATTAGTGACTTAAAAGACTATGTCGGGCAGGCTGTAACCCTGCGCGGTTGGGTTTATAATTTCCGTTCTTCAGGGAAAATCGCTTTTTGGCAGATTCGCGACGGATCTGGTTTTTGCCAAGCAATTCTCTCTTCTGATGAGCTGAGTATTGAGATGTGGCAAGAAGCCTCAAAGGTTACTGTTGAAACATCCGTAGAAATTACGGGCATGGTAACTAAGCATCCGAAAAAAGATGAATATGAATTACAAGCTGTCAGCTTTGCTTATTATCAAATTGCCGAAGAATATCCGATTGGTAAGAAAGATCACGGCATTGATTTTCTTTTGGATAATCGACACCTGTGGTTACGCTCCCCCAAGCAATGGGCAATCCAGCGCGTACGCGATACGCTGATTCATGCCTGTTATGATTTCATGCGTCAAAATAATTTCACTAAAATCGATTCACCGATTATTACCGCAAACGCCGGAGAAAATACTACAGACTTATTTAAAGTAAAATATTTTGACGAGACTACCTATCTTTCACAAACCGGTCAATTATATATTGAAGCAGCAATCGCTGCGCACGGACGAGTCTTTGACTTTGGTCCGACTTTTCGCGCTGAAAAATCTAAAACGAGACGTCATTTAACCGAATTTTGGATGATGGATGCTGAAATGGCGTTTACTGATTTAAACGATAACCTTGATACGCAGGAAGCTTTGATTAGATTTATGGTCAAAGCGGTACTTGAAAAAAATCAAAAAGAGTTAGAAATATTAGAACGAGACATAACAGTCCTTAAAAATATTGATAAACCGTTTTATCGTATGTCTCACGAAGAAGCAGTTAAGAAATTAAAGGAATTAGGCTCTGATATCAAAGACAGAGATGACTTAGGCGGTGATGATGAAACAATACTGACGAAAGTTTTTGATAACCCGATTTTTATTACAAAGTATCCGGCTGAAGTTAAAGCTTTTTATATGAAGCGTGATGAGCAAGATGAAACTCGAGTACTCGGCGCAGATTTATTGGCGCCGGAAGGCTACGGAGAAATTATTGGCGGATCGCAGCGCGAAGATGATTATAAAACTTTAGAAAAACGCATTAAAGAATTTGGATTAAAAGTAGAAGATTACCAATGGTATTTAGATTTACGCAAATACGGCAGTGTCCCGCACGGCGGATTTGGTTTCGGACTTGAGCGTATTGTTACCTGGGTCTGCGGATTAGAACATGTTCGCGAAGCAATTCCGTTTCCGAGAACGATTTATAGAATTACTCCATAATACAGCATATGACAAAAGCGCTGAATGAATTCAGCGCTTTTTTTGAACCTAATGTTAAGCCAACGGTTCTACTTGCTTGATACGCAGAGAGTCGAACTTTGAAATAGTCTGTTTATCTTCCAAAACACCAAGCAACTTATTAAACTGCGGTTTAGTAACACAAATCCCCAGATTCTTATCAATTCGCTTCAACCAGTGCTCATGATGATCCAGTCGTTGATGAACATCATCAAAACTACGATCAACTTGATCGAAGCGCTGATTCACACTTTCTTTCAATTCGGCCACTGTTTCTATTAAAATGTCGATTTTCTCTTCCATAGAAAATTCATTGTTCATACCCCTCTTTATTAATATTAAACAGAGGGATGAACAAATTATAGCAAAGCGAAAAGCTCAAAACAAGACTAAAATTATTGGCTAATCTTTACTACTTTATCTCCCGAAAACTTTCCCATTATAATCTCTATATTATTTTTTGCAACATCAAATTCTTCGCTTAAAAGCTTAATTAATGTTTCGTTCGCTTTTCCTGCTTCAGGAACTTTTGCAATATCTATTTTAATCGTGCCGTCGGAAAGAATAGCTTTAATTTTTGTATCGTGCGCTGACGCATGAACCTTAATTTTTAAAGTTATTACTCCCTTCTCCAATAATTCTTTTTTATATTCTTCAATCATATTATTCCTCTGAAAAAACAATGGCATTAACAATATTTCTTCCCGGCCCGACTTTGTATACATTATCATAGATCAAAGCAGACGAACCGCCACCATCTAAATTAATCGCAAACTGCATGTGCATCACGGCGACAATTTTAGCAAGATCGGGTACAGTCGAATTACGAGCAACAATCAAATATAACTTATTGTCAGCATAGCCAAACGCATTACGTAACGATTTTGTGTTTCGCTGTTTATTATCCAACTGTCCTTCATTTAAAATATTAACTCCATTCTCAATTAAGGCCGGCTGATTACCGATAGCAGCCTGCAAAATGCCAAATCGACTTTCGTAACTTTGCTTACTCGCAAAATCTCGCGCATCAGAAAAATAATGAAATTGATTACCAAGAGAAAACGCCATGATCGGTCCCGTGGTCGGAAAAACTAGCTGGCGTTCATTGATAAAAATATTACGCAAGCTATTGTAAGCCGGATAAAAAGAATAATTAGGTCGACTTGCTCCCGTGTCAAAATAAGTTCCGTTAATAGCAGTAAAACCCCGCCCTTCTTCATTGAAAGAAGACAGGCTTCTAGCCGGACAATTCAGATCGCATTCTTCAAGCCCTGCCGTCAAAGTCATAACTTTGAGTTTTGGATTCGCAAGATTAATCGTCACCACATCAATACTAAATTCTCCAACACTGGTGACGATACTTTTACGCTGATAACTATTATATAAACTTATTTGTCCGCTACTTGAGCGAGGAATCTGCAATAGATTATTAAAACTAATACCTAAGCCTAATTGACGCATAAGAGCAAAGGCATCAGCGGGTCGTCCGAGATAATATTTTTTCAAATTAAGCGGATTAATATACCAAGCTTCACCATCTTTTTCTACACGTATGACAATCAAGCCTTTCAAATCATTTGCCAAACTACTGCCATCACGCAAATTTGCAAAATCGCGTTCATTAATACCAAGCCCACGTTGTCGCATAATTAAAAACGCGTCATCAGGACGACCAAGAAAGTATCGTTTTAAATCTTTTGGATAGACGTACCACGCTTCTCCGTTTTCTTCAACACTCAACAGTATCCGCCCCGATAACTGGGAAGCTAAGCTTGCGCCTTGCACGGTGTGCGAGAAAAAAGCACAACTGATAAAGAATAGTAATAATCCGAATAAAGAAAATTTCATAATTACTTATAAACTGATTACCGGAATAATAAACTGCTCTTCGTATTCATGTGCTAATTCTTTAATAAAATTTTCTTCACGATAGCTTGATTCTTGGGAGAGGTCTCTCAATAGTTCAGTCTGTGCTTCAGCTAATATAATTTTGACTGAGGGCGGCAAAGGAATTGAAAAATCGCGGTTAACTGAAATCTCAGATATAAACAAAGTCTTGTCTTGTTTATCGCTGCTTCTCCACAACCTTAAAATATACGAATCACTTTGTTCGCCCCGTTCAATATATTTAACAAATGTTATATCATTTGGCTGATTGGACCAAAATCTCGGTCTAATTGGTGCGAGTTCTGAATTCTTTTTCATAATGACGTTTAGCAATTCTTGACTGAGATTTGATATTGATGGTTGGGGTCGTTCATTCCAACCATAGCGCGACAAAGCATCACGCAAAGGTTTTTCTTCGGAAAGAACAATAAGACTGACCGGTCGTTCACGTCCGCCGCGGACGTTTTCCGTTATTGAAGGCCAAGTCCTGTTTTCCTGCAAATCAATTCTAAGATGGCGATCAATCGACGCCGAAGAATAATAAAACTCTCTCAAATTATTTCGTTCAAAAAGATACGTACTTAAAACGCCGAAAAGCACTAAAAATCCGAAACCAATTATAATAAGCTGTAAACTTTTTTTTAAACGTCTGGCATTATCTAATCGCTCAAATTTGCGCTGAACAATAATGCCAATCATAAGCCAGGCTCCCGCAACAAGATAACCGCCAATCACATCGCTTGCGTAATGCACGCCAAGATACATACGGCTGAGACCCACCAATAAAGCTACAACTGAGGCAATAAGTACAGCATTAATATTTCGTGACCAGCGAGGATATGCTTTGATAGCATAGTAAGCGATAAAAAATCCAAATGCTATAACAAATACTGCGTGAGACGAAGGATAGGAAAAAGAATTTTCATAATAAAAACTCGGCGCCGGTCGCGGTCGAGCGAATATCGTCTTTAATAAAGTTGATGATAATAATCCTCCAAGTACCGAAATAATTAAACCGATACTGAATGAATGTCGACGTTCAAGCCAAAACCAGAATAACGCCAAAACTGTTACCGTACAGATAAAGATAACTGAGCCAAGGCTCGTAATCATAAAAAACGAGGCGGCAATGTATGAATTTGAAAAGAGTAAAATAATAGCGCGAATCCGTTCGTCATAATTAATAAAAATATTCGTATCACCCGAAATCTGTATGCCGATAAAAATACTTAATACCACGCATACAGCTGCTCCTATGAACATGGCGCTCATCGTTAAGCCGCTGAAAACCATAGGATTAAAACGATGTTCAAAAAATAATGCGCTACGCGGTCGAAGCGTAGCAAATTTTTTCCAAAATCGTGACCCTATAAGGCTTTCATAATTAGTCTTTAAAAATATTGCAGTAATCGAAATGATTTCTCGGCCTTGTCGCACAAAGAAATTCTTAAGCCACCACAACACCAAAGCCGCTACTATCAAACCAAGTAACAGTGATCCGGCTCGGCCAGCCCAACCCTCAACACTTTGCCAAGCACTCGCGGCAAAATATCCAAGCAATACATGAAACGACATAAACAGAATTGTTCCCGGAGCATCAAGTAAGATAAAGGTTAGCCAACGCGTCTTAGTAATACCTGAGGCCAAACTAACAATAGAACGTAAAGGACCGATAAAACGACTGAGTAAAATACTCTTCTTCCCCCAACGAGCGGTAAAAGCATCAGCTCGTGCTAGATATTCCGGCTTTAAAAAACGATGCTGACCTTTAAATAATGTTTGAAAATGACGACCAAAAGCAAAACTAATAAGATCGCCGGCAATTGCTCCAAGTGAAACAATAATTAATACACTTGGCAATTCCAAAAGACCCTCGGCGGCCAAGACACCGCCGATAACCAATACTATTCCGCCAGGAGTGAATAATCCTATAATAGGTAATGATTCAAACAATGAAACAACAGCTAAAATAATATAGCCCGCCAGGCTAAATTGTTCAACGATATGTTTTATCCAAAGAAACACTTCATTCATATATGCATCGCCAGCCGAAGCGGGCGTAGGTTGGTCGGGATGCTGGAAATTTCCGCCAGAGGCGGATCAGCCTTTGGCTGAGAACCCTATCTAGTTACTTATCTTATAAGTGTCGGGATGCCGGGAATTGAACCCGGTCTACACGCACCCGAAGCGTGTGTACTACCGGTATACTACATCCCGAAAACCGCGCAAAGCGCGGCAATCAGTCTTTGTCTGGGCTAAGTTTATTAAGGAAGAAAGAAACAACTGACAACACTAAACTGAATAGTACAGCGGTCCAAAAACCGTCGATGGAAAAACCGCTAACGATTGATGAGGCGAGTAGCACAAGCAAGGCGTTGATCACGATTGTGAATAAGCCGAGCGTAAGAATATTAATTGGCAAAGTGAGAAGTACAAGCAATGGCTTTAAAAATGCATTGATAATACCGAGAACCAATGCAACGAGAATTGCTGTCCAAAAACTAGCAAGCGAAACTCCGGGAACAATATAGGCGGCCAAGATAACTGCCGCGGCGGCAATCAGCCATCGAATAAGTAGGCTCATAGGGTTTATTTAATAATTATTTTTTATCAAGTAACTCATCACTCTTTAAAAGCTTCTTAATCACTATGTAGAGAAACACCATAACAATAACAAAGGTTAATCCGGCATTGATGATAATTCCCAAATCAAAAGCTTCACCTCGAATATAAAAAACAAAATTGGTAAAACTGTCCGGTGCAATTAATTTAATAAGCGGTGTAAAAACTCCTTTAACAATTGCGTCGACCAAATCTTTTGAAGCTTGCGCTGTAATCACACCAATCGCCAAGCCGATAACGGAATATTGTTTTAAAAAACCTAAAAGCTCTTGTCCAAAGCCTTTACCGCGCGCACTTATTTTAGTTATTGTTTCGTGCATATGTTCTTAATAATAGCTTATTTTCATGTTTTTTTCAATCATTGCGCAGAAAATTTTTTATTAAACAATATTAAATCTACTTTCCGCTTTCCTTTATATGTCCAGTGATGTTTAATAGGAAAACGTCGTTTCTCACTATTACTAACTGCCATATCTTTACTAATATAAAATCCGATATGCTTATGCATGCCATGCTTGCCAAAATCATTTTCCTCCCAAACAAGAACAGCGCCAGGCATTGGTTTAGGTATTTTTTTCCAACCATTCTTCACTAAATCTTTAATGGTTGAATCAACGGTAGTATGACCTGAATTAATTTGTTTAAAAAAAGACAGAATAAAGGATACAAAAAAGGCACAAGATAATTCTCCGTTATGCGTAATATCTGTTTTTCTTCCGTTGACTACAGCGCTAAAATTACGAAACATCTTAGTCTTCGGACTATTGGCTATGACCGAAAGATAGGTATTAAAGAGTTGTAAATTAACTTTTTGCTTTTTTCTCATTTAAATAGATAATTAAATCATGAACTAAACGAGCTGTATACTCAGAAGATTTTTTCAAATCTTCCCGAACAGCAAGAGCACTTTCATTCATTCCCGGCTTAATTTCACCATTCACCTCAATAACACCGGATGTTTCTTTTTTATCATACCAACTTGGCCAATCTCCATTATTTCTAACTGTCGAGTGGTGTTTCCCACTAGTTGATCCATAAAAACCATGGATATAATTATCAATAAGTCTACTTTTATCTTTTTTATATAAATTAATTATTTTATCAAGATAGCGCTCCACAGCTTCTGACCCCTTACCAGATGCAATATATTCATCAATTATTACATTAGATACATGATATCCATACTCAGGGAGCATAGTTGAACTCCCCTCTGCAAGAGTTTCCCCTAATTTTCTATCTTCATCCGTCAACTCTTTTGACTCAATATTGTTTGGATTTACAAAAAAGATTCTGTCCCTTGAAAAGGAGTGCTTATCATCATCTAAATGAGACAACACATCCTGCATATAAACCCCCATAATCCGCGCTGAACGATCAAGATATACTAAATGTTGTATCTTACCCCTTAACACCTCTACGCATTGATAAACAGTAAAATTAATAAGATCAACCTTCTCTTGGTCAGACTTAAGGAATTTTAACGAATCCATGCTTTTTAATAAGTCACTATATTTAACCCTTTTAAAATCATCAAAATCTTCTTCTGATAACCTATTTTTCAGAATATCCTTCGCCTCTTGTTCTGTATCTATACTATTTTCTAAATCACCTGCAATTGTGGAGTTATTAACGAAACTACTATCTATACTTTTCATCATACAATTAGAATTTATATGTGGACTTGAGGGGACTTGAACCCCTTACCTCGGCAATGCGAATGCCGCGCTCTACCAGATGAGCTACAAGCCCAGAATTTATACTTTAGGTTTCGTTAATATTTTTTCAATTATTTCTTCCGGCTCAATATTAATAGTCATGTGATGCGCATCAGGCAATTCAATAACTCGTAGATCACCATTTTTAAATTCTTCATCGGCTTGATAACTTTTGGTAATTTCATCCTTTAACCCCGAAACAACGGTAATAACGCCGCCTTCACGCACAGACGCTGTTTTCCAGCTTTCATCTTTAGCTAGCATTTTCTTCACATTAATCCCTAAAACCTTTTTTCTTAATTTTAATTGATCGGTCTTGACTTCTCGGTTTGTGCCAACCGTCCAATTAAGAGTGGCTGTTTTATTTTTAAGATAGTTAAATTCTTTAGCTGAACCCATTGTCATCGAGGTGGAACTCATATCAACACTTTGCGCCGGGAATAATAAAACAGCTTGTGAAACTTTTTCTTGATATTCAGGATCGTTTAAAATTTTTGCCGTAATCGGCGCGCCCATAGAAAGCCCCCACATTTCCATTGGACGGCCAAACTCTTTTTGGACTTTATTAAAAACTTCTTTAAAAAAAGCTGCATGAGCGTCAACTCCTGATTTTTGTTCCACATCTTTAACAAAATCTTCTGTAATATGGCCGCTAAATCCTTCAGGATAACCAACCGTAATTACATCTCTGCCCTGCATAGCAATTTCCGCAATAACATTATTAACGCATTCTATATCATTAGAAATCCCCGGAATAAAGAAAATTGGATCGGCCTTATTATCTTCTTCGGTTTTGAACTCTTCTGGAGCTTTCACGATCGCTATGCGAGCGCTTATAGATTCTTCACCAAATTCAGGCAATCTGATTGATACATCTTGCTGATTTAAATACTGAGCCGTGATTTCATCAAGCGCTTTAGCTTTAGCTAATAAATTTTCTTTTTCTGATCGATCTGAGCTTGTCTCTATTTGGTGCAAAATATCAGCGCGACGCTTACGCAAAAACATCGGTCGTTCTTGTCCTTCTCTATCACCTTCTGATCTGTTAAATTTGCTGGATTGCGTTACCTTACTTTGAAAATAATAAATCTTCTCCAGTGATTCCACTAGATTTTTTACAGGTTCATTTTTTTCTTTAATAATTTCTCCAAAGTTTTCAGATTTGGGGAAACTATAATGTTCTTTCATAAATTATTTTTTCTTCAACTCAATGCTTTCTATTTTCACATCAGTCACCGGATGATCATTGGCGTCAACCGCAACTTCTTGAATTTTTTCTACAACATCCATTCCGGAAACAACCTGTCCAAAATTTGTGTGCTTACCATCAAGCCACGGCGTCGACTGAGCAGTTACGATAAAAAACTGAGAGCCGTTAGTGTCCGGACCTGCATTAGCCATAGCCAATGATCCTGTAACCAAAGGATGAGAATTAAATTCATCTGAGAACTGATAACCGGGACCGCCTTGACCATGTGTCGAACGATCGGCATTTTTTGAATTCGGATCACCGCCTTGAATCATAAAATCTTTAATCACGCGGTGAAACGAAACTCCGTCATAAAAACCCTTTTGCGCCAACGTCAAAAAGTTACTGACTGTCACCGGAGAATCGGCATATAATTGAACTTCAATACGACCCATGCTCGTCACGAGAACGGCGCCGGAATACTCCTTAACTAATTCTTGATTGATTTGTGTTGGTACTTGCATAGCATTTAATTTAGCGTTTGTCTCGGGCGTCATTTCTTGTTGTACGCCGTTGGCATCATCATAATAATAAGTATTTTGAGCCTTGGTACATCCTGCCAAAATAATAATAAAAAGTAAAGGCAGGGCGTTTTTGATTATTTTATTTAACATAATGTTCTTTTTTAATTTTATCATCGTCAATTTGACGTTTTTCATCAATAAGTTCACGAGCTTTGTTGCGCAATTCATCCAAGGGCATCTCATACAAATCTTTACTGCGCTTTAAGAGATACTCCCTTTCGTTTAATGCCGGATCCTCAATTACTTCCGACAACAAAACATCAAATAGAGCGCCAATTTTGGGGCCGGGCTCAATCTTTAGTTCTTTCATTAATTCATCGCCGTTAAGTTTAAGCATTTTGACCGAGACCGGGTCATGTCGTACTTTATCCATCATGTATTGCAGATGACGCAACTTATAAGGCACAGCTTTGGCAACGCCGGATCCTAATCGATCGGCGATTCGCAGGTCGATTAAGTCAGAGAGGTTTTCTTCACCAACTTTACGAATCAAACGTCGGACTGATGCTGCCGTCACTTCATCAACATTATAATAAAACATATGATTGCGCACCAAATTCACAATACGCGACATATCTTCATTTGATAAATGGAGTCGTTTAGCTATTTTTTCTACCATTTTAGCTCCCACTATTTCATGATTATAAAAAGTCGCCGCGCCTTGCATAATTCTTTTAGTGCGCGCTTTACCAATATCATGTAACAATGCGGCAAAACGAATCTGCCAAGCGGAGTTTGGGCAATGTTTCAAAGATAAAATGTTATGATCAAAGACATTATGAGTATGATGATGATTCTGCGCCATACCAAAACCTTCTTCAAGCTCCGGTAAAATATATTGCAAAAGTTTTAGTTCATGCAATTTCATAATACCTTCGGAGGGCTTATCAGAAGCCAGAATTTTTACCAGCTCATCGCGGATTCGTTCATTGGCGATAAACTTAATACTGCCGGCCAATTTTAATATTGCTCGTTCAGTTTTGGACTCAATTTCAAAATGTAATTGGCAGGCAAAACGAACAGCGCGTAGCATCCTCAGTGCATCTTCTTTAAAACGGTCAGTTGGCTCTCCTACCGTTCTGATAATTTTCTTTTTCAAATCTTTTTCTCCGCCAAATATATCAACGACATTTTCTTTCGCGTCCATTGCCATGGCATTGATAGTAAAATCACGGCGCGCCAAATCATTTTCCAATTTGTCTTCAAAAGTTACTGTGTCCGGATGTCGACGGTCACTGTAGCCCTGTTCGCTTCGATAGGTTGTTATCTCAACAACGTCAGTAGCTTTTCCGTCAGCGTCCCGGATTGGAACAATAACCGTACCGAAAGTATTTTCATATTTTGAATCTTCAAAAAGTTCAACAATTTTTTCTGGACGAGCGTTTGTCGTAATATCCCAATCTTTCGGTTCAGTGGTCCTCAACCAATCTCGCACCGATCCGCCGACAATATACGCCTCAAAACCCGCCTCGGTCAGGCGGGTTAACATATTAATAATAGTTTTCGGCATCTTCATCTTATTTTTCTTTATATAAAAATCTGTCCAAGGGGGTAACTTTATTTTTGATAATAGTGACTCCTTCTTTATTAAGAAGCGAGATTTTATTACGCGGTCCTGAAGCAAATCCGCCAATAGAGCCGTCTGATTTTACAACTCTGTGGCAAGGCACAATCGGAGCGTAGGGATTTTTATTTAATGCATTGCCAACTGCTCGAGCCGCTTTTGGCTTTTTTATCATCTTAGCAATAATTGCATAGGTCGCAACTTTGCCCTTAGGGATCTTTTTGGTCGCTTGCCAAACTAACTCAGAAAAGGTCACCATACTATTTCATCAGACTTGATGGCAACAACCCGGAATAAGCGTTTGATAAATCACTAAAAAATTGTGGCAGATAAAGCCACGCGGCAATAAGCGGGATGAGGATCAGAAGAAACTTTAGAATATCTACAACCCGCAGCCACTTCAAATAACGAGCTGTTTTCTGACTTACCAGCTTCATCTCATTAATAGCGGCCGTTTGCTCAGCCAGAATTTGTTTGATATCTTCATCCATATAATTTCTAATATTAGCAAAAATGTAATATGCCCTTAGTTTACTACATAAAAACCGCCTCGTAAAGAAGCGGTTTTTACACTAAACAAGCATGGGGTATCTTTATGAACTCATCGCCAGATCAAGATTTTTTCCCTTTCAGAAGTTTATTCAACTCTCGTTTAAAACTCTGAGCATCTTTAAAAGACTGATAGACGGAGGCGAAACGAATGTAGGCAACCTGATCGGCTTTTTTCAACTGCTTCATGACAATTTGCCCAATCTGCTCGGATAAGATTTCTGCTTTACGCAAAGCCTGCAAATCTCGTTCAATCAAGTTAATTAATTTTTTAAACTTTTCTTCTGTAACGGGACGCTTTTCAAAAGCCCGTCGTAAACCTTTTACCAACTTATCTCTCAAATATCCTTCTTTTCGCCCATCTCTTTTAACAATCGTCAAATCAAGAATTTCAACTTCTTCGTAGGTTGAAAAACGAAAGCCGCATTTCAAGCATTCTCTGCGACGACGAATAGACAAACCGTCCGCCGCCACGCGAGAATCAACAACCTTAGTATCAGCGAAATAACAGACCGGACATTTCATATATAGAAAGCTTAGCAAACAGGAAAAGAAAGTCAACATAAAATGTAGGGACGGGTTTTAAACCCGCCCCTACATTTTATTTATTTAATTACATCATTTTCTTCCTAATAAAAGTCGGAATGGAAAGTTCATCATCTTCTTCTTCCTCGGCACTTGGCTTTTTTGTTGCTGGTTCTGCTTGAGCAATCTTTAAGGCCGAAGCTTTTGATTTTGCAGGTGCCGTGTGATGATCTTCACCGTCTTCAATAAACGGTGTTGGGCTGTAGCTTCTCTCAGGTGCCACTGAAGAAGTACCTATCGGCCGTTTACCGCTATTAAAGCCGGTAGCAACCACCGTAATCTTAATTTCATCTTTGTATTTTGGATCAATAACCGCACCAAAGATAATCTTGGCATCTTCATCAGCCGAAGAGGTGATAATCTTTGCCGCCTCATTCACTTCATGCATAGTCAAACCGGCGCCGCCCACGATTGTAAAGAGAATGCCGCGAGCGCCTTCGATAGACATTTCGAGCAATGGAGAGTTGATTGCCATTTTGGCAGCTTCAATAGCTTTATTTTCACCGCTTGCCTGACCGATACCCATCAAAGCGGAACCGGCGCCGGACATAACAGCTTTAACATCGTTAAAGTCGACGTTAATAAGACCAGGAATTGTAATCAATTCCGAAATGCCTTGTACGCCCTGACGCAGAACTTCATCAACGACCATAAAGGCATCGAGAATTGAAGTCTTCTTTTCAATAACTTGTAAAATCTTATCGTTCGGAATAGTAATAATCGTATCAACCTTATCAGTCAATTCAGCTAAACCGCGTTCAGCAACTTGTTTACGCTGAGCACCTTCAAAAGCAAAAGGCTTGGTGACAACCGCAACAGTTAAAGCACCTATGTCACGAGCCAGTTCTGCAACAATCGGAGATGCACCTGTTCCGGTACCTCCGCCTAATCCACAAGTTACAAAAACCATGTTGGCATCTTTCAAAGCATCACGAATTTCATTCTGAGCTTCCTCGGCCGCTTGGCGTCCTAACTCCGGATTCATCCCTGCTCCCAAACCACGAGTAATATTCTTTCCAATATGAATCTTCTTGGTCGCTTTATTATAATGCAAAGCCTGAACATCAGTGTTAATCGCGATAAATTCAACACCTTTAATGCCGGAATCAATCATTCGGTTTAAGGCTGATCCACCGGATCCGCCAACACCAATAACCTTGATTTTTGCAAAGCTTTCAATAGAGGGTTTAACTTCGGCCATATTTGTAATAATAATAAAAAAACCTTTCGCTTTTATTATAGTGCGAAGGCCTTCAAATGGCAAGGTATTTGTACACTATTTGTGTACAGCTTGTCCCGCCAACATAGGCGGGATAAATTACGGTTTTAATGCTGCAAAAAGATTGCGAATTTTATCAATAGTTTGCTGGAGGGGAAGCTTATTAAGCAACTTACTACGACCTTCAAACTTTGTCAGCTGTTCACCCCAAGAAATTAAACCGAGGGCGGTTAAATATTCGAGGTCATTAACTTTATCAACTACGGTGGCAATACTGCGATTTAAACCAATCGAAGCCGGCAAACGCAATTTGCGTTTTGCTACATCAACAATATCAGAAAGTTTAGCACCGCCACCAATCAAACAAACCCCAGCCGGCAACATTCCAGAACGGTCTATCTTTCGTAATTCTGCGTCAACTTTTTCAAAAATTTCTTCAACGCGTGCTTCAATAATTTCAGAAACATAACGACGCGAAATTACTGTAATCTCATCAGTTAAGTTTTCTTCCTGCACTAAATCGCTAATATCAATTTCATCTTTTTTGGAAAATTGATCTGCCTTGGCGCTGCCATAGCGAACTTTAATCTTTTCAGCAAGATTAATCGGACAACGCAAACCGATGGCAATATCAGAAGTAATATGAGCAGAACCAATAGGTAAAACAGCAGCATGCAAGAGTTCACCCTCTTCAAAAATAGCAATACTGGTAGTAGCAGCTCCGATATTCACTATGGCTGTTCCTAATTCTTTTTGCTTGGAACTGGTTACTACACCCGCTGCTGCCAAAGGAGAAAACACCAAGTCATCAATATTAAGACCGGTATGATAAATAGACTTGGTCAGGTTTTTTATTTGGCTTGATAAATTTTGAATAATCAAAGCAACCACTTCTAAGCGAATGCCGGTCATGCCAACCGGGTTTTTAATATCTTCTTGAGAATCAACAATAAATTTAGAAGGTATAACATGCAATATTTCGTAGTTTGGCGGAACAGCCAGGGCCTGCGCGGCCTCTACCACGCGAGCCACATCTTCTTGATTAATCTCGCTGTCTGAGCGACTAACTGCCACAACGCCGCGACTTGATTGGCACTTAAGATTAGGTCCGTTGATTCCCACCCAGACATTAGTCACCGGTGCTCCCAAGAGTCGTTCAGCTTTTTCAAGCACTGTTGAAATCGAAGCGGTAGTATCTTCAATACTATTAATAATTCCTTTATTTACACCTTCTGAGGGTACAGACACAGCGCCGATGACCTGTAGCTTAGGTCCGGCCTCTGTGTCGACGCGCTGGCCAACAACAAGTCTGATTTCTGATGATCCGATATCTAAACCGGCAATCAAATTTTCACGCATATAAGCACTGATTTACACTCTTACTTAATGAGATTATTTTATTATAACAAGAAAAAGCTTCTAACGCCAGAAAAACCCGATCATCGGCGGAACCAAAAGACATGCTGCTACGCCAAGAGACCCAAGTGCGGCAATAGCAACAGCTGCGGCTGTCAAATCCTTGATATCTTTCACATATTGGTTTAAACGGGGCTTTAACATATCACTAATAGCTTCAATCATTGTATTAACCAATTCAAGCGCCAGAACTATTGCACAGCAAAAAATAATTAATGCTAAATCGCCCGCATCAATTCGTAATAATCCAGCTAATAAAATAACTGCAATGGCGGCAACAATTTCCAAGCGAAAATTTGGTTCTTCACGCCAAGCCTTGGCAATTCCCCTTGTTGAAAATGATACGCTTTTTGCAAACCGTGAAAGATGTTTCATACGTAGGTATTAGCGAACAATTTTTTGATCAGTTGATATCCGAGTTTTTCCATTAAAACGCGTCCTCGTTCAGTGTCGTCTTCATAGCCAATAAGATGAAGAGTTCCGTGTATTACGATAAAAGCCAGCTCCCAGGAAACAGAATGTTTAAATTGTACAGACTGACGTTTAATTTGCGCATAGTCCACAATTAATTCTCCGACAAACCCGCGCATCGGCATCGGAGCTTCAGCCTCGCGAAAAGATAAAATATCTGTTATCTTATCTTTCTTTCTGTAAATCTTATTTAAACCGCGGATCGTAGTATCCCCCACAATCACAACAGATACATCTCCTTTTATCTTTCCAAATCTAAGAGTGGTTTCAACTGCCTTTGTAATTAAAGAAACTTTCAATGCTCTGCGCGTACGATTTGTTATTTCGACTGCCATATCGATTACACGCCGAGCTTAAAGCTGCGGATCATGGTATCGAATATATTTTTGTATTCCAGAGTTTTTGAACTTGAAAGATTATAAGTTAGAACAAAGATATAAGTCTTATCTTTGTTTGTTAGATACAGTGTCAAACCATCAGTTGTTTTTACACCATCCCAGGCTTCGTTAATAACAAGCTGGCTGTTCGGGATAGTTTGAACACTGAAGGTATTTTTATACCAATCAACTATGTCATCTTGATTTGAATTGGGTTGAACGAGGATTTGAACGAACTGACGGTTGCCTGCGGTAAAAATAACAGAATCATCGGTTGTAGCGATTGTTCTATCCCAATCTGTCGGATAAAGTAGACTAAAATTAAAAGTGGTATTCAAGTAAGTTCCCAAGCTTTGATTAGCAGAAATCTTACCCTCTCCTGCCGGGTTATAACCGTTATTCAGTTCTTCTAAGTCCTTGTATCCATCGGCATCAGAATCACTAGCTTTGGCGTTGGTGCCCAATATCGCTTCTTCGGCGTTACTTAAACCGTCCTCATCATCATCCGAGGCGGCACTTGGATTTCCTCCATTAGGATCGCTTGTAGCATTTTCTGACCATACTTCTTCAGCAATTTTCCATTGCCCATTTTCTGGCAACAATGTAATTGTACCAACATTTTTTCCGTTAGTTTTAGTCACTGTAAGAGTCGCCTGTACATCAGTTATATCTTCACGAATATTTTCCGTTCCATCTAAAGCCGGAACGGGAGTGCCTCGCAAGGTTGATAAAATATCACCCTGACCGCCTACTGACTCCAAACTAGCCCTTTGTTCATTCAACTGCTTTTGTTTCAGATCAGTTCCGTAGCGAGCAAATACCGCAAGATATTTATCAACGGTATCAGCTATTTCCAGTTCGCTGCGAAACGCAAGATACGAATCCTTAGGAGACCCGGCTGGTCTGACATTGGTCGACAATGAGGTATCAGGAGCAACAGTTGAAGTCGGCATAGTATCATTTTGCACAAGTGCTGCCGGTTTATCAGAACCACCAAAAATGTTACTAAGAAAGTCAGGACGTACAAGGTATATATATAAACCTCCTCCAAGTAATAGTAAGAATAAAATACCAAGAATCAAAATCACAATACCTGAAACATTCATACTATGTCCCGCGACTTGATTATTCTTTTGAAAATTTTCCGGCATATAATAGATATCCGTATTTTCCATTGCAGCTTTTGCACTTGCCGCATCTTGAACCGGCGCAACAGGACGAGTAGCGAGCTCAGGCTCCGCAGAAGAGGCCTCAGCTTGTTTTATCTGATCTTGATTAAACATAAATTAAAATTAATAAATTACTTAACTGAAATTTCTTGAGGGGTTGGCGGCCAAGTTGCATTCTGATTTGAATCAAGTGGATTACGTCGTTGTTTTATTTCGTCTCCGTCATTGATTGAATCATTGTCGCTATCATTTTTATTCGGATCTGTTTTATAGACATTAACTTCTTCACGGTCAGTTAAACCATCTGAATCAGAGTCGGCTTTAAATGCATCAGTACGAAAAAAGGAAGACTCTTTATCATCATCCAGTCCATCTTGATCGGTGTCGGTGATTGCTTTAGTGATAGAATCGCCGGGATTAAATAGACGCTCCAAAAAACTCTCTTTAGCCGTCGTCACACCAGACATAGAGTCAAGATCCTGCGATGAACGCGACATATACGTATATGCAATGATTCCAAGAATAACGACAAATACCGCCAACAAAGCAATTCCCAAACGCATCGAATGAGTTTCACCCGCTTTAGTGGCGGCCAATACTTCTTCGAAGCGTGGGCGACTTATGGAACTCGGCACACTGTGTTCAATTTCTTTTTTTGAAGAAAAAATATCTTCAGGGTTTGTTTTTGGCATACATTATTTAGTTATCATTTGAATTTGGAATGACCGATCTCTCGTTGGAGAAGTTACTGTCAACGGTAGCTGATTTTTTAGCTTTTATGGCAAAGAAATACACTCTGCCGTTTTCAAGATTACTTACTAAACGAGAATAGGTATTGGCGGAAACTTCAACAGTAGTAGCTAATTGGCCCGAGCGAGTTCCGTACGATATCTTATAACCAGTAGCATTAACAAAAGGCAGCCACTTAAGATTCACCGAATTGTTTGCAGCTAAGGCCGAAATCAAATATGGTTCATTTGGTTTCTTCTTAATTTCCGCTGCATAATCACTTACATTTCCATATTGATCAACTGATTGGACTGAGACATAATAATCAGTCGTATTATTGAGATTAGAGAACAAGGCATTTGGCTTGTTAGGCAATGGGTCTGAGCGAACCGGCAGCGACGTAGCGTACTGACCGTTAGGTGTACGTGGCTGAGCACCAATATATGCAATATAACTCACGGCGTCAGGTATCTTGTCCCAAAACAACGCAATCTGACTGTCACCGCTCGAAACTTGAAGAGCCGGAATAGCGGGCGGAGTAATGTCAGCCGGTTTAATTTTTATCTCTGCAGAAAAAGCACTCTCTTGATTCTTCGCAGTAAGAGCGGTTACCGCAAAATAATAATTCAAACCGTTGGCCAAACCCGAAATAGTTTTAGAAACTTGTGGCCCGCCCGGAACTACTTCGGTACTATACACGTATTGTCGAGGGTTTAGACCATAATACACTTTATACTTTGTGGCATTCGGAATTGCATTCCAGCTTAAGGTAACTTTAGCACCCAAAGGATCAGCTGTAGCACGAGGATCAGGGATGCCCGGTTCATTTTCACGGAAGAAGAAAAATTCTTTAAGTACTTCCGGCAGACAGCTGCCTGCAATATTATTACAATTCGTATCTGAACTGCATTCACGACCAACGTTTGAACCAAACATACAGATTTTACGACCGCCTTCTTTTACGATAGGTTCGTCAATCAAAGCCGGTAAATCGTCAACCGTTCCTTCACCGCTCTTGTCGCGGCAGTAGTAGAATTCAATACCAGTTGCCGGATCTCGCCACGGCCATTCATACTCAGGCGGGAATGATGAATATATCGGCCAAGGATTTTCACAAAAAAACAAACGCAACTGAGCTGTTCCTTCCTTAGACTGTCCGACAGTCGGCGGTTGATTTACAGTGTCGGTAAGAATAGTTGCTTTGGCGCGCGCCAGAGTTTGTGCATCCTGTTTGTTTCCAGCCGTAGCCAGAGCTTCATGCTCTAGATCGCCACGTACCACCGTAGCAACCTCAGAATTATCTGATGCCCAATTCCAAGTCCATGCGTAAATGCCAGAAATTGACTGTAGAGCCCGATTAGTACGATCACGAGCCGTTGCAGAAAGTGAACCCGTCTGACCAGACTTTTGGAAAAGCTGGAAGCTAGGTGCTACTGACACATGGTCTACACGGCAAACTTCTCGACTAGTCGTAAACGCCCATAATTCCGTATTTTTAAATTCCACACTATTAAAGATTGTAGGAATCCCGCGAGTAGCGGAACCGACCATACCAACACCAGATAAGTTCTTAATATTATCGTTATAATATTGTTTTAGCTCGCCATTGCCCAAATCATCCAAACCCGGATCGCCCTGCAAGGCTACATAATACCTAACGCTCTCATCAAGCGGACGAGTTAAACGGAAACTTACTTTGGTTTGGGTATCGTTTATTTCTTGTGCAACCACATTACCCGACACATAGCAGAAATTACTAACAACAGCGAAAGCACTCTTGGTCAAAACCTGCGGGAAAACCTTAGCAATAATTTTTTTAACTGAGTAAATAACTCGAGCAAATCGAGATTGAGAAAGTTCAGCCTGAGCAAATACTGGTGGATACCCGGTTGGACATTCAACGGCCCCATAATCCCCAATAACATAAACATTATCACTAATAGTTGAAATATCAATTTTTTGATTAAAGCTTGCTTCAATAACAGTATTACGACAAACACCTGTGGCATTCTCAGCGGGTATGTGATCAATAACTTCTGGTCTGCTCTGACAGCAACGTGCGCCAGTTAATCCGCAGCCTGTAATTGCAGTATCACCACACATACCATCACTAGTACAACCACAACACAAACCTCGATCACCGGTCTCACTGGAACAATCGCCCTGGTTAGCAATACAATCGAGTCCGGCGTTGATTTGCTTACAGGTATCAACTTCACCATTCTCCGGCGGTTTACAGCAACAACGGCAGGTACTCTCGCTGGTACCCGGTCCAGCTACAGGATCATTCCCCACAGGAGCGTTACCATATCCTGTTGGCAGCAAGCACTGATAACCAACTGCACAAGTTAAGTTACAAGAATTAGTTGATTGATTAAAACATGGCAAACCCGGACCTGGATCATCAGTCTTACAAGTACAGCTTGCTGCATCGCAACGCATATTTTCCGGACACGGACTATTCTTATCACACAGTCCCAACTCATTAGCACAAGAAATAGGCGCATTCACACAGTTGGTTGTACAAACATTTAACTTGTTATAGGTTCCAATCATGACAGGACTTGCATTACACTCATTAGGATACGTGCCCGTACAGTTATAATACGCACAATATTGCAATCCTTTGTCTTCAAAACGAGAACCGTTCGGCACAACACTTGTACAACGGCCTCCATTTTTTCCATCAACACAACATTCAGCATGTTCGGAACACTCGGCTGGATTTGTAATGCTCGAGCAATCGTTACAAACGCCTCGGGGTTCTTCTGAGTTATCGCAGAATTTTCCAGTTGAACCGGTGCAATTACATAATGAATCATCCGGAACACCGCCAACAACGCAGCCGGTGCATAATCCTAAGTTTGTTCCGGAAATATCAGCACCACATGATCCCTCACACGCAAGACCGGCACAACAGTCTTGCTTGGCTTTGTTCTTATCACAGCAACAATCACATGTTCCTTGATCAGGTTTATAGCATTTATTATCAAGTTGATTACAAGTTGAACCTGATGGACATATAGCTTGGTTGATTGCACATTTACCTTCATTGCCATTCATCTGACAAGTAAAAGGATTATCACACTTAGTGCAATTTCCATTAATCAATCCCGTATCAACACAACGATTATTACTAATCCTAATCCAACCACTGGGGCAGGTCTGTGCCCAATCTTTAATCATCCAACGCGGGCTATTATTATAAATGTCACAATAGCCTCCTACTGATTGATTATTCTTCTTAATGATAACCTGCAAACTATCCTTCATTTCTGTTTTTTTGCAAGATTGCCCTGTTGCCATCACACAACGGTTAAGTCCTATATCATATCGACAAGCACCACCCTTGCAACCAGGCTTACCATCACAGGCTTGATCGCCGCAGACTCCAACTTCAATTAATTCATTTGTTCCTGGATATGGTGAACAAAGTCCGGGTGAGTTTGGACAGTAAAAACCTTCAAGACATTGGTTATGAGAATATCCTGAACACGAAGGAGGATCACCACAGTAGCTGTCGCCAACACCGCCTATAGGTTCTTCACAATCTTCATTACAGCAAGTCCCGTCTCCGCACTTGTTTTGTCCTGAACGACATTCAGTACATGTGCTCTCTCCCGCATCTTCACATTCACCCTGAGCGCAGCACACTGTTCCGCATTGTTCCTGATCAGATGCGCAACTAGCAGAACTACCAGTTGAGAAACGCCATTCATATACACTGTTCGCGACAGAGCCGTAACACTGACCCGCCGTAGCTTTACATTTTCCCGCTTCCGGCAAACCGCTTGCGCAACACACTGCGGCGCTTCCGCAATCAGAATCTTGGGCACATTGTCCCACAACAAAATTAACTGAATTACTCAGCTGGGCCGGCGATCCAACAACAACACGCAATGGCCCCGTGGCCGCTGCTTGAGGAACAGTAGTAATAATTTTCCAAGGGTCAATTCCGTTACCCGATTGATCATCGATATTCCAAAAACTTATAGCCGGCTGACCTTGTTGATTAAGATTATTATAGAAACGAACAGCACTATTAGAATTTTGAGCTTGAAAATATTCACCCCAAATAGTTGTCTGACTGTTTGGTTGACCAAGCGATGGTTCAACACTACAGACACCTGGGTTTGGCGTTCCGGTTGTTACATTAAATGTCAAATTACCTGAATCAGCGGGATTAAATCCGCTACGTGCGACTGTCAAAGGAAAAGATTGGCCCGAACTAATGCCACTTGGTACTTTAATAATGATCTGTTTGTCGGTCCAGACGGATTGAGCGCAAACATCAGGGAAAGCATAATCCGCCTCAAAACCCGTTACGGGTCCAAAGAATACTTTACTGGTTGATTTTGTTGCTCCAAATCCCGAACCACGGATCGTTACATATTGACCTACCGGACCGGTCGACGGATCGATTGAGCTGATAATCGGCCCATCGTACGGTTCATTCTCCTTTGTAAATGGCAGATAGTTACTGTCTACATTTGATTTTAAGACAAAGGTAGTCGTGGCGCCGCTCGATAAATTAGGAACCGTTGCACTCCCCTGCTTTTCAGTATTAAATGATGAGATAAGAGCTTTGATATTATTTGAAAGGTTTCCATAATACGCTTCGCTTGCAGCCAATCGTACACCCTCATAGGAAACAACATCATTAATTTTTCCAGCTTCAGGACTTAATGCACAAATGCCGGGACGCTTGATAGTATTTTTTTGAAAATCATTAATCAGCGGACCAAATTCATCATCGGTTGATTCGTCGGTACCACCGCTAGTCTCGATGCTAATTTTTCCATTGGCAGCAGCTGCCGGAACAACAGCAATAATCTGACCGTCTTGCCATACTGCATTGGTACATGCTGGATTACCCGCAGCGGAATCATCAGCCAAGACAGCGTCTGTCGGAGTTCCATTTGCTGCAGTAAAGAATACTTTACCGCGAGTGGTTCCAAAACCAGAACCGATAATCGTTACAAAATTTCCAGTCATGCCATTGGGCGTTCCCATATTGCAACTCGCGTTTGCACCGCAGTCTTGCAATTCAGTTGCTTTGCGACAAAACTTACTATCATTTATACCGCCCATACAAAAACCTCCAGCGGGAGTTACCGAACTGATAATCGGACGATTAAAAGCTGAGCAAGAAATACAAGATCCTCCGCAATCAATGTCAGTTTCATCTCCGTCTTGCACGCCGTTACAGCAATGCGCCGGTGCTACTTTATACTGTTTCTCAGCAGAGGCAGTGTTACTATCAAGGTCATACGCGGTCGCTTTTAGAGTAACTATTTGTCCAACCGGAATACCTGAAGCATCCCATACAGTTTCAGCATTAAAGGGACTGCCAACAAAAGGATTGGAATTATTAGAAAGAGAATTAATTACATTAGCACCACTGAAAAAATCAATCATTGAGACTCCGTAATTATCAATACTACTCGCCCTCAATGTATTATTAGTAGTCGCACACACTTGTTGATTGGTCAAATTGACACGCGGTGCGTCTGTATCAACAATCTCTCCAGTTGTAAACTGAATTGTACAATTAGAAGTTCCGGCGCAGGACAACTGATTATCGTCCATACTAATAACTCCGCTCGTTCCGTTATTAACCGTCACATTATACACAGTATTTTTTTCAAAACATTTAAGTGTCTCGTTCGGTGCTTCGCAATTTGCCGTTGGAACAAATTCTATCATTGATCCGTTTACCGATAAGTCTCCGGCGACAGATCCGTTTGCCGTAACCGCAAAATTGGTCGGGTTCACTGTTGTCGCCTTAATATTTTTTGTAAATCTAAAGCGAACAACGGAGTTACGGGGTATGTTTAATGATAGATGAGCCGGCGTTGTTCCTGAAATTGCAAAAATGTTAGTTCCTCCACCGCCGACAACTCCACCACCCGGCACGGAGCCGCCACCATTAGTCGCACTTTGCAAACGGCTCATGACAAAAGTCGCGATACCAAACGAAGCTAAGATAATCACTAAACCGATAACGCCCCCCATCATAATTTTCTTCGCTTCATTGATTTTTTCTTCTTCACCCTTGGCAGTCATCCAAATAAACCCGGCATACATAATGATACCGATAGCAACAATACCCAAGAAGCCAAGTGCGTAACGAATAATTTTAGCAACCGTTGCTCGAGGATCCTGAGCACTTAAACCGGTTCCTTCAGCAAAGTTTAGACCAGTATCAAGATTACCTTGAGCTAAAACTGGTTCAACAAAATTCCATACTGAAAAAACGGCAATGATAACCGCGATGCTTACAAGGATTATTTTGAATCTTGATTTCAGCATAAAGTTACGGACAATTACCGTCTGGCGTTAGGTCGGTTGTGGGCACAAGATTACCTCCTCCGTCACGACAACAAGAAGGATTACCGGGACCAGCAATACAACTCGGACCCGAGGACGGTTTAAAACAATTTTGATATATGTCCTTAACACCAGAACCGACTTGTGACTGATATTGAGTTGCATCCCTAAAGATACCATGTGACAAAAAAGCGCTCGTACGATCGGGTCTTCCATCAAGAGGAATACTATCTCTGTCTTCTTTACGCACCCAATATCCAATCGGATCATTAGCAACACTCCATAGATTAATAAGTTTATGTGTAACTCGACTGATGCCATTATCGATTAAAATACTGCCAGTGGACAAGCTTGATGACATCATTAATTTTGAAAAAATAATTTCTATTGCGTTATTTAAATTGACATTTCCCTGTCCATTTAGGGTATTCAAACTGGCGATGGTCGGCGGAGTCAGGTCAAGGCGATCGCTAATCCAAAATGACCACAGGTAATTATCCCCGCGTCCGGCATTATCCTGAACTGATATATTTTCATTATACGTGTCAACTCTTCCCTGAGGATTGTCATTTCTATTTCCATCTAACGAATTATCAGCCAAGTCCAAGACTCCGTTAGCGCTTTGGGCAGTCGGATTATTCTTATTATTGGAAGCATCGTTACAAACGCCTTGTGTACAGGTAGTATACGGAGTCACCGTACACTCCCCTCCATTAGGCGTGCAGGGTTGCAAGCTCGCCGCTTTCACTTCGACTTTCAAATGACTATTAGCGGGCAAGCAGTAGATATTTTCTCCGCAACCGTTCACACCGCACTTTATATCGGAAATAAATTCGGCGGTTTTATATTGATTTGAAACAGTAAAGGTTCCGGCAAGTTGATTACCGTCACAAGTTCCGTTGGAGCATTTATAAGAGAGACATTCTTCGTCTTTAGTGCAGGTAACACCGCCAGCTAAGGCTGTATCACTGGCATTAACGACCTGAAGTTTATCCGCTAACTCAGTACTTGAGCCTGAAACTGTTAGGGGATTAACAGCTTCATTAAAATTAATTTGAATAACAGTATTTTTTGGTTCATCAGGCTTATCCTTAATAATGTAGGTAGTACGTTGATCCGTGCCGCCCTTCATCGTAGTAATAGCAATTTGTACTGCATTAGAACTTGAAAGTTCTATATTATTACCCGACTGTCCTGCTACCTTTGCTTTTATATTTACGGTGGAGTTTTGTACGGGTAACGGTGAAGTAACTTCAGGGTGAATATTATTAACGGCAGCTGCAATATTCTTTGCTGTAAGACCCGTATTAGACCCTAAAGAAATTTGGTTATTATTGGCCACACCGCTAACAAATGTGTAGGTTTTTGAACCGATAGTCAGTGTATCGGCCTGTCTAGCCGCCAAAACCGGAATATTCCAGCTGTGCCCCGCTGCAAAACCGGAATCTAGACTAACCGTTAAACCGCAAGGACTAATACTGACACTGTTGTTAACAATGGCAATATCCGTATTAATAAGACCCGGCTGGCCATAGTCAATACGAGCTGCCAAATTAGCACCTTGCTGAATAATAGAGAGTGAGACAGTTCCATCAGCGCAAGTATTAGTCCCTGTCAAAGTGGCTTTTACCGCTAAGGGTGGTGTTTCAATTGGTGCTGTTCGAACTATCGTAGCGCTGGCAGCTCGAAAAGCAGTCGGCTGACCGTTTATTTTAATTTCACCCGTTGCTTGAGTTGCTTGACTTATGCCACTCACGGCATCAGCGGCATTATCAGTCAAGGGGAAAATTCCTAAATCTCCGACACTTTTTATTTTCGGAGAAACCAAGTCGAGTGAATTACTTACTTGAAAATTCCAACGGAAGTCCGTCAGTCTAAACGCCGGATCGCCATTGGCTTTTTTAAGCTCATCAGTAAGGTTAACAGTATAGTCCGTTGGACCAAGGGGTGAGCCAAGATAGGCCGGACCGGCAGGCTTAAAAACAAATGTTTTATTATCAACGGAACTCACTCTAACATCAGTTACATTAGAAGCCTGACTATCACCAGGAGGAGTTTTAAAAATTTTAATACTGTCAGGTCTTATTTTTGCGACCGGCGAGCACAGTGCCGGCGAACCAGTAACGTTGTCGCAAATACTTGAAGCAAGCATCGGCTCGCGGAATGTTACGATGATACTCGTATTACGTGGCACATCTGTTTGAAACGGTTCAGGATATACACTTTGAATAATTCCGTTACCAAGTGCGCCAATTCCCTCTCCGTTATTATTTCCGTTATTATTACCTTCCACATTACCAACCGCTTTCATTAAATTACTGAGAATAAATGAAACGATACCGAACGAAGCTAAAATGATAACCAAACCAACGGCAGCATTTCTTAAAATTAATCTCGCTTGAGCAATCTTCTCTTCATTCCCTCCGGAGTTCATCCAAATAAAACCAGCGTACATTATAAGTCCTACGGCGATAATGCCAAGGAAACCCAAAACGATGCGAATAATCTTCGCAATGGTGATTCTAATATCCTGACCGGACAATCCTGTTTGCGCCGCAAAGTCGAGACCGGTATTAAGGTTTTGAGCGCTGACTGGATGCAGCGCAAAAAAACCGGTAGCGACCGCGATAATGCAGATGATGACTAAACTTAGTTTTAAACGCTTTTTATTCATTTCTTTGACTGGAAGTCTTGGCACTTTTATAATCATAATACCACATATTAAAGACCTGACGCAACGCATATGACCATAGAACAGATTGTAGAACAAGTAGAAAAGAACCAACCGGGCGCCGACTGCTCGATTATTCGTCGCGCATACACCTTTGCCTTAGAAGCCCACGGCGATCAAAAACGAAAAAGTGGTGAACCCTATATTCAACATCCCTTGCATACGGCTTTTATTCTTGCGCAAATCAGAGCGGACATTACAACTATTGTCGCCGGCTTATTACATGACGTACCGGAGGACACAAAGCGAACTCTTGAAGATATTCAAAAAGAATTTGGCGATGATGCCGCTCGTTTGGTTGAAGGCATTACTAAATTGAGTAAAATCCGCTATCGCGGAATTAAACGTTATCGAGAAAGCCTGCGCAAAATGTTTTTAGCCATGGCTGAAGACTTGCGCGTCATGGTTATTAAGTTTGCTGATCGACTTCACAACCTGCGCACCCTCGATGCTCTGCCCAAAGAGAAACAAAAACGAATTGCTCAGGAAAGTTTAGAGATCTATGCGCCGATTGCCGGACTTTTGGGTATTTGGAGTTTGCGTTGGCAGATGGAAGATATTTGTTTTAAATATTTATTTCCGGAAGATTATAAGAAGATTGAATATAAATATGAAATCGAACGCAAGACCGAATTGAATCAGTATATCGAACGAATAAAAATTATTGTTGGCTTGCGCTTAAAAGAAGATCGCATTAAGAATCAAATAGACGGACGTTTTAAGCATCTCTATAGTATCTGGCAAAAGATGCAAGAGAAACAAAGAAAATTCGACGAGATACACGATGTTTTTGCGCTACGTATTATTGTCGATACAGTAGCTGATTGCTATAAAGTACTTGGCATTATCCATTCTATTTGGAAGCCGAACTATACTCGATTCAAAGATTATATTGCCGTGCCTAAGCCAAACGGGTATCGCAGTATCCACACCACGGTTTTCGGGCCAGAGGGCCGCGCCACAGAATTTCAAATCCGCACCAAAGAGATGCATGAAGAAGCGCTCTACGGTATCGCCGCACATTGGAATTATAAACTACAGCGCGGTGAGTCTTTAGAAAAAACTCCTCGTTGGGTTCAAGAAATTTTAGAAATTCAAAGAGAGGCTAAGGACAGTCAACAATTCTTACAAGAGATTAAAGTTAACATTTTCCGCGACCGTATTTTCGTCTTTACTCCGAAAGGCGATGTTCACGATCTACCGAGCAATTCAACACCAGTTGATTTTGCCTACTCTGTTCATACTGATATTGGCAATAAGTGTGTAGCGGCACGTATTAACGGACGCATGACTCCACTCGAGGGCACGCTTAAAAATGGTGATATGGTTGAGATTATTATTGACCCGAATCGCGCCGGACCGAACTATGATTGGCTTGATTTTGTTAAAACGCGTCGCGCTCGAGTCAAAATTAAACAATATGCCAAACGATCGCGCCTTGATAGCTTTAAACGTTTTATCCCTGGCTTTAATAAAAAATAAATAAAAAGTAGGGGTGGGTTTAAAACCCACCCCTACTTTTTATTTTACCAACGGCCCATTAATTCATCTTTAAGTTTGCCGGTACGGCGTTCATATTCTTTTTTCTTGCGTAAATCAAGTCCGATTAACGCACTCTTGCGTTTGGCTTGTTCATTCTTGTCTTTACGGTGATAGCGGTTTTTGCGCGCATCATAAAGGCGACCACTTTGCTGTAGTCGCTTGTTAAAGCGTCTGAGGAAACTTTCAAAAGTTTCACCTTTTTTTCGTTTAAATTCTACCATTAGGACACCTGCTTTCTAGTCTTATAAAATAAGGTTTTTAGATTTTAACCTAAAATAACTCTCAAGTCAAGGAGGCTATTTTGCCCCTAATCTCTTCTCAAGCTCGTGGATTATCTTCTTGGCATCCACTACTTCCTGCGCGCCTGACTCCATGTCTCTGATTATAATCGTTCCGTCCATCAATTCCTTTTGACCGAGTACCAAGGTATAGCGAACATTCATCTTCATCGCTTCTTCCAATTGATGCTTTAGAGCGTTATGCAAAAACCCTTGGGAAACTTTAAAACCAGCTTTGCGCAACTCCTCAAACAAAGCTAAAGCTTTTTGACGCGGCGCATCTCCCAATTGAGCAAGATAAATTTCGGCAGATGCTTCCTCTAAAGGCATTTCTAAACTACGAATACGGCTGACAGTTTTTTCAATACCGACTGCAAATCCAACAGCACTCGTTGCTTTGCCGAATAAACGATCAAACAAGGCGTCATATCTTCCGCCCGAACCAAGCACTGCTTCTTTTCTGCCTTCTTCTTCCGGAGCAATAAATTCAAACACCGTACGTCCGTAATAATCAGCCGCACCAAACAAGCGATGATTCAAATTATACGGTACACCGAAAGCATCGAGATGTTCGATAACTGTAAAGAAATGATTCTTAGCATCTTCAGAAAGAAAATCCACAATAGCCGGAGCGTCCTGATTTAATTCAACCAAGCGTTCATCATTACTTAAAAGCGCTTCAATTGGTTTTTTACTTAAAATCTTTTTTAATTCAATCGGCAATTTTAATTTTTTGGAATTTTCTTTGTAATATTCTGCAAGTTTCGCGCTGTAGGCTGTGCGACATTCAGCATCGCCCAAACTATTAATATCAACTCTGATATCAAGTTGTAATTCTTTGAAAAAATTATAACCGATCATGATAATAAGCGCGTCTGCAATCGGAGAAGCATTATTGATAATATCCAAACTCCATTGCGTATGCTGACGCCACAAACCGCTCTGAATACGATCACAGCGAAATACCGGACCGAAAGAACATAGTTTTACAAATTTCGTATCTTCCACTAACAAGTTATGTTCCATAACTGTACGAGCCAAAGACGGACGGATTTGCGGACGAAGCGCTACTTTATCTCCGTCGGGATCAATAAAACTATACAGTTGTTTCGTAACAATCTCGCTTTGTTTTCCAAGAGCTCGTTCAAATAAAGCCAAGGGTTCAATCGCCGGTGTTTCTAATCGTTCAAAATCGTAAATGCGCGCTAACTGCAATGCCTTATCCGCGACTAAACGCCAATACTTCCATTCTTCGGGAATAATATCTTTAAAGCCTTTTAAGCGTGCCGGTGGCTCAGTTTTACGACCCGAGCGAACGGGAGCCGGAGCCTTTTTTTTAAACTGTGAGTTGCGTGCATTCATAAAATAAAATTATTTGCTCAATTCATATGAACCGGTTGCTACCATTCCGACGCGGTTCACGGGCCAGCCTCTAAAAAAGACACGGCCGATAATAAAACTCTTTTTCACTGCGCCAAAACTGCGCGAATCTTTTGATCCGTTACGATTGTCACCTAAGACAAAATATTCATCAGCCGAGAGTTTAACCGAATCTTCCGATAACGCAATCGTCGAAGTATAGCTTGGCAGATAATCTTCATTAATTTTTTGTGTTAGACCCTGGGCATCCGTTAAATACACTGCACCATCTTTAATAGCTATAGTATCGCCTGGTAAACCAATAATGCGCTTAATGTAATATTCTTGAGGATCTTTCGGATAACGGAAAACGATAACGTCGCCGCGCTTTGGTTCTTTAAATCGGTAGGTGATTTCATCAACCATGAGATATTCATGTTCTTGAAAATTCGGTTCCATTGAAGCGCCCTTAACATAAAAGGGTTGAATAAAAAAATAACGCACCGGGATAATAATGGCCAAAGAAATGACCACCATCTTCGCGATATCAAGTACGAACGCAAAAAACTTCTTCATATTATTTTAGTTTCTTTTCTGTCTTTAAAACATCAAGCGTAGTCTTTATAACAGTATCCGGATTTAAGGACAAGCTGTCAATCCCTTCTTTAACCAAAAACCTCGCAAATTCAGGGAAATCACTTGGTCCTTGTCCGCAAATGCCTACCTTCTTATGCATTTGCTTACCGATCTGAATCAAATAACGGATCAAGGCTTTAACCGACTCATTTTGTTCATTGGCAAGGCCCGCTACATGCAAATTACCGGCGTCGCGGTCAATGCCAAGAGTGAATTGAGTTAAATCGTTTGAGCCAATGGAAAAACCGTCAAAAATTTTTGCAAACTTGTCAGCTTGAATAATGTTGGTTGGGATTTCCGCCATGGCATATACTTCCAATCCATTTTTACCGCGCTTCAAACCGTTCTTGGCCATCAAATCCAAAACTTTTTTACCTTCTTCTACGGTGCGGCACATTGGAATCATCAATTTAACATTGGTCAAGCCCATATCATCGCGCACGCGCTTTAGCGCTTTGCATTCAAGTGCGAAAGCCGGTGCGTATCGAGGATCATAATAGCGACTTGCTCCGCGCCAACCAATCATCGGATTGGATTCAATCGGCTCAAATTCTCTACCACCGATTAAGTTAGCATATTCATTTGATTTAAAATCTGACAATCGAACAATTACCGGCTTAGGATAAAAAGCTGCGGCAATAATCGCAATACCTTCTGCTAATTTATCTACAAAGAAATCGGGTTTATGGTTCCAGCCTTCTGTTAATTGAGTAATTTGTTTAATAGCTTTTTTGTCTTGCAAATGTGGGTACTTTAATAGAGCCAAAGGATGCGCTTTAATATAGCTATTTACAATGAATTCTTCTCGTGCGAGACCGACACCGTCATTTGGAATAAAGGAAGATGCAAACGCTTGTTCCGGAGAACCGATGTTCATCATTATTTTAGTCTTTGGACGTCCGAGTTTCTTAATATTAACCTTGCTAACTTTAAACGGCACTATTCCCGGATACACATAACCGTCATCGCCTTGAGAACAATCAACCGTAACTTTATCGCCCGGCTTAATCGTCGTTGATCCGTTTTCCGTACCGACAACGCAAGGAATTCCTAATTCACGAGAAACAATCGCCGCGTGACAGGTTCGTCCGCCTTTATCAGTGACAATCGCCGAAGCAATTTTCATAATCGGCTCCCAATCCGGATCAGTCATGTCAGTTACTAAAACCTGACCTTTCTTAAACTTGGCAATATCTTTAATGCTCATGATGCGATTAGCCTCGCCTGAGCCAATTTTTGATCCAACGCTTTTACCTGTAACAACCGCTTTGGCATGAGCTGATAATTTATAGGTTTCGATAATACTGTAATCGCGAACACTGTGAATTGTTTCCGGACGAGCCTGCACAATATAGACTTTTTTATCAGCACCATCAACCGCCCACTCCATATCCATCGGACGATTATAATGCGCTTCAATCATCATGGCCGCACGTGCCAATTCCTTAACTTGCGTATCAGTAATTGCATATTTTAATTGATCAGCTGATGACACCGGAATATTTTTTACGGGACGAACACCGGCTTTCTTGTCATAGACCATCTTAATATTCTTATGACCCCTATGACGCGAAATAATTTGTCCGGTCGGTTTAAATACCAAAAATTCATCAGGATTTACTCGTCCTAAAACAATATTTTCTCCCAAGCCGTAAATCGAGTTAATTAAAACAACGTTTTTAAAGCCGGATTCGGTATCGATGGAAAACATAATTCCCGACGATCCAAGATCTGAACGCACCATTTTTTGAACACCCACTGACAAAGCTATTTTAAAGTGATCAAATTTCTTATCAACGCGGTAAGAAATAGCGCGATTGGTAAATAACGAAGCAATACATTCTTTTACAGCTTTTAATAAAACCTCATGTCCGCTTATATTAAGGAAGGTCTCTTGTTGCCCGGCAAAGCTTGCGTCCGGCAAATCTTCAGCTGTTGCCGAGGAACGAACGGCAACAGAAAGATTCCTCGTTCTATATATTTTTGAAAGTTTATCGTAGGCGACAATAATTTCTTTCTTTAATTCTTCGGGAAACTCAGCTTTAATAATCGCTTCACGTACTTTTAAACCGCGTTTGCCCAAATCAGTGACGTTGTGAGTATCTAAACCTTTTAATATTTTTCTGATTTCAGCTTCTAATCCTGTTGCTTTAAAAAAATAACGATACGCTTCGGCAGTTGTCGCAAAGCCGTTCGGTACGCGGATACCTTTTGGTGTCAGAGTTCTAAACATTTCGCCTAAGCTTGCATTTTTACCACCGACTGAAGGAACATCTTTGATGCCGAGTTCCTTGTAAAATTTAATAAATTTCATAATTTGTGAATCCCCGCTTTCGCAAGGACTTTTATAGTTTTATTTTTTGACTCCATTCATAAATAAAAGGCCCTTTCCAATATTCACCGCTGTAAGCCTTGATGATACCGATAATCGAGATAATAAGAAGTACGACAAAAAGGAGTTGCCCGATAATCGGAATCCAGATAAAGAAACTGGCGATAACATCAATCACAAAAAGGATCATACCTTGTCGGGCGTGAAATTGAGCGAACTTGGATTTACGTTTTAAAAGCAGTGGAATCAGAAAAAGAATCCAGAGGTAGGAGAGCGCCGAGATGATCTTGTTTTCCTCAACATCGGCATCAAAAATTTTTTGTTCTGTCATATATTTATTTTAATATTAAAAAGCCCACATAAACAAAAAATATGTTAAAAGGCCCAACGCTATCAACCCTAAAAAAATCAAAATTGGCTTCCTATCATCCTCTTCTATAAGCATATGAAATGTATTTAAAGCGACTTCATTATACCATAAAAAAATAAAAAACGCAGTCCTAAAAGGCCCTGCGCTTAAAATGTGAAAGAGAAAGATTAAACTAATGAAATGGCATAGTTACAATTATGCCGATTCTTTTCATACTACAACAAAGCAAGAACAATACACCTCCTTTCTTAGATATATTTACATTTTAGAAAGAAATATTGTCACTCGTGGTGTATAGCGATAGATTAATTCCCAACTAACTTTTTTCACGAGAGGTCTTTTCCCTAAGATTTTTTCCAAAGATGTAATCCAACCTTTAAGCGATGCGGGATCACTAATATCATCCGCTTCCAATCCGTTAAGTTTATCGAATTGCTCTATGAGACCTTGCCTAGCGATACAATTATAGTCGTCAATAGGAATCTTAACTTTTCTCTTCAGCGCTACAGAATCTATCATAAAATTTTTCATTCTTCTCGCCTCCTGAACTACTTTTGAATCCTGCGCTAATAATGGTGTCTCATACAGAACCAAACAGACCGCCTCAGAACTAAACCTCTTTTTTCTACTAATCTTTATTGTTCCGCTATATTTGTTTTTATTAATCATGTTCACTCCTTCGGTTTTATTAAAGTACTTCTTGTGCGGGCGGAGAGACTTGAACTCTCATGCCGTGAGGCACCAGCTCCTAAGGCTGGCGTGTATACCAATTTCACCACGCCCGCGTACCACTGCATACTATCATAAATTCTGCTATAGTAAAGAGGCAAAAAATATATGAAAATATTAGCTATAGAAACAAGTTGTGATGAAACCGCGGCGTCGGTCGCCGAAGGATCAGGAACAAAGCTCTCGATTCTTTCAAGCGTAGTCGCCTCACAAATCAAAATTCATAAAAAATACGGCGGGGTTGTACCGGAAGTTGCGGCACGCGAACACGTCTTAAATATTATTCCTGTTATTGATGAAGCTCTGCACAAGTCTGGCATTTCTAAAAAAGACGCTCCTAAAAAATTATCAGCTATTGCCGTAACAGCCGGTCCGGGTTTAATTACTTCGCTTATGATTGGTTTAGAAACCGCTAAAACGTTATCTTACGTTTGGAAATTGCCAATCGTTTCAGTTAATCATATCGAAGGTCATCTTTATAGTAATTTTATCAACCAAGATAAGACAAAATTCCCGGCGATTATATTAACCGTCTCTGGCGGACATACGCAATTGGTCTTGATGAAGAATCATTTGAATTATAAAACCATCGGTGAAACTCGCGATGACGCGGCTGGTGAGGCCTTTGATAAAGCCGCGCAACTTTTAGGCTTAGGTTATCCGGGCGGTCCGCTTATTTCCAAAGAGGCTGAAAAATTCTCTGGCAAAAATTCTATAATTCTTCCCCGTCCAATGATGGATTCTAAAAATTATGAATTTTCTTTTTCAGGTTTAAAGACCGCCTTACTCTACATGGTTCAAAAAGATACAAATTATAAGAAAAGAATTCCTGAGTATGCTCACGCCTTTCAAGAAGCAGTGGTTGATGTTTTAGTTTCAAAAACCTTACGCGCTGCAAAGCAATATAAAGCGAAAAGCGTGATGCTCGCCGGGGGCGTCGCCGCAAACAAGCGTTTGCGCGAAAGATTGTCCGAAGAAGTAAAAAAATTACAGCTTGATTTTAGGATGCCGGAAATGAAATACACGACCGACAATGCGGCGATGATCGCCTCTGCCGGTTATTTCAAGTTTAAAGCAAAAAAAACCACTCCTTGGAATAAATTAAAAGTGGACCCTAATTTGGAATTATAAAAGCGCAATACACCATTGACAAAAACCTTACTTTATTGTAAGGTTTTTTATTAACGTACATAAAAAATTAAATAACACACATAAACGAGGAGAACATAATGAATACAAACTTGTATTGGATTTGCGGATTAATCACACTTTTTTCAGCCTTTGTTACGTCATGTCTTTTTTACTTTCCCTTAAAAAACGCTGAAAGGAAAAAAGATCGTAAAACTCTCAATAAATATTATCGAACTAAAATTGTCTTTATCTTTCTTAGTTGGAGCCCCCTTGTCCTAATGACGCTCACCCTCACCGAAATGTCATCAATATTTTTTTATATTCTTGGCACCGTACTCTTTGGAGTGTTTCTCACTTTCAGTAGTTCATTAGTGTGGGCAAACATAGGACTTAAATATTGGAGATACTCGGACATTAAAGGATTTATTCCTAATAATTTCCATGTAGCAAGAAGAATCGGCAAAGAAGCAACCTGGTATTTTGTTAATGACCAGGGAATACATTTCGGCGGTCCCTATGGATCACCGGAACTAATTTCTCCGAAATTATTATTCGCATGGAAAGAGGGCAAAGGCTATTGCTTAATCAATACCAACGGCCAGGAATTACCGGGAGAATTCAATAGCGAATACAGATACTATAATGAGGAAAAAACTATTATTTGCCTTGAAACAAATAAAAAGGAAATATATTTTATTTCTGATTATGGAAAAATTCTTGCCGGCCCCTTTAAGAAACTGATAATGCAGGAAAATATTCCGTGGCGAATTATCAAAACCCTGAATGATGAATACTACTATTACGATGATACGCTGGAAATGAAATTGGGACCCTACCTTGATGCTGAATATTTCAACTCAGCGGGAATTGCAAGTGTGCAAAATTTCCATGAAGAATATCGCAGCATAATCAATCAAAGCGGCGAAGAAATATGTAGCGGTTTGTCAAAAACCGAGAGACACGAAAACTATATATTGGCGAGAAGGGCCAAGTCAAAAGTGCGGAAACATAAAGTTTGGCACATTGTAAGAAACGATGGAATAAGCGACCTGGGCTACATTGAAATCTCTTCGTTCTCTGAAGATAAAGCGGTTGCGTTGGATCCCAATGGATTCAGTATCGGCCGAGACCAAGTCCCTTATGTATATATAAACATGAAGGGGGAAAAAATAAGTCCCCTCTATCATGAAGCGAGGTCGTTTAACAAAAACCGCGCTATCGTAAAAGAGCGAAACGGCTGGTTTATTATTAATGAGAAGTTCGAAGAACTGAGCTTGCCCTTTGAAGAAATCAGGCCTTTCCGTGAAGGATATGCGGTTGCGCGGGATGAAAATCATTTTTATTTGCTTGATATGAATGGCAAACCTGCGGTTGGATCTTATGATTATATCTGGGATATGAGCGAAGAAGGTTTTGCTCGTTGTCTTGAAAGAAAGGGTACTGATGGTATTTTCAATTACTATCTTATCCATATTTCTGAAAATCCGAGAAATATTCATAAAGCCGGTCCCTACACCGAAGCAACTGATGTAAAAGATGGTTCGGTTACTGTAAGAGAAGGACATAATCCACTTGAAGTAATATGGACAAAAGATCTCAGTAAGCGTTGTTCACCGCCGTTTGGTGAATAAAAGATGTTTCAATAATAACAAAAGCGCAGAAATTTTTCTGCGCTTTTTAAATTTGTAACTTTTATCTACTTAATATGGAATTCCATATTTTGGGAAATGAATTCGATCTTTTAAAAATCCAATAAATTTACCAATCGTCTCAAATGTACGAGGATTCTTGCCCAAATTATGTTCACCATGTTCCGGATTTGTAGAATGCCCACCCGAGAACTTTCTTGATTCTTCTTTGGGAATAATTAATTCCATGGGCAGATAAATTGTATTGATTTCATCCAACTTAGTCATGCACGCAGCTCCTTTCAATTAATTTTCATTAATAAGATCTCATTAGGTTAGAAGGGGAAATCTATATCCTCAAACTTAATAAGGGGTCGAACAATTTCCGTTATTCGAGAAATTGCTTTGATTGTTTCCGGATTAGTCCCCAATGCCCTTTCTTTTACGAAGTAATTCTTTCCGGGTTTATTTGAGAACTTTTTCTTGTGTTTTTGTTTCAGATCAATTTCTTGAGGAAGAATTAACCTACTAATCTCTTCGCGCTTATCCATAGGCATAAATCTTTCTTTCTAAGGTCATGAATAACCCGATAATTTTAAAATAGTATAAGCTCTTCTTCATTTGAAAGATCTCCCAATTTGTTGATTTGAATCAAGGCAAAAGCGAAATCTGCTCCGACTTGAGCTCGGGCAACCTGGTCATCTCTCTCTTTTTCGTCATTCTCCATTCTATACTCATCAATTAATTTACCGTCTTCAAAAAATTCAGGAGCTTCGTCTTTATTAAGAAGCTCTTCTTCGAGTTCCCACTTGTTAATTTGATCTACAGTGAGTCCCATAAACCCTTCTTTCTAAAGCCACGAATGACCTGTTTTATTTTAATATGGAATAATTTCTTTTTCTTCACCGGAAAGATCTTTTTTACCAATTTGTATAAAAGCAAAAGCAGCATCTGCAGATTTTTCGCTTCCAGCAACGATACCTCTAGGTCCAGGTTCAGTGTTATCCATTTTCCATCCCCCTGGAATATCCTCGTCTTTAAGCTCTTTTTGCAAAATCAATTTATTAACTTCATCTTGTGTCATGTTTGCCTCCGGCATTTATTGTTAATGTTCCTTTTTCTTTATTCTACGTATATATGGTATTTCTGTCCAGATGACAAAACCTCGATAATTTTATACACTAAGAACATATGAAAACACTCTTCTCAGGGATCAAACCCTCCGGCGACCTTCACCTCGGAAACTACATCGGCGCTATCAGCCAGTGGTTACCATTGCAGGAAAAATATAAATGTTTATTTTGCGTCGTTGATTATCACGCCATTACGGTCAAACAAGATCCGAAAGCGTTACGCAAAACAATCCTTGATATTGTCCGTATTTATCTAGCCTCGGGTATCAATCCGAAAAAAGCCATTATATTTCAGCAGTCCGATGTCAGTGAACATACCGAGCTCGGCTGGATTTTAAATACAATTACAAAAGTTTCGGAGCTTGAAAAAATGACACAATACAAAGATAAGTCCGGTGAAGAAAAGAAAGAAGGTCCGGGAGCCGGTCTTTTAAACTACCCGACTTTGATGGCTTCTGATATTCTCTTATATCACACCGATGTTGTTCCGGTCGGACATGATCAAATGCAGCATCTCGAATTGTCTCGTATTCTCGCCCGTCGTTTTAATTCTAACTACGGAGAAACTTTTACGGTTCCGGAAACAATTGTTAGAAAAGAAGGGGCTCGCATTATGGCGCTCGATGATCCGACGAAAAAGATGAGCAAGAGTTCACAGAGTCCGAACAGCTACATTGCTCTTCTCGATGATCCAATGGTCGCTCATAAGAAAATTAAAAAAGCTGTTACTGACTCGGACAATAAGATTTTTTATGATCCCGATAAAAAACCGGCTATCTCAAACCTCTTAGCTATCTATTCCGCACTCGGTAATAAATCAGTTCGCGAACTTGAAATAATGTATGATGGTAAGAGCTACGGAGAATTTAAAGAAGATCTTGCTAATCTCGTTGCTAATTTCTTGACTGAATTCCAAGCGCGTTATAAAAAGTATTCTGATAAAGAAGTTCGTAAGATTTTAGATAAAGGAGCCAAGGAAGCAAAATCGATTGCCGAAAAAACAATGAAACTTGTTAAAAAGAATTTAGGAATTAATTAAATTAAAAATGTCATTCCAGCGAAAGCTGGAACCCAGGAGGGAAAGGTAGTACCTTTAAACCCTGGGTCCCTGCTTACGCAGGGATGACACATTATTATTTATGATGAAAGATAACTTAAATCAGCTCGAAGCGGCTTATGAACTTATTAAAACTCATAAGCTTATTTCGTTAGATGAGAAAAAAAATATTATTGAAATCCTGCGCCACCCAAAACGCTTAGTTCGCGTCAGTTTGCCGGTCTTAATGGATTCCGGCGTAATAAACGTTTACGAAGGCTACCGCGTTCAATATAATGACGCGCGTGGACCGTTTAAAGGCGGATTGCGTTACCATCATGAAGTTGATGAAGATGAAGTTACTTCACTCGCCTTTTGGATGGCAATTAAATGCGCTGTCGCTGATATTCCAATGGGCGGCGGCAAAGGCGGCATCGTTGTAAATCCTAAAGAATTATCAATCGGAGAATTAGAACGCTTAACTCGCGCGCTGGCTCGCGCGCTCGCACCGGTCGTTGGCCCATTGGTTGATGTTCCGGCACCGGACGTGTATACAACGCCACAAATGATGAGTTGGTTTAAGGATGAATATTCTAAGATTGTTGGCAAAGATAGCCCAGCGGTTATTACCGGCAAACCGATGGATGACGGCGGATCAAAAGGACGAGATAAAGCGACAGGCCTCGGCGCAGTTTACTCGCTCGAAGCTTATTTACTGAAAACAAATCAATCGGATAAGGAAATTACAGTTGCAGTACAAGGGTTCGGGAATGCCGGCTTGCACTTTGCGGAACTCTCTCATCAGAACTGGAAAATCGTTGCAACTTCGGACTCTAAAGGCGCGATTTATAATCCGGATGGATTGAATATCTCAGATTTAATAAAACATAAAGAAGAAACAAAATCAGTCATCGATTTCCCCGGCTCTACAAATATTTCTAACGAAGAATTGCTCGCCTTAGAAGTTGATGTCTTGGTTCCGGCAGCTTTAAACAGCGTCATTACGGAAAAAAATTGGGAAAATGTTAAAGCTAAAACAATTGTTGAAATTGCCAATGGTCCGATTAGTTTACCGGAAAGCGAAAAGATGTTTGAAAAAGGCATCACGATTATTCCGGATGTTTTGGCGAACGCCGGCGGCGTTGTTGTTTCGTATTTTGAATGGGATCAGAATATGAAAAATGAAAGTTGGGAATTGGAGCAGGTTAATACAAAATTAAAAGAAAAAATTGTTTCAGCATTTGCCTCAATCTGGGAAACAAAAGAAAAGTATTCCCTGGATTTAAGAACCGCTGCTTACGTTCTTGCAGTCACGAGAATTTTAGAGGCGGAGGCGAAGAGAAATTAAATATTAGATATTTTAAAAGGCTGTAAATATTTACAGCCTTTTTATAAGTTTCAGGAATTCATGAATCTTGTCTAAAATATACCTGCTTCCTGGAGATGATGGCCCTAGTCAATGAGGCCATACCTTGAATGTCAGTAGGCGACAATAAGACATAGAGCCTTCTTATCTCGTCATTGATGGTCAATGACGTATCTTTATAACACAGTCGAATGGCGGTTTGAAACAAAGTCTCAAGCATCTCATGGCTTTGAAGCTCGCTAATCTTATTAATATATATGTCTAAGTGGCGCACCCGGTCTTGCTTTCTTATTTCTTCCCGATATAACTTTATCAAGTAACCCCGGGCTTTCAAATGGTTAGGATCATACACCGAGGTATTATCAAAAATTATTTTCAAGCATTTCATTTTCTCTTCTCCATAATGAGCCGTCTCCATCCATTCGCTGAAAAAAAATGAAGATATTTCCCGAAAATGGACCTGCTGTCTGATCCAGACAAAAGCTTTATTGTAATTATAAGTAAAGTAATTGTCCGTAATAGGCCGCAGTGTCGTTTTCCTGATTATCGTATGCAATCTTAAAAAATGATTATTAACTACATTCTTATTAACCATATCAGTCTTAATAATCTCTACGGCCCTTTTAATGAATCCGAACAAATACAGCTCCTTATTTTCTAGAATTTCATCTTCAAAGAATGCAATGAGATCATCGATGTCACGAATAGACTGGATAACTGCCTGGCAGTAAATATACTCTTCTTTGCTGCCCGTCTCTGAAGCATTATATCTTTTTCGCGCCTCTCCTGCCGGCATAATCTTCGGCTTAAATAAAGACATACTACCAACGATATCCCTTATATACCAAAGCGATAAGAGAAACTTATTCTTGATATATGCAGAAATGTGTTTTAACGCTTTTTCATTAATTTTAATCTTCTTTTCCATTAATCCCTGTCCTTCTATGTTATATTTTAAAGAACTTATTTTATAAAACCTTAGATTTTTTATCCACTTTTGTCAAGTATAAAAATAAAGGCGCTGATATTATCAGCGCCTTTTTGCTACGTTATAAATAGTATTAACGATATACTCTTCTCGTTTTTCCCTCTAAAAGAGGTGAGTAATTTCTCACATCAATTCTCAGTCTGTTCTCTTCTCTGCACCAGTACACCATCGGAACCAGGTTAGTGTTAATACGAGTGCCAAGACACACCGTTGCTCCCTCCCAGTCTAACTGAATTCCTGCCGGCTTATTTTCAATTGAATACTTAAATACATGTATCAAATGTTCTTTGAGTGTTATTTTATTAGTAAGCATCTCAAGCAAATTGTATTCTTTTTCTGTACACAAAGGATCAACAGCTTCATTTGAGTTATTTGTTAAAACACCATATTCACCCTTAAAGCATGCATTCCATGTTACATGCTCATCAATATTATCCTTCGTAATTCCAACCATATTAATAAAACAATCAAAGTTTTCCTCATATGCAGTGATAATACTTTTCAAAGAGATATCCGGTATTACCAACAATCTCAAAGAGTATAATGCATGCCTGAAAAATACATTAATATCAGGTTTGATTCCAAATATCAGCTTCACTGCATTTGCCGCCGCATGATAATTATCACAAAAGTCAAACCTTGATCTGGTAAGAGAGTACCCAAAATATTCTTTATAAAAAGCAATCCAATCTTGAGCCTGTTTCTTTAACACACTATCAATTAAGAAGCTGACACTTGCTTTCTTAATATAGCTATTAAAAAGTTTTTTATTACCACTAATTAAAAGAGATTCTTCTGGGGATAAGTCTCTTAATACAGATGAAGCTAAGGTTGAGCTTACATCGGCAACCTGACCGATTGTAGCCTTGAGAAATGTATCTTTTTTCTGGACTGTTCCATTTTGTTTCATGGACTGTTCCTTTCTTTATTAATGTTCTTTATCGCAAAACTGCGATATTTCTTTTTATCACGGCCATGTTATACTGTCAATATAAAGCTATATAAACTATATGGATATTAAAGAATTATTCAAAACTGCGAAAACCGATACGAGCGCGCATTTTAAGCAAAAACTCAGTTCGTTAGTACGTAATGATTCTAAATACCGCAATCTGAACGCCGATAACCAAAAGTTCATCATGGATATTATCTATGACCATATTGATAATATTCGTGACGGAGACGGAATTTCTGGGTATCTGTTAGAAAAAGAGACTCAAAAAATTTATTCTAATAGAGAAAAGCTCGGGGTTAGTCTTGAGGATTACGAAGACATAAAAGAAATTCTAAACCTGTTTAAAAAATAAATTCAAAAGCTGCCTTAAAGGGCAGCTTTTTGATTTAAGATTTTCTTTTTTTTAGTTTTATAAATGGACCTATACATAAAAATTCGGACCAAAGATAGAGTGTAGAGCATAAAATATAAATGCTCTTCATTATCCTGCAGCCATTCTACTGACTGGAATACTGAGGAAAATATCCAAAGATTATATCCGGAACGGAAAATAAGCACTTGTAGATACATAATCCAAGAAATATCTATCCTGACAAGTATAAATACCAATACAGTAGCCATTTGCAAAAAAGCAATTTCTTTACTGCCGTTGGCAATCAAATGTCCTGTCCCGCCGCGCGCTCGTGCTGAGTAATATGCGCCGATAAGTTCCAATATCGTCACAACCAAAGCAACATCCTGATTGATATGATAGAGAATCACAACTACCAATAATTTATCCGCGATCGGATCCATAATCGCACCAATGGCGGATTTCCAACTGTAGCGACGAGCAAGCCAACCGTCATAATAGTCAGATAGCATGCCGATAGCACAGAGCACAAACATGAGTGCCCATAAACCGCCACAGTAGAAGAAAATATAACCTATAATGAGAAACCGTATGAGGGTTAGACCATTAGAGGGCGTCAAATAAATACTTTTGTGATCTTTCATGGTCCTTGATTAAATTTTCAAATAACAACTATTTTTCCACCTTAACGTCTTTCAATTCTCTTGTCAATTAGTAAGCAGCCTGAGTATTTCATCTCTTTTCGCTTCCATAATTTCTCTATTTTTTGCCTCAAGATTTAATCGAAGTAAGGGTTCAGTATTTGAAGCGCGAACATTAAACCAATAGTCGGAATACTCTACGGATAAGCCGTCTAATTCATTTATTTTTCCATCGGTATATTTCTCTTTTATTAAAGCAATCTTCTCTTGCGGATTATCTACTCTAAAACTTGTTTCCTCGCTTGAAACATATTTTTTAAAGGGAGCAAGATACTGTGAAAATGTCATGCCGGATTGCGACAATTCAACCAATATTTTTAAAGCGACAATTCCCGGTACTTCGTAACAACCTTCTCGATCAATATTGAGCATAAAATGTCCTGATGATTCTCCAGCAAAATACGCGCCGGCGTCGATGACCGCTTCCTTAATTAAGGAATGTCCGACTCGTGTCACGAGCGGCGTCCCGCCATTGGCAATAATCGTATCGTAGGTAATGCGACCCGGACGTACATCGTACGCAATGGTTGCTCCGGGTTTTTCTTGTAAAAATATTTTACATAAAATTGCTCTCATTATTCCGGGCTCAACCGGTCTGCCTTCATTATCCACAAAAAATATACGATCTGAGTCTCCGTCAGTCGCTATGCCAAGATCAGCCTGTGTCTCAATAACTCTTTCGCACAACTTTCTAATATTTTCTTTTTTGAATGGATCGGCTTCATGCGCCGGAAAAGTGCCGTCTAATTCCCAGTTCATCTTTTCCAAACTAATCTGCGACAATGCATTAAACAATGTTTCAAAATATAAGGAGCCCATTGAATTAGCTGTATCAAATACTATTTTCAGGGGTTTAATGTTTGCTAAATCTACAAAGCTGCAATCAAACTCAACTTGATCAGAAATTACATCTTCTTTTTGTGTCACTGTACCCTGAGTGTGATGAGCCACTACTCCTTCTTCAATAATCAATTTCTTTAAATCTTGGATACCAGAACTTTCCGCAATCGGTGAGGCCATCTGCCGCACCATTTTAAAGCCGTTCCATTCTTTTGGATTATGTGAAGCACTGATCATAATGCCACCGTCGTATTTGTAATGCGCAACACCGAAATAAAGCGTCGGTGTAGCGACCAATCCAATATCAATAACATCAGCTCCGCCATCAACCAAACCTTTAATTAATTGTTCGTGCAAATCGTGACTTGAAAGACGCATATCGCGTCCAAGAACGACACTGAACTTATCCTTACCCATTTCTTCGCGGCGCATCTGACAATAAGCTAAACCGAGTTTATACGCAAAACTGTCGTCGAAATCCGTATTATAGATTCCGCGAATATCGTAGGCTTTGAAAATTGTAGGATTAAGTTTCATTTATTTGTAAGAATTTTTCTAATCGCTCTGATACAATATCAACACATTCATCAATATTAAGTGTTGTTCCTCCGGCACGCTTATTACTCCCCGCGTTCCATCTTCCACCAAAATGTATTGGCGTATCAGATAGATTAAGTTTATCAAGAGTTAGGTTTGGAATAGTATTTTTTCCCAAGCGGATCTTTAGTTCCAATTTATCGGAAGCATCTTTATCATTTTCATTCTTAAAAGGACAAGCTGTTACAATAATAGTGGCGTCTGGCAATAAACTCGGAAAAAATGCACTTTCAATCTTAGTATCAAGTAAGGCATAAGAAATTGGACCCTTAGTGAGAAAAGCTCCAGCTTCAACAAAAGTTTTTGCTTTTTCTCGTTCTGCCTTGTTCTTTTCTAATAATTCTTGCGCCTCAACTTCAATTACTTTTCCTTCCAACAAAAGTTTTAAATTTCGGATAGAAAAATCATAATTTCTTTTATCTTGTAAGGCTTGAAGTAAATCAGCAATTTTATTTTCGTCACCAGTATGGTCCGCAGCAATCGCTGCTTCGGCAAAGATGTTATCAGGCGCAATAACACCTTTCATAATAGCTGAACTTAAAACACTATCACAATCAACATGGTTAATAACCGTTATGGCCTCGCTTTGAGGACCGTTTTCTTTAACATATTTAATAGCCAAAGGTGCACTTGAAATAAAACGTTGCATTGATTCTATCGCCGCATGATGATCAATATTTATAATATTCTCAAATTCCAATCCCCATTTCTCAATTAACACATTTTTTTGCTTTTCCAGTTTATCAATATAAAAATCACACACAATGATCTTTTCCTCATGACCATAGGTTTCTTGAATTTCTTCAATACTAATTAGGGACTTTTCGGTATACAAATTAACTGGAAATTTATCCAGAATACTCGTATCAACTTTATTCTCGTTAGATTGATCCTCGAATTTCATAATCTTTAAAAATTAATAGATTTTTTCATCTCTACTGATTATGCCACATTTTCGGATTATTGCGAATATAACGCCTGACAATATTCAATTCGCGTTCATTTCTGATAATACGTTCGTAATACCTGGGCTGCCAGACGAATGGGATGTGGTGGTGGTTGGCGAATCGGGTAACGGAACCTTTGAAATGGTTAATGATTGATTGTAATGAATTGTTATATAATTTGCCAAATTTATTTTTATTGTTCTCCTGTAGAGACGCGCCATGGCGCGTCTCTACATAATTATGCGTCTCTACCATACGTTTATTATTAATAACAATTATGCCGTGCATATGATCCGGCATAATTACCCATTCATCCAATAATACAAAATCAAAATGAACTGGAATTTGTTTCCAAAAATTTTCTGCGATTTTACCTATAACCGAATATTCCATTTCATCTTGTTTAATTTGTCCAAAAAGGCGTTCTCTATTTTTTGTACAAATCGTTATAAAATAATATCCGTTTGCGCCGTAATCATGACCCGGTAATCGTGATGATGGAATTCTATATTTTTTCTTAAATTTTTTTTCTAACATAAAACCCTCTTAATGTGAGGGTTCTAAATTTGTGGTCGTTGCTGGACTCGGACCAGCGACCTTTCCGATGTGAACGGAACGCTCTAACCAGCTGAGCTAAACGACCGCGTCTAACGCTTCATTAACTAGTCTATCAGCCTCTTTATTTTTCTCTCGCGGCACATGTGTATAAGAAATCTTTTTAAATTGAACCGACAAATTATGAACCCGCAAAAACAAAGGTGCTAAGTCTTGATTTTTTACTTTATATTCTCGTTTCAATTGTTTAACAACAAGTTCGCTGTCCAAAAAACAATCAACCGCTTCTGCGCCTAAATCTTTGGCGGCTTCCAATCCGGCAATGATCGCCTGATACTCAGCTTGATTATTGGTAGTTTCCCCAATCGTTTTAGAAATTTCTTTAATAACTTCTCCGTCTAAAGATAAAATAACCGCACCAATAGCAGCCGGTCCCGGATTGCCGCGCGCTCCTCCGTCAGAATAAATAATAAAAGTTTTCATATTATAGTGTACGCAAATCTACAATTTTTAATTGCGGCTCCCTACGGCCGTTAAAGTCATTGAAACATACCGTATACGCAAGGTCAACCGTTGTTCCGGCTGGCAAATGCCCCCATTCCTCAGCTTTACGAAAAGCCAAAGCCCAGAGTCCATTCACTCGTAATTTAAGATGGGTTTTATCTTTACCCATCACCATCACTTCTTCAATACGAACCTGAGACATAAATTTCGGTTCAGTATTATCTTGTCCAAAAGGAGCAAAACGCTCTATCTGATTAATAAATTCCGCATTGACCGCTTCAATGTCTACAGCAGCATCAATTTTTAAAACCGGCGATAAATCAACGCTTGCTAAATCTTGTTTAGCTAAGCTTCGTGCCTTGTCGCAAAAGCCGTCTAAGTCTTCCAACGCCTTCATTGAAAAACCGCAAGCCATTTTATGTCCGCCGTAACGATCAAGATGTTCTTTTCCCGCTTCTAAAGCGCTGACCAAATTAAATTGCTCAATACTTCGGCCTGAACCTTTAATTTTTCCTTCGCTTCTCGTAATCACTAAACACGGACGCGAATATTTTTCCGCGATTCGTCCTGCCGCCAAACCAATAACACCTTCATTCCAACCTTGAGCGCTTTCATCGCGTACATTAGGAGAAATCGCAATCAGCAAAGTTTGATCTTTTTGGTCTTTTTCAATTTGCGCCGTCGCTTCATTAACAATATTTAAAGTCATAGTTTGACGTTCAATATTTTTTTGATTTAAATCTGCGGCAATGCTACGCGCCTCATTCGAATCCTTTGTAACCAACAACTGATATGCCGCATTAGCGTGATCAAGTCGTCCGGCGACGTTCAAGCGCGGCGTAATCTGCCACGCAATATTCCACGAATCAAGTTCCCCGGTTAAATTTGAAACACTCGCCAGTTCGCGAATTCCTAATCTCGGTCGTCGATTCATCTGCTCTAAACCTTTGGCAGCCAAGTGACGATTTTCCCCAAGTAACGGAACGCAATCGGCAATCGTGCCAATAGCCGCAAGATCAACAACAGACTGTTTTAAATTCTCTTTTACTTCTTCCGCCAAGGTTGAAGCGTTAATCAAAGCGTTGGCAAACTTATATGCGACTCCGGCGCCGCATAAATATTTAAAAGGATAGGTTTCGTGCGATAAGATCGGATCGATAAGCAAACACTGAGGTTCTTCGGCTTGTGTTTCAGGTCCTTCATGATGATCAGTCACAATCATTTCCATACCAAGTGATAGAGCATATTCAGCCTCATTCTTTGAGCGAATGCCGTTATCAACCGTTATAATCAAAGAAAAATCTTTCGCTTTTAAATCATCAACAATCACATTACTCAAACCGTAACCCTGACCGAAACGACTCGGAATCCATACTTCAACAATCGCTCCAAGTTTTTTTAAAGTCTCTGATAGTATTGCCGAGGAACTGACGCCGTCCGCATCGTAATCTCCGCAAATAGCAATTTTTTTTCTTTCCTTAATAAAAGAAATAGTTTTTTCTACAGCCGCCGCCATATCTTTAAACAACAAAGGATCATGTTCATATTCTGATTGCGCCGGATTTAAAAATTCATCAATCTCCGGCTTTGTTCGAAGATTTCTATTATATAACAACTGAACCACCGTCGGATCAAGATCGACGAAAGTTTTCACAAATTCTTGTGGCGCTTGTTCACGAACAAGCCATTTCTTTATCATAGATTAAAAAGCAAAAGCCCAAGATACCATTGAAAGGATAACAAAAAATCCAACAATGGCCATAAGAATTCGCATGATATGTTTTTTCTTCATATTATTGTTTTAATATTTTAACAAAGGTGTCGGAAGGAATATCAACACTTCCTTTGCCGGCGGCCATCATTTTCTTTTTACCCTTTTTCTGCTTTTCTAAAAGTTTACGTTTACGCGTCACGTCACCGCCGTACAATTTTGCCGTAACGTCTTTGCGCATTGCTGAAATGCGTTCGGAAGCAATAATTGCTCCACCGATAACTGCTTGCAACTTAATAACAAACATTTGTTTGGGTAGACTTTCTTTCAAGGTTTCTACAATTTCCTTACCGCGGCGATGCGCCTCATCGCGATAGACGATTACTGAAAGTGATTCAACAATATCTTCCGCTACCATGATATCCATTTTTACAACATCTGCTTGGCGATAATCGAGATATTCATAGTTAATAGAAGCGTAACCGGACGATACGCTTTTAATGCGATCATAAAAATTCGTTAAGATTGTCGCCATTGGAATCTGATAATGTAAAACTAGTCGCTCAGGATCAAGATATTCAGTCGTTAAATAAACCGCTTTTCTTTCTTGAACCAAATTCATAATTGGACCGATATATTCTTTTGGCGTAACAATATCGAGCGTGACCCACGGCTCATCAATATGATCAATATGAGACGGATCCGGCATCATATGCGGACTGCGTACCACCAAAGGTTCGCCATTAGCTTTTGAATACACGTGATAGGCAACGCTCGGAATCGTAACAATCAGTTCAAGATTATATTCTCTTTTTAATCGTTCCTGAATAATTTCCAAATGAAGTAAACCTAAGAAACCGCAACGGAATCCAAAACCTAAAGCTTGAGATTGTTCCGGTTCGTACATCAGGGCCGCATCATTCAATTTTAATTTATCAATTGCTTCGCGCAAATTTCCGAATTCGTTTCCTTCACGAGGAAAGATTCCGGCGTAGACCATTGGCTTTACTTCGTGATAACCAATTAATGATTCTACTTGAGCTTTTTTCAAAGTTACGGTATCACCAACGCGACATTCCGCCACGCTTTTAAAACCGGTCACGATATAACCGATTGCACCGGTTTCTAAAATTCCCGTAGAATGATAATCCGGTTTAAAATTTCCAATATCTAGAATTTCACTTTCAGCATGAGTCGCGCATAATTTAATCGCATCTCCTTTTTTAAATGCGCCATCAACAACTCTGACATAGGCAACAACTCCTTTATACTCATCAAAATTTGAATCAAAAATCAAAGCGCGCGGGGCGACGTCTTCATTACCTTGCGGTGAAGGCACACGGTTAATCACGGCATGTAAAATATCTTCAACGCCTTGTCCTGTTTTTCCGGAAGCTAAAATGATATCTTCTTTTTTACAACCAAGTAATTTTATAATTTCATGCGAGACTCGTTCAACATCCGCCGCCGGCAAATCGATTTTATTTAAAACCGGCACGATCGTTAAATCTTGTTCAATCGCAAAATATAAATTAGCTAAAGTTTGTGCTTGAATGCCCTGAGAAGCATCTACCAATAATACCGCGCCTTCAACAGCAGCTAGAGAGCGCGAAACTTCATAGCTAAAATCAACGTGACCCGGAGTGTCGATCAAGTTTAATTTATAGCCTTCATATTCCATAGCAACCGGAGTCAGTTTAATCGTAATACCGCGTTCGCGTTCCAAATCCATTCTATCGAGTAATTGCGCCTTCATCTTACGCTGTTCGACGGTATGGGTAATCTCAAGCATACGATCCGCTAGGGTCGATTTTCCGTGGTCGATATGGGCGATAATGCAGAAATTTCTGATCTTGTTCATCGTGCTAGTATAATCTAATTTTATCAGTTAATCAAGGTTTCAGGAAATGAAAAAAGGCATAGCGAACTATGCCTTTAAGCCATTAACCTTAACCTAATCCTCCAAAATAATACCAGTATGTTATAGCTGTTATTAATGCTATGGCAATAATCACTATTACTCTGATAAATTTTTTTATCATTTTTTTCTCTTTGCTTTCTTTTTACCTGCCGTTGAACTTTCCCTCAGGGCTTCCTGATATAAAAATTCCATTTCTATACGACTAATAACTAAAGCTGTAGTATCCTCTAAAATCTTTTGTAGCTTCTTAACTGGAGTTACCATTCTTCTTCCCTCAGAACCGAGACAGTAATGTATAGTAACATGATAACCACCCTTGTTCTGCCAAGATATTAACTCATCTTTAATTCTTTGATCAGCGGCATATATAAATTTGCCGAATCTTAAGAATAGATTTTTTCTATTGGAAAAAACTGAAACTAAACGCGAGCTATTTTCTCCTGGAAAAGAAATTTTACGTTTAATTTCAATAATCCACCAATACTTCGGTTTTGTTTTCATTCTAGACTTGCCTCCATTGCTAATTCTTTTTTCACCGAAGCATCCTGATTTACAAACCAAGCCCAAGTACCAAGACTAACGCTTAGAATAACAGTAGAACAAAAACAAATAATATTCTTTTGCGGATCACCGGGAAAAAATCTGTCACCCAAAGAAACAAAACTTGCCATGGCAACAATATAAAATATATTCCATACAGCTAATTTCCAGGGCATTCCCATTATGAAAAGGATGTCATTATCTCTCCAGCCATTTTTCTTTTCAAAAACATATTTAATAATATAGAATTTTGAAAAAATTAATACCGCCATTACAATACACATCAATGCAAAATCCAAATGAACACCGCTAAATTTTATAATAATAATTGAACCCAGCGTTAAAGCAATGACAAACAATGCGTTTTTTAGATCCAGTGATTTTTTCATTAGCTTTTATTTAATTTTTAAATGTACGAATAATTTTTATTAAACTTATACTACTGTTTAATATCTAATATGTCAATACCAAAAGCCCCTCTCCGTTGCCGGAAAGGGGCTTTATTAAACTATTTATTCGTCTGCTTTAAAACAATTGCGACATCGTGCCTCATAACTTTCGGTGGCGCCGACCGCGACTAAGTTATCATTCTTAATCAATCGTTGGCTGCGATTAGCCGGTCCGCCACACTGCATGCACACGGCTAACGTTTTTGTAATATATTCAGCAATCGCCAAAAGTTGTGGCATTGGTTCAAAAGGCACACCGCGATAATCAGTATCAAGTCCGGCAATGATCACGCGTTTACCTTGACCCGCTAATTCTTCGCACACCTTCAAGAGTGACGAATCAAAGAATTGCGCTTCATCTATGCCGATAACTTCAGCGTCAAAAGCGCCAGCTAAAATTTCTTCGGCATGTTCAACAATAATCGAAGGGATACGTTGTTCGCTGTGCGAAACTATCTCTTCTTTGGAAAATCGGTTATCAAGTGCCGGTTTAAATATCGAAACTTTTTGTTTGGCGATTTGCGCTCGACGTAAACGCCGAATCAACTCTTCGGTTTTACCTGAGAACATCGAGCCGCAAATAACTTCAATCATAGTTTAGCTCTTTGCTTTTCCATACTGCCACATCGCACCCATTCCCCAGAGTGTTGCCACCATACAAGCCAACCATCCGATTACCGGAATCATGAAAATAATTGAAGAGATAACAATACCAAGCACCATCGGCCATACTAATGTCGGAGCTTCAACTTTATTCGGAGCAAATTTCTTTAAGAGCCATCGTCCAAAGGCAACGCCGAAGACAATGTCACCAAGATACATGGCAAGTAGCCAAGCAGCCAGGATAATTAATCCGAGTGGGAAGCCGATAATAGTTATACAAACAATGAACGCAGCAATTGGCGCGACAATCGCGACAATCAATCCCCAACCAATAGACGGCCATGGCTTTGCCACTATAATATCAGTAATTTCGCGGGCCGGTCGTTTGAGCCAAGAGACAAACACTAAACCGATAATCAATGAAGAGAATAATCCGATTAAACTAAAGACAGCAAGTCCACCCTTAGCAGCATTTTTTACATCGTTTCGATCAATAATATCTTTCATCGCTAAGCGAGAAGTCTCACCCTTGATCATACTGCCTTTTTCAATCTGCGCTTCTGCGCGTGATCGGTACCATACATTTCCGCCGATAGTCGCTGTGCTTGTAATAATCGGTGACGCCTTAACTTCTTCCTTATTTTCTTTATTCATTCTATTATCATCCATCAAAAGAAAAACGTTTCGTCCAATATTTCCGGAAATAATAGCTGATGCTCCGGCTCCGTCTACATCGCGTCCTACTTTACCGCGAATTTCAGAAAAGGCGGAAGCAAATTGCAAATCCCATCCAATAGTTGCTTCAGGGGACAATGTCACATTTGCTCCGGCAGCCATCACGTTGCGTGAAACTTTGCCGTTAATAACAATTGAATTACCTGCAGCGCGTACACTACCTCCGACAGAGCCGTTAATAGTAACGCTTTGTCCGGCGCAAAATACGTCACCGTCAACAATACCGTTAATGGTGATACTCTGTCCGGCGCAAAATACGTCACCCTGGACTTTACCATCCACGGTGATAGAAGAACCTGCAGCGAACAAAGAACCACTCACCGTCTGCTCTTTCGGAATATAGACTGAATCTTCAGCCTTATTCATAAAAGCCTTGGCTGAGAACGGCAGGACAGACACAATAACTACGGCTGCTATAAGCAGACCAATTTTTACCTTTTTCATAGATAAAGAGAGTTAATTAACAAATACACCTTTAGTATAGCATATTTGGGAAAATAGATTATTGCCACTTTTTGAGTATTAAAAAAGCCTTATCTTAAAGTTTCTTAAGATAAGGCATAAGACTAAATATACTTATTGAATTATGACTCTTGACCACTTTCTTTCAATAGCATAAGAAAGTTCCTTTTTAGTATCATCATATTGGAAAGTAATTTTTCCAGACAATGCTCCAGCCTCAAGAAGGTTAATTTCTAACACTCTAGCGGCCTCCTCAGATAGTTCGTCCCAATGAGTAACATAAGTATTATTTCCAAAATATCCTTCAAGCAAAGCTCTAAGATTATCAAAGTCTTCCGATGTATAACCGCAACAGAAACACGGCCCCCATTTACCCTGCTGTCTTCTTTGGATTTCAATAATGCCTATTACTAATTTTAAAAACTCTTCTTTAGTATGGTTAGTTACCATTTTGTCGCCCTCCTTAGAGCGATATATTCATTATTTTTATTGTACTTTTATTAGCTATACTATATCATATATGACCAATATTGTCAATATTCTAAAGAATCACGTGTTTTTTAGAGTTTTTAAGAGATTTTGCTTGTTTTTAGAGAGATTATATGGTTAAATATCTATACTAATATAAGTCAAAAATCCATGTTTAACTACACAGAACTTAAAAAAGAAGATTCAGAAGTTGCAGCTATTGTTAGCAAGGAAAGTAAAAGACAGGCCGATGAGCTTGAATTAATTGCTTCTGAAAACTACGTTTCCGAGGCAGTACTCGAGGCGCTCGCCTCTCCCTTGGCTAATAAGTACTCCGAAGGCTACCCGGGTTCTCGTTATTACGGCGGAAACCATATTATTGATGAAGTAGAAAATTTGGCAATTGAACGCGCAAAGAAATTATTTGGCGCTGAACATGTTAACGTACAACCTTTGTCCGGTTCTCCTGCCAATGCCGCAATTTATTTTGCGACTGTAAAACCGGGTGATACGGTCATGGGCCTGCGACTTGATCACGGCGGACATTTATCGCACGGTCATCCCGTAAACTTTTCCGGCATGCTTTATAAATTTGTTCAATACGGCGTCGGTCAAGACGGAAGAATAGACATGAATGAAGTACGCGAAGTAGCGTTGCGCGAAAAACCAAAAATGATTGTTGCGGGCTTTAGCGCATATTCAAGAGATATTGATTGGGAAGGGTTTAAAAAAATCGCTGATGAGATTGGCGCGATAACATTTGCCGATATTTCTCATCCGGCAGGCCTTATAGCCGCAGGCGTTTTATCTTCCCCTGTTCCGTTTTTCGATATTGTGATGACAACAACTCATAAAACTTTGCGCGGACCTCGCGGAGCAATTATTATGTGCAAAGAACAATTTGCCAAAGCGATTAACCGCGCTGTTTTTCCGGGAATGCAAGGCGGACCGCACGATAATATGACAGCGGCTAAAGCTGTTGCCTTAGGTGAAGCGTTGCGACCTGAATTTAAAACTTACGCCAAGCAAGTTATAAAAAATGCACAAGCAATGGCTGAGGAATTTATTAATCTTGGTTATGAAATTGTTTCCGGCGGAACTGATAATCATTTAATGGTAGTAGATTTACGTAATAAAAATGTTGTAGGCAAAGAAGCAGAAAAAGCCTTGGAGAAGGTTGGTATTTCAGTGTCTCGTTCAACAATTCCGAATGATCCAAATCCTCCGATGAATCCGTCCGGTATTAGAATCGGTACTCCGGCAATTACGACCCGCGGCTTAAATGAAGAAGATTGTAAATTAGTCGCGCAAATTATTGATAAAGCAATTGTTAATAAAGATAATGAAGCTGCTTTAAGTGAATTACAGAGCGAGATTAAGAAACTCTGCGAAAAATATCCGTTAAAATACTAGTTCATGAAACTGATTGATGGCCGTATTTTGGCCGATAAAATTAAAGATAAAGTTGCGTTGGAAATCCATGCGCTTTGGCGCCTGCCTACCGGTAGGCAGGGTCCTCGACCAGGACTTGCTATTATTTTAGTTGGCGAGCGGCCTGATTCGCAGCTCTATGTTAATTTAAAAGAAAAACAAGCCGGTACCGTCGGAATTGACGCTCATGTCTATCGCATTGATGATGATATTGCCCAAGAAAAATTATTAGAGACAATTAACTTTTTAAATAATGACCCGGAGGTTGATGCTATTTTAGTTCAATTGCCATTACCTAAGCACTTAGATACTGACACCATTGTTAATGCAATTAATCCTGATAAAGATATTGATGGTTTTACTAAAGAGAATATGAAGCGATTATTGTCGGACGATACAGAATCCGGTTTTATGCCTCCGGTCTACGCAGTAATTCTTGCGATGCTATCGAGCATTAACTGCGAACTTGATAATAAAATAGTCTGCCTTAAAGTTAACTCGGATATTTTTGAAGATAATTTGGCAGAAATTTTAAAACGACAAGGTGCAAGTCTCAGCGATGATATCTCACACGCTGATATTATCATTACTGCTCAGGGCAAAGCTGATGCAGTTAACGCCGAAATGGTCAAAGATAATGCTGTAATTATTGATGTTGGCATTGCTAAAGACAGTGAAGGCAAAACCTGCGGCGACGTTGACGCTGAATCTATGAACGACAAACCAGGATTTTTAAGTCCTGTTCCCGGCGGTGTTGGCCCAATGACTATTGCTATGGCCTTCTTAAATACGATGATCGCTTTTAAAAAACAAAAAAATATTCAATAGCTCAACTCACCCCTGACCCCTCTCTTCCCCTGCGGGGCTGAGAGGGGAAAATAAAAATAAAACTTTATATACAGTTCCCCTCTCTGTGCGATAGCATAGAGAGGGGCTAGGGGTGAGTTAATAAAAAATTCATGTCTCAAAAAGAACAACTACTTCCTCTCCTCGAAAAGCATTACGGCTTTTCTTCGTTTAGAAAAGGTCAGCTTGAAGCTATCGAAAGCGTTTTATCTAAACGCGATACGCTTGTAATTATGCCGACCGGCGGAGGTAAATCTTTGTGCTACCAACTTCCTTCATTAGTTTTAGAAGGCGTAACACTTGTTGTTTCTCCGTTAATTGCCTTAATGAAAGATCAGGTAGATTCTTTAAACGCTGTCGGAATCAAAGCAACTTTAATTAATAGTACGATTAGTCCTGACGAAGCCAATCTTCGTTTAGAAGAAGCAATTAACGGAGCCTACAGTATTTTATATATTGCGCCGGAACGTTTTTACAATTCTTCTTTTATAACTCGCTTACATGAATTAAAAGTTACACTTTTTGCGGTTGATGAAGCGCATTGTATTAGCCAATGGGGTCACGACTTTCGTCCGAGCTTTAGAAAATTAGGTGAAGCAATTGAAGCCTGCGGCAATCCTCCGGTTATTGCGTTAACCGCTACGGCAACACCGGAAGTTCGGGAAGATATTATCAAACAATTAAAATTAGAAAATCCTTTGCAAATCGTCACGGGCTTCGCCCGACCTAATTTACAGTTTGGAGTCATTGAAGCCTCGGACGCCTATAAACCAAAACTAGTATTAGACGTTGTGCAAAGTTTAGAAGGCGGTTCAGGAATTGTCTATGTTGGGACACGCGCTAAAGCCGACAGGATGCTCGAGGCATTACTTAGTGAGGGAATTGAAGCAGTTGGATATCACGCGGGAATGCAAAACGAAGATCGACAGTGGGTACAAAATAATTTCATGAAAGGCACGGCTCAAGTCATTGTAGCGACAAATGCCTTCGGCATGGGAATTGATAAAAAAGATATTCGTTTTGTTATTCACTTTGATATGCCGGGCACGATTGAAGCCTATTATCAGGAGGCAGGACGCGCGGGACGTGACGGACAACCAAGTGTCTGTTTACTGCTCTATCATCCTCGCGACAGATATTTGAGAGAATTTTTTATCCGTGGCGATAATCCAAGTCCGGAATTAATCAGATCTGTCTATAAATATCTCTTAAAATTTGAAACGCCGAGTGTTCTCGTAACCTATGCTGATATTAAAGCAGCGACGGATGACGAATATCCGGAAATGGCAATTGGTACAAGTATTAAAATCTTAGAACAAGGCGGATATATTAGGCGCGCTCGCGAAAAAAACGGACAAGCTTTTATTAAACTAACAAAGTCCCTAGATCAGGCCTTAAAAGCTTTTACCACTCGTTCTGCTAAGCAACGAACTGTCTTTGAAAAGTTAATTGCGAAATTTGGCGCAGAGCTACAAATTGGTTGGGAGATAAACGTGGAAGAAGCCGCGGCGATTATCGGCGAGTCAAAAGATATGATTCTTAGAATATTTAAAAAACTCTCGGCGGCTGATGCGCTTGAGTATCGTCCTCCCTTTAAAGGAACGGAAATTGAAATATTAAAACGCACTGATGAATATGATATTGAGATTGATACTAAGGCTTTAAAGTATAAAGCGACACATGCCTATTCCAAACTTGATCAGATGGAAGAATATGTTTTTACTCGTCAATGCCGTCAACGATATTTACTGGAATATTTTGGTGATTATGAACTGCAGCGCTGTGAACGATGTGATATGTGTTTGCGCGGAGGACAAACGCAAGAAATAAATGATAGCGCAGAAAAAAGAGAAGGCGGCATAAAACTTTCAACAAAATTAACTCAGCTCGAGACGTTTGATTTGTTTAACAAGGGAATGGATATTGATGAAATAGCAAAAGAGCGAGGACTTGATCGTGCAACGGTTGAGGAACATATTAAATTCTTAAAAGATAAAAAACTTATCAAGAAATAAAAAACTCCCCCGTAGGGGAGTTTTTTATTTGGCTTCTGCGCCTTTCTTTTTAGTAGCTTTCTTTTCTTGTTTGGCTTTAGTTCCTTCAATAATCTTTTTATTGATTAAGAGGTTGGCTACGGACTGAGACATCCCTGAGCCCTTACTAATCCAATATTTGATGCGGTCAGCTTTGGCCTGTAATTCTTTAGAGTGAGGATCGTATGAGCCGAGAATCTCCAGGGCTTTACCATACGGATCACGCGCTTTTTCAGAAATCACGAGACGGTAGGTTGGATAACCCTTTTTGCCGACGCGGGAAAAACGGATAGTTAACATAGGTTCTTTATAAAATAAAAATGCTGAGCAAGCATTGACGGTACAAGCATGGTATCGTAAATCGGGCGTATTGTCAAGAAAATTGACTTATTTTTAGAATAGTAGTAAAAATGACAGTAATAAAACAAAAAATAAAACCCTTAAATGAGGAGGGGGAGATATGTTATTTAACAATATAAAAATAATAAGTACTGGTCACACAGAACCAGCAAAAGACAAAGGCTTTTCATTTGTGACACAAGAGGAACTGCTTATCAATAAAACCTCTGTAAAGGGTCAACGTATTGCCTGCAAGAAGAAAAAAGGCGAGCCGAATCCAACGGTTGACGAAATGAAAGAAGTTGTTAGAATTGCGACTGAAAAAATTGGTTTTGAAAAACTTCCTATTTTCTCAGGCCGTGTTGATAAGCTCGCAGCAATTTCTATTATCAAGTGTCTTGAAGCAGCCGACGTACATATGTCAGAAGTTAAGCTAGTAGTTGGAGCAACCAATACCAATGGTCCTGGTTATCCGTCCTTGGCAGGTGACTCAATGGCGGAAGTTGCTTTAATGGATTCTCCCATGGCGGGAAGGACCCGTGCTTGGGGATTTGATGTACGAGAAGCATGTGTTGCAGGTTTAACCGCTTTAAATGTTGCAATCAAAATAATGCTAGCTGAAAATCAGTATGACACGGCGTTAGTTGTTGCCGCAGAAAATGCTGATCAATTGGCTGATGATAACATCTATTATGACAAAAATTTGTTTGGCGGTGCTTCATCAACAGTTTTAGTTCAACTTAATAAGGACCAACGGAAAAGACATCTTGGTGAAATGTTCGTAACATTGCCTTATGATGGCAATAATAACTTTATCCGCCCTAATAAAAAATATAAATTTTGGCAGGACGGGAAAAAAGTTCATGAATTTGTCCAGGGTGATGTTCTCAAAGAATGCTTTAACGCAATTATTCAACAGGGTATGCTTAATGAAATTGATCATTTTATTATGCATCAACCAAGCAAAAAAACCGTTGAACTCTTTTACCAAAAATTACGTAAACTATGGCCAGGTTTCAAGGGTGAAATGTATATGGATTTAAGCAACGGCAATATCAGTAGCGTAAGTACATTATGGCAACTTTCCAATCTTATAACTCAGGGCAAGATTAAACGGGGAGATAAAATTTGCCTCCTATCCTTCGGCTCAGGCTTGGATATTGGTGTCTTGTTCTTAAAATATTAATAGTACATTTTTCAAAACAAAAAAGGGGATTTGCTTGCAAGCCCCTTTTTTAATTTTTCAAAATATAAAAATCTTTTCCTAATTTCTTCTTAAGCTTTTCAGCTTTTTTCTTATCACGCGTTATTTTAATTTTACTTCTTGATTTTAGCTCAAGTAAAGATTTTAAGGAGTTTATCACTGTTTCATCTATAGAAGAAGATGCGGCATATATATCTTCAATTTTTTTAGTAATTACGGAATCAAGTGTTACTTCCGTAATATAATCTCCTATAACTGTAATATAATAATTATTTTTCACAAATATCTTTTTAATATTATATTGCAAATAATCGCTTTTAAAATAATGTCTAATAGAATTATCTACTAGAGAGTTTCCGCCAACCGTCATTAAAAACTGTTTTTTACTTCTAGCCATTTCTTCAAAAAGTTTTGTTTCAGATTCTTCACGAGCTATTAAAAACCAATAGTGTGGGTCATAGGCATATATTGGCTCAGAAGCGGAGGTATTATATATTAAAATATTTTGTGAATGTCCCCAGAAAATATCTAACGATTTAGAATTATAAAAAACAAAAGAAAGACTTTCCCTATCGGCTAATCCAAGAACGCTAAAAGCGTTTGACCCCATTGAATATGCATAAGCCAATTGATCAATCGTCTCCTGCATACGTCTAACCCAGGTCGTATGAAGTGCTGCGGATCCTTTATAGACTAAAACAACCTCTTCTTTTTTTAATTTTCTTAAAGCAGCGTAAAACGCTTGTTTTGTAGTATTTTTTCTTATTTCTCTAATCTGACTAAGCACTTCTGTAGTCTTTTTTTCTCCATCTTTAAGAAAAATAACAATTAGATCTTCAACAGTTTTAGGGCGTATAAAGTCCATTTTTATAGTTTAAAGTAAAAAGATATTTTACTTTATAAGTATAATACCACTATTTTTTGATAATGTCAATACAATATGTTTTAATGGCACTATCATAAATTATTACTATTATATGTCCAAAAAGAAACTTGTAATTATTGCCGGCATTAGCGGTGCCATAGGAAATGCTTTTTTATCAGAGTACGCGAAAGAAAACTCAACGGTAATCTACGGCATCAGCCGAAAAGCACTCCCCCAAAAATCATTCATTAACCCAGAAACAAAAAAATTATATGAGAATTCTTTTGTTTGTTCACTTGAAAATTTAAGTGACAACAATATTACTGAATTCATAAATAATATTCATTGGGATAATTTTTCCTCTATAACCTATATTCATGCAATTGGCCTATATCCATTTGAAATAAACACTGCCGGAGAACACGTTGTTGAGAATGATCACGATGGCGACGGAATTAACGACTTGACCATGGACTTAACCTACCGTGTTTTTAAAACAATGACCTCATCTATTAAAGAGGCCACGTTGAAACACTTTATAAAAGCGGCTTCAATAATTTTTGGTAGTCTCGCCGATAAACATAAGCCATTGGTCCATAAATCATGGTGGCAAACTATTGAAAAAACAAAAAACTATATACAAACAATTGCCGATCAGTCGTTCGGAATTCATATCTTAAATATTTCATCAGTAATTTGCTCTCATGAGATAATTACTCGTCCCTTTGTTTTCATTAATACTGATGCTGAAATGAAATACTGGTTAAGCCCCACCGAATTAACTCAAAAATTTCTATCTTCCGTTGATACTAACTCTTTCTTTAATCATTTTCATGAGCACGAGCTATTTAATAAAAAGCCAAGCTTTGATCTTTTGTATTACAAAGATACTAAATTTACTCCGAGAAAAGTCGCTGAATTATATTAATAATTACAAATATTATGACCATTTCTACAAACAAGAAAAAATACTTATTCATTATCGCCGGAGCTAGTGGCGAAATTGGGGCGGCTTTTATCAAACAACTAGCTGGCAACTTCCCTATTATCGGGATTTCTCGAACGAACGAGCTTGATTCATTACATAAAAACTTATCTTGGATACATTGTGATCTGACAAGACATCAAGACGTTGAAAAAGCTTTTTCAGAAAAAAACTTTTCTATTTTCGAAAAAGTCTTTTTAATCCACTCTATTGGTCTTGATAAGTTTGAGAATACAAATTATCCAGCCATAGAGCCCTTGGAAACAATTGATCCGACAGTCTATAACTCAAATGTAAATACCTATAAATATATTGCCGCTACCTTGATGGACAAAATCTCAAGGGAAAGAAAGGCGGGCTCTAAAACTAAGCTTGTTTTATCTATGATTGGATCAGTTGCCGACAAACATGGGGTGATTTTTCTTACCTCCTTTTCGGAATCCAAAAACATTGTTCGAGCATATATACAATTCGCGGTCAGAGAGCATAAATGGATATCAGGCTTGATTATAAATATAAGCTCAACGATTACCAAGTCAGCTTTGGGCGTCAGGCCTTATGCGGATACTACGTATTGGCTTAATCCAATAGATGTTGTGAGGAAATCTGCCGCAACCTTACTTAAAACCAAACGAGGATATAATGAGATAGATATTTATAAAAAAGACCCTAACTATGACCCAGATTACTATAAAAATAACGAAAAAATATTCAGTCGTTGGTCACATTTTGTTTGGGGTATTAAATAAAAAAACAAATATTAACTTAAAAATATAACTAATGGTTCTAAAAGGGAAATACCAATTCGAAAGTTGTCCTTTAAAATCTACAAATACATTTTACAGTGTTACAGTTCTTGATGAAACTAATCAAAAAAGATTCTTGCTTATTCCGGAGGATAAAATAGGACCTTTCCGTTGTGAAAAACTCGGAATAATCATCTTTTTTGATCCTGAACAAAGTCCTGAAAAACAATTTGTAGATTACCAATTCGCCGATGAAGAATCGTCGGAGATATGGAGGCTGATGAATATCTTAAACCTGAATTAACTAAAAAGGGATTTGCTTGCAAATCCCTTTTTTAAATTGTTACTTTTTTGATTCGCGAACCTTTTCCAAACCAATCAATCGTTAATTTTTGTATATGCTGCGTCGTTTGAGTCACGCTGATAATACAACTTTTCTTTTTTGTAAGTCGCTTTTCGATTTCTTTATGCTTTTTTAAATATAAAGCCAGTTTACCTGGAATAACTTCATCTTGAGAGATTATAGTAATATTTTTTGGTAGAAATTTTTTAATAAACGGATAATGTGTACAACCTAAAATTATTGTTTGAACTTGCTTTTCTAATAATGGCTTTAAATACTTTTCTAAAACAATTTTAGATTCTTTTATTTTTCCAGCCTCTATTAACGGCACAAGTAACGGAGCCGATTGATGAATTACCGCTATCCTCTTGGAAAGTTTTTTTATTTCCTTAGCAAATGATTTTGAAGAAGTTGTTGCCTTGGTTGCCAAAATCCCAATACGTTTAATATTTGTTTGCTTTGCGGCTATTTCGACTGTTGGAATAATAACGCCGAGTATCTTTCGATTTGGATAATGTTTTGGTAGCCATTCTCTTTGTAAACGGCGCAGGGCGCGTGACGAAGCCGAATTACAGGCGATGATAATCAAAGCGCAATCATGCTCAAAAAGATAATTAACGCCACGTTTGGTAAATTGATAAATTTCCGCCTGAGTCTGATTTCCATACGGAACACGCGCCGTGTCTCCTATATACAAATAATCGTAAGCCGAAAGTCGCTTACGAATTGCTCGCAAAATAATAAGTCCACCGACGCCGGAATCAAATACGCCGATTTTCATATTATTTTTGTAAGATAATAGTGAACCACTTTTGTCCGCGGATATCTTGAACTTCCTGTTCTACTACTTTATATTCTGTCGCAAGATCAGCAATCAGTTCGGGAGTATAGATATAATACGTTCTAACGCCGAAATCATCTTCTTTGGTTTCTTCGTGGTACTCGCCGTATTTTAATGAAACAAAAAATATTCCATTTTCGTTCAATGCTTCATATGCTTTATCTAAAATCATTTCCACATTTTCTTTATTAACATGCAATAAAGACGCAAAGGCGAAAATAATATCAATATTTTTTGGTAATGTGTATTTCTCAATATCAGCCACTTCAAAATTGGCTTTGGGATTTTCTGTTTTAGCAATCTTAATTAATTCTTCAGAAATATCCAGACCAAGGTAATGAGAAGTACCTTTAATAATTTCTGCAGCATCGCGACCGTTGCCGCAACCGATTTCCAAAACAAAAGGATTTTCTTTCTTGACTATAGAAAAAGCTTTTTCAATATCAACGACACGTGCATCTTGGCCATTGAACTTTTTTGCCAGTTCCTTAGCGCTTTTGTTGTATGTATCAATTGTCTTTTGTTTTAAATCCATTTACTTATTTAATTCCAATAACAGCTCTCACAACATATTTACGTTCAATCTTTCCGGTACGTGCTTTCATATTTTGAAAATATTTCTTTACTCCATGCCATGCTTGATCCCGAAGATTCTCCGGAGCCGTACTCCAAATTGAGACCGATTGCACATATTCCAAAGCCTGAGCCAAGGTATAGATTTCAGACTCTTTCCAACGTTTAACTTTTATTTTTTTAAATCCATTTTTAACTAAACTTTTTTTTGGGTCATACGAATCTTCTCTAAAATGCGCGATTTCTTTTTTAATGGTTTTAATAATGGCTCTTCGGTAGCCTTCTCCCCAGCTTTTCAATCCGGTCTTGTTAGCAACAAATAATATTCCGCCGGGCTTTAAAACGCGTTTGATTTCACTGATATCTTTTTTATTATCAAACCAATGAAAAGCAGAAAATGCTGTTACAACGTCAAAGCTAGCATCTTTAAACGGCAGCTTTGCAGCCGATCCAACAACATATTTTTCAATCGCAGCATCTTTATGTTTTCTAGCAGCTTGTAACATTCTAATATCAGGATCGCAGCCAACAACTTTTGAAAATGAAGCAAGAGGACGAGTTGAGATTCCGGTTCCGCAACCCAGATCAAGAATATATGGTTTTTTGATACTTAAAAACTTTTTTAAAAAATTATACACTACCGGCTTATAAGGCCGGCGGGCTTTTTCATATTGCTTAACAAATTCACCAAATACTCCGAGACGTTTTTTCATATAACGCGAACTAAATGCTTGTTACTTATTCATATATAATAGCATAAAAAACTACCTAAATGCAGGGTTTTTAAGCTAAAATTCGAAGAAATGGGTCATATTATTGACAAATATCATAAAATATGTTACTATACAGTAATGCTCTTTTCATTAGTTTTTGGGTTAATAGCCATCTATGTCTTCCGCAAGACCTGTGTGGCCATTAATCCAATAACTAAACAAATATATTAATGTCAAAAATATCAATAAAGCTTGACTTAGATTCAGGCAATGATAAAGATTTTGCAGATTTTGAAGTTCTCGGCATTCCAACCTTGGTCGCTTTTGTCGCTGCACTTGTAATGGCGGCTTACGTTTATCACATAACACCCGATCCCGTGCGCTACACAGATGTCGACCCATTCTTAAATGCACTTGTTGTATTTTTCGTGGGAGGATTTGCATGTTACATAATCTCTATCTTTGCTAATTTCATTTTCTACTGGGGACTCCTGAAACCCTTCATGAAAGAGAAATTACCAATGAGCGGATTACGACTGGCTGGCTGGATTATAGGCGGAGCAATGTCTATGATGATAACGTATTATTTTGTATCTGATCTTACCTTTTTTAATGATAAGATTGATCAAAAATACATGGGCCCCCTACTCGTTATATACTTAACTATTGTTGCCGCTCCTTTATTCTTCTGGCTTGAAACACTAATACGTGTTTTAGCAAATAAAATAAGTTCGGCAAATTAAAAATTTTTCAGGAACAAAGAGTGATCAAAAATGGTCACTCTTTTTCTATATAAAAAATCTCCCGAATAAAATATTTAATGAATTAGAAATCTATCTTAACTTGTATAAACTCCAAGCCGCTAAAGCAGTATAATTTTTAATTTCACCTTTTTTAATCAAGTCCTCGATTTCATTTTCTGATAACCAGTAACTTTGTATATTCTCTTCTAAATCTCCCGGTAAACTTTCCTTCTGCAAATCGGATCCCACATAAACATACATCTTACTGTCACTTTTCCTATTATTCATATAATAAGATCCTAACACAATTAAATTATTTGCTTTCAAGTCCGCTTCTTCCATAAGTTCTCTATTGGCTCCTTCTGAAAGTTCTTCTCCGTTTGGTACAAAGCCGCCAGGGAATTGGTAAAGGTCTTCATTGGGTGGATAAGAATATTCTTTTTGCAAAAGAATTTTTCCTTCGTTATTTATTGCGATAATAGTTACAGCGTTTCCACGCGAATCAAATTTTAAATATTTGGTTGTATGGCCGTTGGGAAGCTCAACTTCATCTTCCAGAACTTTCAAGCGAGGATGATCAAGAAGAATTTTTGAAGCGATTTTTTTCCACATAATTTATCGGTTTCACTGATCTTGAAATCTAAAAAAGTAAAATTCAGCTTCTTCATCTGAATTATTTTCGATTTCGTGCTTAGTATTAGAAGGAAAAATAAATCTATCTCCTGTAACAAAAGTTTCCTTGTTACCCTCAGAATCTCTGACAATACCTTTGCCTTTGACCACAACACAGATTTCAACAACGTTGTCATGTTCATGCATTTCCCATTTCACACCTGAGGGTAAATAACCATAGCTATGCGCTCCAAAGTATTTAGAAGTTGTATCTTCTTTACCGACAATCATCTTTCGTGAGCCAGATGCATGGGATGTTCCTTCTACTGGGATGTCCTGAAGATTCTTTTTTGAAAACATATATATATCATTTTTGGAGCGGGTAAGGGGAATCCCAGCCAGAGGCTGGTCCGCCTTTGGCGGAGAACCCATACCTTAAGTATGTTTTTTATCTATATTAATATTTTTCTTCTGTTGCCAATAATCCCTTGATTTATTGCTATACTCTAATTTAAATTCTTCAAATTCAGCCTCAATATTATCAATTATTTTGAGTTTAGTATCTTTATCAGAGATCATCATTTGTACTAGATGTTTTAGACTTGAAAATGCGCTAGAGACGCAGCCTCGTAAATTATTATCATAAGAATTATCTACTTTAAAAATATAATCATAATCTCCAATTATAAAATTGATATTTTGAGGATTGTTGTTATTAATTAAAAAAAAGTAACAATCACTTAAATATGTCCTGTTGGCGACTGCTTTAATTATTTCTGATTTAATACTACTCACCATACTACTCAAATTATTAATCATTTCTACCTTATTATTTGTGGGTATAGAATCTTGCTTATCAGAAATATAAAATTGATCATTATCAACCAATGTCAATAGAAGTTGATGCTTATTTTTTGCCAAACGAACAGTTGGAAAAACTTTTAATCCTATCTCTTTAGCCCATAAATATTGTGAGTAAGCCCTGGTACAATAATTAACTGCATCTTCAGTAGATCGCCCATCGGCTTGGAAATAATCCTTAATAGCAAATTTTCTTTTATGCTCGCCCAATCTTGCCTCTATCTCATACACATCACCGTAGCTACCAAAACCAATAATCTTTTTATTTTCGATTTCATCAAAAATGATTTTGTCTGAATTCTGATCAACATCAAAAACATCTTTAGATTTACTCCTTTGTTCTTGATATTTATTGAGCTCTTCCTCACTTGGTTTCTCTTTGTCTAAATCAAAAAACTCATCAATATTTTGAGGCAACTTATTCTTATAATCATTTAAATCAAAACGATGGAATTCATGATTATTCATATCACTCACTATATTATTTCTGAGCGGGTAAGGGGAATCCCAGCCAGAGGCTGGTCCGCCTTTGGCGGAGAACCTTTCTATTCAAAAAAAATTTAAACTGTATCGGAGCGGGTAAGGGGAATCGAACCCCTATCTTAAGCTTGGAAGGCTAACATAATAACCATTATACGATACCCGCGAAAAAACTAAATGTCGGGGTGCTGGGAATTGAACCCAGTCAACATGGTCCCAAACCATGCGTACTACCGGTATACGACACCCCGTATATAAACACTGTGCCTCGGGTCAGAATCGAACTGACAACGCCAGCCTCTTCAGGGCTGCGCTCTACCATTGAGCTACCGAGGCATACCAGTCCGCCAAAGGCGAACGAAGGATGTTGCGGGGGCCGGATTCGAACCGGCGACCTCCAGGTTATGGGCCTGGCGAGCTGCCAACTGCTCTACCCCGCTATGTGGCAATTATAAATTCTAAATTTCAAATTTCAAAACAAAATTGAAAATTATTTTAGAATTTAAAATTTAGATTTTGAAATTGCCCTTGTGGGCATACATGGACTCGAACCATGGACCTCCACATTATCAGTGTGGCGCTCTAACCAACTGAGCTATATGCCCCAATAAAATTTCAAATTTCAAATTCAAAATTTTTAAACAAAAAAAGACTAGCTTTATTATAGGCTAATCTTTTTTATTACTCAAATAGCCCATAACTATTTGTACAACAGTATAGATTAAAATTTTCAATGCCAATAGACGTCGCTTCAGGTG
>CAZRDY010000003.1:106620-107229 GCA_964599395.1 uncultured Gammaproteobacteria bacterium
GTGTCGCGCTCTAGCCAACTGAGCTATATGCCCTCATACAATTAAATAATTAACAAATTAAATAATGCATTAATTAATTTATTAATTTTTTAACTAAAAAAGGATTATCCACTATTGAAATGGGCAATCCTTCACTGACAAATAGGCCCATAAACTATTTGTAAATGAATTTCGGTGCAAACAGGCGCTAATTCATGGCACCCTCGAGTTTCCAGTGTATGGAAACGGAGTGAGGGCCGACCGGTGTCCCGAAGGACATTTCTCCCTAGAAAGGAGGTGATCCATCCACAGCTTCCGCTACGGATGCCTTGTTACGACTTCACCCTTATCATCGGCTTCACCTTCCCTGCCTCGCTGGCAGGTTCGGGCGTCTCCGACTCTCTTGGTGTGACGGGCGGTGAGTACAAGACCCGAGAACGTATTCAACGTGGCGTGGCTGATCCACGTTTACTAGCGATTCCAGCTTCATGAGGGCGAGTTGCAGCCCTCAATCCGAACTGAGGAAAGTTTTTTGGGATTTGCTCCACCTTACGGTTTGGCGTCCCTTTGTACTTCCCATTGTAGCACGTGTGTCGCCCAAGGTGTAAGAACCATGCTGATTTGACGTCA
>CAZRDY010000004.1:0-7722 GCA_964599395.1 uncultured Gammaproteobacteria bacterium
TAGTTAGCCAGATATCTAAAGAATCATAGATATCTTCAAACATTTCATTACCTGTTCCCAGTTCTTTATTTAAAACCTCGTTATAGTTCTTAATATCTGAGTTGATATATGGCTTGCCCTTAACCCCATAAACGGCGGGTTCATAACACTTATTAAAAGCAACTTTAGGCGTAGGGTTTTGTGAATTCTTTAGCCACAAACAAACCCGCTTATTAACTATTCCTAGTTCTCGATATAACTCTTGAAAAAGACCAATGTATGTTTGGTCACACCAGTAAAATACATGACAATCATTTTTGGTGTTAGGCAGAGACGCTAGCAGAGAATTTTTAATGAATTGCTTATACTCTTCATAACTTCTATTATCGTTAACCGTTCCGCCGTAATCGTTTTTACCGCCAATGCCTTTGGAATAGTCTAATTTAATGTTATAAACAGGATCGGAAAATATCATTGAGGCTCTGTCATTACCAAATAATCTTTTTAGGTTATCGGGGTTGGTAGAATCGCCACAGAGTAGGCGATGTTCACCTAAATGTATTAGGTCGCCTGGTTTAGTTTTTGGTGTTTTTATCTTTTTTAACTCTGCCTCAACATCAAAATCTTCGTCTTTAACTTCTAATTCTTTATCCCAGAAATGTGATAAGTCGACTTGGTCAAAACCAATGTCGATTAAAAGATCTAAATCAAAAGATTTTAATTTTTCAAAATCCCAATCACCACCTAAAGCGTTGCTGGCGATTAAATATCTTTTAGCCTCGTCTTCAGTTAACTTGCGATTAGGAACTCGAACATCAATTAATTCCTCACCTCGTCCAAGAAGTTGAAGAGCTTTCATTCTTTGATGGCCAGCAAGTATTTTGCCGTCTAAGTCGATGGCAGGTATTTCAACAAGGTTGAATTTAGCCAAACTCTTTTTAAGGTCCGACATCTGCTTGTCGCTGATTACTCTAGGGTTAACTTTTTGGGGAACCAGGTCGTTAACTCTTTTTTGCACTGTGTGCCATTCTAATTTCTTCATAGAATTTTTAATTAAGATTATTAAATTATTTATTAAAAACAAAAAAGCCTATCCCACGCACGAAACAGGCCAAGACACTAAGTCTAAGACTATTTCTTGCGCGGAATAGGCATGGTTTTTTAGGCGATACTCTATTCTACTTTCTACTACGCATTATCTTTTATTGTGTAAGTACTTTTTATTACTTGTTTAAACCTCTTATAACTCTTTGGCCATTTTTACTTGATATAAACTCTTTTACATCATCCCCAAATTTTATAGGAATATTGTCTGTTGGTATTTCCAGTAATAACTTTACGCCATTTTTTTGTTCTTCTTGAACCATTGTCAAAAATGCTGGATCGCTTTTAACATATTGGTCTAATATTCTGATAAGGCTTTCTCTGTCAGAGAGATCTTCTGTTTTAAAACCGTAAAATCTACCAGGCTGGTTTTGTGTAAAAGATTTACTGATATTTTTTGCTATTGCCTTACTTGGTTGCCTATGAGAAGTGTGGAAAGTAATATCGGTAATTTGTAAAATCTTATATTTAAATCCAGGCGTCTTTTCAAAAGGCTTTAGTTGTAATTGTTGTTCCATACATTTTTTAAATTATATTCATATTATAAATCAGGGGAAGTATCTTGTCAAGTTTTAAAAGACTTAAGTATATTATTGACTAAATCACCAAAATAGATTATTATATAGTAGTGAAATATTAGCTTAATATATGATAAAAAATATTAAAAAATCTTTCCAAAAAGAAGATTTATCATTGCGCCCGGCTACCACAGAAAAGATGGGTTATTACGTGTATATACTGGAAGATGATAAAGGTAAACCTTTTTATATTGGCAAAGGGGTTGGCAATAGGATTAATCAGCACTTCACAAAATTAATGGATTCTGGGGCAAGGAAAAGTGAAAAGGTAAAAACTATTAAAAAACTAGGATCTAAGGTTAAAAAGATTATTTTAAGACATGGCATTACCTCAGAAGAGGCCTTTATATTAGAAAATGCCATGATTGACTTTATTGGTATAGAGAATTTAACCAATATCGTTAAGGGTCATTCTGACGGCAAAGGTATCTCTGACTTAGAAGAATTGAAAATTAAATATGAGCCTGAAGATGCAATTTTTAAAGAATCGGCCTTATTAATTAATATTAATAAGCTATATAAGAGGGGTATGTCCCAAAATGAAGTTTATGAGGCTGTTAGAAAGCATTGGAGAATTGATTTAAATAGAGCTCGCTCAATAAAGCTGGTCTGTGCCGTGTCTCAAGGAATTATTAGAGGAGTTTTTTATCAAGATAAATGGCTGGTTTCTAATAGGGCTGATAGGAAGTGTTATTTTGAACACAGATTAAAAGAAAAGAGTGTAGAAAAGAGTGTTGTTAATAAATACCTAAATAAATCAGTTAATAAGTACTGGCAGCAAGGGGCTCAATACCCTATAAAATATATAGAAATGTAAAAATTAATTACTATCCATAAATAATTGAACAAAAATATGGGCAAGAATCTCAACAATCATCAAGAAGAAATTGATGATGAAAAATATAAATTAGCCTATCGCAAAGAAATGGAAAAAGTTAAGCAAATATTTTTAAATAAGCGCAGTGTCGTAATTTTTATTCTTGTCTTCTCTGTTTTAATATTTTTAGCGGATAAATATAAACAAACACCTATAGAAGATAGTTCTGTTAATATTGCTAGCACAAGCCCTGCAACATTAGAAAGCTCAGATTCTGATGAGACAGAAGAAATTGAGACTGAAAAGAATGAAAAAATAAAGATTATTTCTGATGTTTTAGGAGGCCATCAAATTAGATTTGCCGACCAAGATTTGAAATTAAAAGGATTTTTCAGCCCAGAAGATAATGTAATGTCTGCAATTTATTCAGATGATATTTTAAGTTATCAGCCAAAACACGAAATTACTATTTATAAATATTATAATAAAATATCAGCTTCTGAAGTTTTTGATAAAGAATTATTATATATAGCTAAAGGTGCCTACAATGGTCGGTATTTAAAAACCAATCAATATGATGGTAATTATTTAATAATATTAAGTGATTTAAATTATGACTCATCTGCTGTTTCTTTATATTTAATAAAAATATTTGAAAAAGATGGTCATACCTATAAGATTTTATATCAAAAAAATATTAGCGAAGATGTTGTAAATATTGCCAAAACCTGGGTTGATGCAGATTATAAAATATTGTTGGATGAATTTAAAGATATTGACGCTTTTTCTAGTATCGATCTTAGCTATGTGCAACAAATATTTAACGATAGTTTAAAAATTAAAGAAAATTTATCAAAGAATAATATTTATAAAGAAATAAAATGGGAAACAAAAACAATTAAGGAGAGTAATTCTTATGCCGATATTAATTTGGAGTATCCTGAGTTTAAAGAATTTTCTTCGGCTAGTAATTTGAATAAAATTATTACCGATATTATTTTAGGAACACTAGAAGAAGATAGAAAATTAATGGAAGATTGGAAAAAAGATGAAAAAAATTCGTATACGGACGATGAAGGTACTGTGATTTCTGATTGTTATGGTGATCAAGATTACTTCTATAACTGTAGCGTAAATCTATATAGCTCATTTAAAGTTAAATCTATTATCAATGATATTATTAGCATAGAAATAATTTTAACTGACTATACTGGCGGCGGAAACGGTAATCATAGTTATCCAAAGACTATAATTTACGATTTGAAAAATGGAAAACAATTGTTTATAGATGACTTATTCTGTGGTGATGATTATTTAGGCAAAGTAAAAGAAATTTTGAAGGCCAATTTAGTTACTGGCTCAGTGTTTGATAATAGTTTGGGATATTTAACTGATGAAGTTTTATTGTCCCGCCTAAGAGAGGCTTCTTTTAACGATTTTGGTCTAACATTATCTTTTAGTCCTTATATTTTCACTCCTGGCGCTTATGGGATTTATAACGTCTTTATTCCTTATGTTCTTTTAGAAAACAATCTTTGTTTTAAGGGTGTTAATAATAATGAGATTATGATTAGAAGAAATCTCCTAAATTTAGATATTCCATCTAAATTAAGTAATACCTGCGGATTTATGGCTGATAATTGTGATAGCTTCAGTTTTTATGAAGGAGAGTTTAATGAATTGGATGATTATAATTTTACTAAAGATAAAGCCTCTGTCTCAGTATTATTTAATGATTATAAAGCTGGGAACATGTTAAGCGGTGGCAAAAATGAACAAATTGTTGTAGCTCCTTATTCTTGGCAATGGGCTTCGAGCGGTTACGGTCTTTATGTGCTAAAGATTGAAAATAATAATCTAGTTTTGTTATCTAGAATAGATGTCGGCAAAGGATTACCTGAAAATATAAAGATAGAAAATAATGAAATATATTTTTCTTATACTAATCTTGATGATTCAGAAATTTCCAAGGAATGTTATTTTAAGAATAATATAATAGAAGAAAGAAATTTAATTTGTAACTAGGCTTATGTTAACAGAACCACAAGTAGAGAAATATTTAAGGGAATATCTTATTGAAAAGGGATGGAAAATAGATAAGCCAGAAAAGAAAAGAGGCGAACATGGTTGCGATATCGTAGCTAGTCATCCTAAATGGAGAAAAAAATATTTTATAGAAGTAAAAGGTAGCGGAAAAGCCGCTTTACAGATGAAACATTCTGGATTCTACATGTTGCTTGGTCAAATAGTTTCTAGAATGGATATAGGCGGTAATAGTCAAAATAAATCACGCTATTATGCTATCGTCGTTCCATCTGAATGGGAAAAAACATTCCAAAATAAAATAAAAGAGATGCGCTATGCCTGGAAACTTCTTAAATTAAAAGTTTTCTTAGTTGATCAGTCGGGGAATGTTTTAGAAAAAAGTTATTCTAAATTTTTATAATTTAGTTTAAGAGAATTAGAAAAATAATTTTACGATTATGGATTGGAAAACAGTTATAAGTGAAAAATCGATGGATATTGTTATTGAATATGAAGAGTCAAAAGGAAGAAAAACAAAAATCGTTAACACAAAAGGGGTTGGTTATGATATTTTATCTGAAAAAGAAAATGAACAAAGATTTATAGAAGTTAAAGCTACTAGCGAATCTTGGAAAACTTATAATTGGCTTCCTCTATATTACAGCGAAGTGAATTGCCTAAATCAATTCCCAGATAAATTCTTCTTATATATTATAAAATTTGATTTAGATAAAAATAATAGAAACAAAGAAAGTCTTGATAAAGCAGATTATAAAATTTTTATTATCAATGGCACTGAGTTATTAGAAAATTTTAAAATTAAACCAGAAACATATAGCTTGTCACCAGTCAGTCAAAGAAAACTTGCAAAATATATGTTACAAAATAATCAGTAAATCAAAATAAAACTATGCATAAAATACAAAGAGCTATATTAAACCTTGCTGAAGAAGAAAATATAAGTTCCATGACATTAAGAGCTATTAGCCAGGCGATAGGAGAGGGTGACGCCCCGCAGAAAATCAAGCATCATTTAAGTCAATTAGAAGCTAAGGGTTTGTTAAAAATAATTAAAGAAGAAAATAGAGTTGTTGGGTTGAATAACAGCTCAAACAGTAATATTATTTCCATCCCTATCATGGGAGCAGCTAATTGTGGTGATGCTAGAATTTATGCTGATAATAATATCGATGGTTATTTAAAGGTTTCAAAAAAAATATTAAAAAAGAACAAGAAAGACATATTTGCCATCAAAGCTGTCGGTAATTCAATGAACAGAGCTAAAGTAGACGGAGATAGCATAGAAGATGGTGATTATGTAATTATTGATTCTTCTATAAATAAACCTGCCGACGGAGAATATGCTCTATTTGTTCTTGATGGTGTTGCTAATATTAAAAAATTTAAAGAAGATAAGAGTAGGAAATCAGTTGTTCTGATTTCGGAATCAAACAGAGATTATCCGCCAATTATTTTACATAAGGATGACATTGGTTGTTTGTGTGTAGCTGGGAAAGTGATGCAGGTTATAAAGACAAAGAATTAAATGTGTGATTTTATCAAACTTTAGAAAAAAATATGAATGAAAAAAATAACTCAGAAAATAAGGGCAGTCTTGTTTTTATAAAAGAAGTTGCTAAATACTTCATGGATTTTTTAGAGACGGATTTTCATAAAAGAAAAAATCCAAAACGAAGTATCCAATTTAGAAGCAGTAATAATTTGCTTGTTGGTCTTAATTTGAATAAGTATCCTTCTTTTTATAATCTGATTTGGAAAACAATTAATCACGCATTTGATAAAAATGCTATTAATACAATACAAAAAGGGGTTTATAAAACTAGTATACCTAAAAATTTATTAGACCTAGTAAAATTACAGATTGAAAAAATAACCAATAAGCAAATTATAAAAGTTATTAATCTTATTGCCGACGAAATTGAAAAGTCTGCCGTTTTACATAAAAAAGAATATGATCAGGCTTTAAATGTTTCGCTTGAATCGGCAGCGAGAATTTTAAAAGAAGAATTAGCCTTGCCCTTTATTGGCAGTATTGAGAAATCATTGGAAAATTTAAATCTTGGAGATGAAAACAATATTTATTTAATGGAAGAAGAGCTGACCGCTGTTTTATCTTCTTCGTTAGAAAACAAAATTTCCGAGATATTAAAACTCGTTATATCAAAAGAAAAACTTGATATATCAAAACAGCTTAAAGAAGTTTTTGATTTGTCAGATGTAAAAATAGCCATTAATTCTTTTTTTGAGGGATTTCAGGTGGGAGATTTGTTTGCAGAAGTATATGAGATGGAAAGAAATAGAACTATTTTAGATAAACAAGAATTTTATTTATATTTTTGTGATATTACATTTAACAATGCTAAATTTCCTATCTTTTACATTCCTTTCGGAATTAAAAAGCAAGATGACTCTTTAGAAATAGAGTTTGATTCCCAGGTATATATAAATAAAAAGGCTATTGAATATATAACTCAAGAATATAATAAAGATAAAGGAAAGAAGGGGCAACTAAAAACAACGGCTGAAAGAATAATCTATTTAGCTCAACATCAAAATGATTTTCCAAATATTATTAGTGAAATACTAAATGAAATAACAAACTTTTTTGAACTCGATAAAAGCATTGTTGTAAGTAATCCAGAGCAGCAAGTTGCAAAAAGCTTTCTTGTTAGAGCTTCTAATAATTGTTATTTAGCTCTATTTGATAAATCCGATGAGGCTTTGGTTAATGATTATGAAGAAATATTAAAACTTCTCAATGCGGGAGATAACGTGTTGGCTGATGCATTTAATAAGCTTATTGATGATTTTATTCATAATAATCCAAAACCATTCAATTCTGCTGTTGAAGAAGAATGGGACGATACGGAAACAAGTGAACGTTTAGTTTTCAATAGCCCTATCCCTTTAAACGGCGAACAACTTCAAATCTTGTCTGCCATAAGAAAGGATGATTGCAAATATATAATCGTAGAAGGACCCCCAGGTACAGGAAAAAGTCATACGATTACTGCAATCGCATTTGATTCAATTTTGAAGAATCAATCAGTTTTGATTTTATCAGACAAAAAAGAAGCCCTCGATGTTGTAGAAGATAAGATTACTGAAACAATGAATAAGGTTCGTCTTGATAAAAACTTCCAAAATCCAATCTTACGTCTTGGTAAAACTGGAAGTACTTATAGTCAAATATTAGCG
>CAZRDY010000004.1:7732-53592 GCA_964599395.1 uncultured Gammaproteobacteria bacterium
AGAAAATATCAAAGCCCATCATCGAGCGGTTAAAAAAGACTATGACGAACTTGAAATTAATATAGAAAAATCAGGCAATACCCTAAAGGAAGATTTAGAGGCTGAGATATTGGCCTACAAGGAGATAGATTTAAATGAAATACACGAGTTATTTGATTTAGAATCCTATTATTCTAATAATGGTTTTCCGGTTGATATTGATGAGGTTTTAGATAAACCTGAATCAGCTATTGAGCTTGAAGAGTTTAGAAAGATATTTTTTTCGTTGAATGATAAATTAATTATCAATCAAGATGAAAAAGAAAAAGAAGCACAACTTTTTGAATTACTAAATTTTTCTATTGATGAATTTAAAGATATAACTAACTTCCAAAAATATTTGTGGTTATTAAACTTCTTAGCCCCTTCCATTACAAAAATAAAAGAAACTTATGCAAATGAAGTTTCTTTACTTGCGATATTTGAACGTTTCGATGAAAACTCTTTAGTAAAATTGGAGCAGTTTATTACTACTTATGAAAATGAAAAGAATTGGCTTTTTGGGTATTTGTTCAAAAAAGAAAGAATTGAAAATATAGATAAAGAATTTAAAAAATCATTTTATCTGTCTCCCCAAATTGAGCCGCATAGTATATTGGATGATTTAAAAAAGATTGTAAACATTTACGAATTTTCTAAAGAACAGAAAAAACAGCTTGATGAAAAATTTAAAATTAATTTTGACTATTTAAGATTTGTTCATCATGTAATTACCGATGAAACACTTTTGTTAGTTTTAAGTAATTTAATACAAGTTGGAGATGATTTGAAGTTTTTGAATGCCAATTTACAGAAGTATTCTAGCACAATAAAGAAATTAAAAATTGATTTATCTTCATTTAAAACTCTCTGCTCAAATGAGTTAATAACGATTTCCGATCTTGATTTTGATAGGTTAATTAGATTTATAAATTTGAAGCAAAAAATAGAGAAAGATTTTAATAGCATTCCAACATTAAATTACGCCAATCAAAAGAAAAATATTGAATCTCTTGTTACAACTCAAATGACGTTCCTTTTGGATGGTCGATTGATTGATTTTTATGAAAATAATAAGGCCACAGCAAAAGCATTACGAGATATTATTAGAACAAAGCAGAGATTTCCTAAAGATGAATTTTTAAAACTTAAAGAGGCGTTTCCGTGTATTTTGGCAGGCATAAGAGATTATGCTGAATATATTCCGCTTGAACCTGAAATCTTTGATCTTGTTATCATAGATGAGGCTTCTCAAGTTAGCATTGCTCAAGCTTTTCCTGCTTTGTTACGTGCTAAAAAGATTCTTATTTTAGGTGATAAAAAGCAGTTCAGCAATGTTAAGACTGCTCAAGCCAGAACCGACACAAATAGAGAATATCTAAATAATTTAAAAGATTGTTTTACAAAATGTGTTTCTGACGAAGGAACAAAATTAGTAAAACTTGGAAAATTTAATATCAAAACATCCATTCTGGAATTTTTTGAATTTATAACAAATTATAATGCTCAATTATTAAAGCATTTTAGAGGATATAAAGAAATTATTTCTTATTCAAACAAATATTTCTATCAGGATAGTTTACAGGTAATGAAAATTCGAGGGAAGGCTATTGATGATGTTATTAAATTTTCTATCATAGAACACGACGGAAAAAAAGAAATTGCGCAAAATACAAATACTCTTGAGGCTGAATTTATTATATTAGAAATAAAAAAATTAAAAGAAGTTGATAGCAATCAAAGTGTTGGGATTATCACCCCACACACAAACCAGCAAAAATTATTGGTGGAAATGATAAATAGAATACCTGAAAAAGACTATTTTTATGATAAATTAAAATTAAAAATTATGACTTTCGACACCTGCCAAGGTGAAGAAAGAGATATAATTTTTTACTCAATGGTTGCTACGGAAGAAGACGATCATTTATGGGGTGTTTTCATTAAAAATTTAAGCGATGTTGATATTGAAGAAGATGGAAAGATAAAAGCTCAAAGGCTGAATGTCGGTTTGAGCCGTGCCAAGGAAACAATGCATTTTGTCTTAAGTAAACCAATAGATAAATATAACGGCTCAATTGGTGAAGCAATAAGACATTATCATTTTATTTTAGACGAAGCTAAAAAAGAAAGAAATATTAGTGAGGTTGACGAGAAATCAAAGATGGAACCAGAAGTCATGAATTGGTTCTATCAAACAGATTTTTGGAAAAAACACAAAGATGATATTGAATTTATTCCTCAATTTGAGTTGGGAAAATATCTTAAACAACTTGATAAAACCTATAATCACCCAAGTTATAAGGTTGATTTCTTATTAGTATATAAAGATGAGACCCATAAAGAGCATAAAATAGTGATTGAATATGACGGATTCAGAGAACACTTTAAGGAAATTGATGAGGTAAATGAATTTAATTACCAAGATTATTACACTGATTCTGATGTTTACAGACAAAAAGTTTTAGAGAGTTATGGCTATAAGTTTTTAAGAATAAACAAATTTAATATTGGAAATGATCCAATCTCAAAGCTTAATGATAGAATTAGCGCATTGATTAAAAATGGAATAGAAAAAAATAATGTAATTAATCACATACATAATACAATAGAAGGTTTGCAAAACGGAGAAATGAAGGAATGCCCTAAGTGTAAGGAAATAAGAGATTATAAAGATTTTAGGGACCCCGATTTGATTACTGGATATGGAAGATTTTGTTGCCATTGTAAGGGGTACACTTTAGTAGATAAGCCTGCTCGTGATAATATTAAAGATGACAGAGAGGTCTTTGGTGAAAAAACTTGTCCGAAATGCGGTTCAAAAATGATTTTGCGAAAAGGTAGATATGGCAAGTTCTATGGTTGTTCAAAATTTCCTTATTGCAGAGGCATAAGAAAGGTTTAAAATTAAATAACCTAAAAATGCGACACATTACAAAAACAATTTATCTTGAGTTTCTAACTTGTGCTAAAAATGCTTGGTTAAAACAACATAAACCAGAGTTAGCATCTAAATTTGAGTTGTCTGCTTTTGAAAAAAGCCTTGTTGCTAATGGAAATTTAGTTGAATTATGGGCGAGAAAACTTTTTCTGTCTGGAATTTTGATTGAAGAATTTGGTGAAGCGGCGACAACAAAAACACAGCAATATATTAAAGATAAACAGCCTGTTATTTTTCAATCAACTTTTATTTTGGGAAAATTTTTAGCCAGGAATGATGTCTTAGAATATGATAAAGACAATGACTGCTGGAATTTATATGAAATAAAAGGAACTAATACTGTAAAAGAAAATGGTGAAGAGCGAGATCATATTGATGATGCCGCTTTTCAATATGTTATATTGTGTGATTGTGGCATTAAGATTGGGAGCGTCAATATTATACATTTAAATAAAGAGTATATTCGTGGGGATGAAATAAATATTCATGAGCTTTTTGTAATAGAAGATGTAACTGATAAGATATTAGAAAGAGAGGAATCTACTCGAGAAAAAATGAATAAAGCAGAGGAAGCTCTTTTTCAAGAAGATGAAAGAGCCTTAGAATGTACTTGTGTCTATAAAGGAAGAAGTAATCATTGTTCTACCTTTCAGCATTCTCATCCAGAAGTCCCAGAATACTCAATTCATGATCTTTCTCGCATAGGATTGAGTAAGAAAAAATTAGCCGAATTGGTAAATTCTGGAATTCTTGGTATTAGTGATGTCCCTAATGATTTTAAATTATCTGATACACAGAGAAATCAAATAGATGTTCACAAGAGTCAAATACCAATTATAGATTATACATCTATAAAAAATGAATTAGAATCGCTAAGCTATCCATTGTATTTTTTAGATTACGAAACTTATCCATCGGCGATACCTCTGTTTAAAGGATTTAAGCCATATCAACATATTCCTTTTCAGTTTTCGTTACATGTTTTAAATAGTTCTAATGGAGATTTAGAGCATCATGAATATCTCCACACCAATAACTCTGACCCAACTGAAGGGATAATTTCAGCGTTAAAAGAATCTATCGGCCCCGAAGGCAATATTATTGTTTGGTATAAGCCATTTGAGCAAACAAGAAATTCTGAATTAGGATTATTAAGCCCAGACAATAGAGAATTCCTTGCTGATGTAAATAGCAGGATTTATGATCTAATGGATATATTTCATAAACAACTGCATGTCCATCCTAATTTTAGGGGAAGCACGTCAATTAAAAAGGTTTTGCCAGTTATGGTTCCAGAATTAAGCTATAAAGAATTGGAAATTAAAGAAGGCGGCTCGGCCATGGAAGCTTGGTTTGAAAAGATTTTGAATTATAGCTCTGAAGAAGAAAAAAATGAGACTGCAAAAAATCTTCTCAAATATTGCCATATGGATACTTATGCCATGTATGCAATTTGGAAAGAATTAATTAAAATAATAAGTTAATAAATATGAGTAACGTAAATTTCACCAGACAACTGGTAAAAGGAAAAATAGCCGAAACAATATTTTCACAAATGTTTAGGGAATCGGGTAATTTTACTGTTTTGGAATTTGGTTATGAAAAAGTTATTCCTGAAATGATTCAGCAAGGTTTTAATGAAAGTAATCCGATGATTGAAACATTAAGAACCGCTCCTGATTTTGCTGTTATAGATAGAGACACCAGGCAGGTTAAATTGATTGAAGTAAAGTACCAAAGATCTTTAAGCGCTGAGTATACTCTTAAGGCGGCCAATAGAATGAGTCAATCTTGGAATCCGTCTTACTTATTTATTGCCACTCTAGACGGCTTTTATATGGATGAGATAGCTAATATTGTTAAGAATAATGGCAAAATAGCCTCATTAAATCATCCTAAAATTAATAGTGATTTGCAAGATGATTATTTACAGATATTAAAGAGATTCGAGCGGGATAATTAGAAACAAATAATTTATGAAAAAAGCGGACTTATTTGCAGAATTACTCAAAGATATTGTGGATTTTGTAGATAACTACAAATTTAGAAGAGATAAAATTAATTTTCCAAAAAATAAAGAAGGTGTTTACATGTATGCTTATAAAGAAAGGATGGTATGCATTAGTAAAGGCGGCTTAGCTCTATTTAAGTCTAAAAATTATTTGGAAATTAGTATTTTATCTAGAACGGCCTTATTTTTTATCATTAAAAAATGATAAAACATTTTTGAAATCATTTAGGGGTGACCATGACATACAAAAGAAAAAAATGTTTAATGAACTGTCTTGTAATCCAGAAGTAATGACTGATTTAAAATTTTCAAAAGAAGATGTTGATGACTGTTTGTTAAAAATAAGACAGAATATAGACAAAGCTAATATTAAGGATGAAATTAATGTACAAAAATCGGCTAAAATAGCCGGACTGTCTAGTATGTATACCTCCGCTTTTAGATTATTATCTCAAGTCTCTCACTCTAAAGTAAAAATATTAGAAAATCATTTTACTTATAAAAATAATCGATTTACCTTTACTAAAATTCAAGATAAAAATGATGCTATAATGCCTTTAGATGTGTTGGTTATGGTTTTATTAATAATGTCTTTTAATTTTGTTGATTACGCGTCTATTAGCGATAAACGAATTAAAGATAAGTTAGAGACATTTGCGTTAAGATATAAAAAAATAAGTAAAATTAATATTTTATAGTTACACCTATTTGTAACTTTTATATCAATTCCTGTGTCACTTTTGTCACTTTTTAAAAAAACCAATAGCGCACGAGGATCTTATTTATTAAAGTCTTAAAAAATCACCGAAAAGCCTTACTGGGCTTGCCGAAATTACGGTTCCAGCCCGAGGTAGCCCGCATTGAGTAAGTGGGTTCTCGCCCAAAGGGCGACCAGCCTCTGGCTGGGAATCCCTCTCTCTCCGCATAAAATACTACAAATGATTATAGCTTTGTATATCCTCATTACTGTACTTGGACTGACTTCATACGGAGTCGGAGTCAAACAGATGATAAACAATACATATGCGCCTAGTACTTTTAGTCGGGTGATTTGGCTATTGCTTTCCGTGAACAGTCTTGTTGGTGTTATTCTAAGTCAGAGTAGTGAGTCATCGATTCTTTTGGCAGGTATTATTGTTTTAGGAAGCCTTGCTATCTGCATTACCAGTTTCTGGAAAGGGACACGAACATATGGGAAGCTTGAATATTTTTGTTTATTTCTTTTAATTTTGAGCGCGATTGTCTGGATCTTTTATGACGCGCCTTTAGTTAATGTCGGCTTAAGTCTCTTTGCTCATTTTGTTGGCGGTTTGCCGACTTACAAACGAGTGTTAGAAAATCCATTGAATGAAAGTAAAATATTCTGGTTGCTATTTTTTCTTTCAAGTTTGTTAAGCGTCTTTGCTTCCGAGTCATTTATTTTAAAACTCATGATTGTTCCTATTTTTTTTACTATTTTTGATGGCAGTATGTTTCTTCTTACATTACGTAATAAAAAGATGGAAGCTCCGGCTTTATCCAATTAAATATGACTTTAGAAATTCCCAACAACGAAACACCTTCTGACAAGACTGATAAAGAATTTCAGTATTGGTTTAAAGAATATGATGACGCACTGCGTGAACGTAATTTATTCTTTTTAGAAAAAAGCTACAACGAGGAAGCAAGTGAGTATAGTATTAAATTCAAAAGAACCGTGCCTGCGAGAGAATTTGTGCAAACCGGCGCAAGCTGGGAAGATTGTTTTCAGGCGATGCTCGATGAAGCTGCAACTTGGGAAGCTGATGTGCCCGAAGGTGTTCACGTTGATATGAACTGGGGCGAAGAAGATGTTCAGAGACTTAAAAACGAAGGAACAGAACATTATCCGGAGATAAATTATGCGAGAATTGTACGCCTGGCAAAAGAAGAGCCCACCCGGTTAACCGCAGCTGAAATGGATTATTTCTTTGAACATGTCAAAGAAAATGATTATGAATTGGCGGCTGATATAAAGAAGCTATGGGAATCATCAAAAAAATAAGAAATTCCTTTCGCAGTTTACGCGCGAGGCGTTTTTTTTACCAACCATTGATAGAATTACGTATTCATAAGAATAATCTTTTGCATAATCTTCATGCAGTACAAGAAATCTTTCCTAACTTATCGATCGCACCGGTTTTAAAAAGCAACGCCTACGGTCACGGCTTATTGCCGGTTGCGGAATTATTACAAAATGAAAAAGTACCATTTTTATGCGTAGATTCTTTTTTTGAAGCTTTAATTTTACGTAACGAAGGGATTAGTTCGCCATTATTGATCTTAGGATATACACCGTTTGAAAATATTAAGCACAATAATTTGTCAGATATTTATTTTTCAATTTTAAGTCTTGATGAATTAAAAGGTTTGAATGAACTAGATTCTAAAAATATTAGTATTCAATTGAAGATTAATACGGGAATGAATCGTCACGGTATTCATCCCAATGAAATGGAAGAAGCGATTGAATGTATAACGGCTCATCCGCATATCAGATTAAAAGGAATCTATACGCATTTAGCTGATGCGGATTCTATCGGTTCAGTACTGACTAAAAAACAAATTGAATCTTGGAATAAAGTGGTACGACGATTCAAGCAAGTGTTTCCTCGACTTGAATATATTCATTGTTCGGCGAGTTCCGGTGTATTATTTAATAATGAGATTGAAGCCAATGTAATGAGATTGGGTTTAAGTTTGTATGGATTTAACGTTGGTTTGGGAAATCTTCGCTTGAAACCGGTTTTGGAAATGACTTCGCGTATTACTAGTTTACGAAAGATTCAAGTAGGTGAAACGGTCGGCTACAACGCAAGTTTTATGGCGGAACGTCCGATGAGAATTGCCACCATTCCGGTCGGTTATACTGAAGGTTTGGATCGCAGATTATCCAATAAGGGTTTTATTGAAGTCAAAGGTAAATTTTGTCCAATTATCGGTAGAGTCAGTATGAACATTGCGAGTATTGATGTTACGGATATTGAAGAGCTTAAACTTGGCGATGAAGTGAGAGTGATTAGCACGGATTCACAATCACCAAATTCAGTTGAAGCAATGGCCAAACTGGGTTCAGAGATTAGCTATGATATTTTAGTGCATATTCCGGCGCACCTTCGTCGGGTGATTGTATAGTCGGTCCGACTTGATTCTTTTCACTATTTCGGGTATAGTTTGAACTTAGTTCGTATATTGCTCTCGTCGTTCAATGGATAGGACACAAGATTGCGGATCTTGTAATATAGGTTCGATTCCTATCGAGAGCACAAACCTACGCTAAAGCTGCGGCTTGCAAGCACATGTTAGTTTCTACGCCGATCGCACAAATCCCCGGCATCGGCTCGGTTACGGCGAGACGCCTCAACAAGATGGACATTTTCAGTGTCCGAGATTTGATTTTGCATCTGCCGTTTCGGTACGAAGATTTCAGTTTGCAGTCAAAGATTGCAGATCTTGAAGCTGGTACAACCGTTAATATCAGCGGTGTTATTGAGCTTATACAGAATAAGCGTTCGCCCAAACGACGAATGTATTTAACAGAGGCACTTATTAATGACGGCTCAGATTCGTTGCGGGTTTTATGGTTTAACCAACCGTTTATAACGAAGAATCTGCATGTTGGTGATGAAATATCATTAGCCGGTCGCGTGTCTGAAGATTTTGGTGGCTTAGTGATGCAATCCCCGCAATATGAGAAGTTAAACTCAAAAGCAATTCATACTCAAGGAATTGTTCCTGTTTATCACTTAAGCGGCTCAATTGCACAGAAAACCTTGCGCTCTATTATTGCTAAGGTCATAGACTCAGCGGAATATATTTCTGATTGGCTTCCACCGATGATTATAAAAGAATATGAAATTGAACATTTGAGTCAGGCTTTAAAACAGATTCATTTCCCCGAAAATTCTGAAACTTTATCTAAGGCCAAGCAGCGTTTGGCATTTAATGAACTATTTTTATTACAACTACGAGCTCAACAGCAAAAGCATCGTTTTGCACGTCTTAGCGCACCAAAACTTTCTTTTGATGAAGCGGCGACCAAGCGCTTTGTTAAAGGCTTGGCTTTTGATTTAACTGCCGATCAAAAGAAAGTGTCTTGGGAAATTATTAAAGATTTGCAAAAAGGAGAACCGATGCTTCGATTATTACAGGGCGACGTTGGCTCAGGCAAAACTGTAGTGGCGAGTCTCGCAATGCTAAACGCCGCCTTAAGCAAAGTACAATCAGCCCTCATGGCTCCTACGGAAATTTTAGCGTATCAGCATTTTAAAAGTCTGCGTGAAATGTTTGCTAATTTTGATATTACGATTGCCTTACTCAGCAGTGGCTTTCAAAAGATAGCGGTAGAGGGTAAAGAAATTTCTTCATCAAAAAAAGATATTAAAGAAAAGCTTAAAGCGGGGGAGATAGATATTATTATCGGAACACAGGCTTTAATACAAACAGGCATTGATTTTAAAAATTTGGGCTTTGCCGTTGTTGATGAGCAACATCGTTTCGGCGTTGAACAACGAAAAGTTTTAACAGAAAAAGTAAAAACGGGAACGGCGCCGCATCTTTTATCTATGACTGCAACACCGATTCCGCGAAGTTTAGCTTTAGCAATTTACGGAGATTTGGAAGTGTCAACTATTAAGGCCATGCCTTTAGGAAGAAAACAAATCATGACCAAGCTCGTAGCGGAAGAAAAACGAGGCGAAATGTATGACTTTGTTTCCAAAGAAATTAAGAGCGGAAATCAAGCATTTGTGATTTGTCCATTGATTGATGAATCGGATGTCCTAGGTGCGGCTTCGGTAAAGAAAGAATTTGAACGTTTGAATAATACAATTTTTAAAGAGTTCAAATTGGCAATGTTGCACGGTCGAATGAAGAGTAAAGAGAGAGAAGCAATTATGAACGCCTTTGCGGTTGGAGATATCGATATATTAGTGGCGACATCAATTATTGAAATCGGCGTTGATATTCCGAAAGCGACCGTTATGATTGTTGAAGATGCCGATCGTTTTGGTCTGGCGCAACTTCATCAATATCGCGGACGTGTTGGGCGCCGGACCGAACAAGCCTTTTGTTTTTTGTTGACGAAGCAGTTTGATCCTCGGACTAATCATCGATTGCAGGCTATGCTTGATTTTTCAAGTGGATTTGATTTGGCGCGAATTGATTTGAAATTTCGCGGACCGGGCGAAGTATACGGACTTGAACAAAAAGGTTTTCCGGAATTACAGATGGCTAACTTTTACGACCTTGATATGATGTCGAAAGCCAGGGAAGCGGCGATTAGGGTCTTAGAAAAGGATTCTGAACTGAGTACTTATCCGGAAATGCGCGCTGAGCTTGGTTCTTGGCAAGAGAGAGCGCATCTTGAATAAAGAGCAATACAGGCGTTAAACTAGTATATATAGGCTATAAATGGCCTATTTTTTGCATATATTTGACAGATATTGACATAAATTGCATAGTATGATATAATATTGGTAATTCAGAATACGTAAAGAAATTTGAAAATTTATATAAAATAGAAAAAGGAGCCTAAAATGGCAAAAAAACCGACTCAAGCAAAAACAGTCGCTCCCAAAGCGACAGTTCCGGTCCTAGAGCTAAACGCTTTAGTTAGTCCTGTGGAAACACTGGCTGATGGTAGCTTTCAAGTTACTATTGAAGCCCGTGTTACTAAAGGCATTCAGTCAGTACCCCGAGTAGCAGTAATGATGCATAATCAAAATGGTGTGCAGGTTGCATTCGGTGATACTGATAACAAAGGCTTATTTACGCAAACTCTTTTTTTCCCAGCAACTGACGCCGGGAAAACAATAAATATAAGAGTGAGACTTAAGCAACAAAAAGATGAGAGCCAGATAAACTTTGAACTTCCCTCGGCCATAGCTGATAAAATAACAAACGCTAATCATATTCGTATGAGAAGTTATGTTATTTCATCTACTGGTCAGGCAAGAGCAAATATTTATGTAACTCTTGAAGACGGCAAGGTTGGCGTAACTCCGGTGAATATAACCTATTGTGGGGAAGAAGAAATTCTTCTGACTAACCCCTTGGGACATGTATCATTTGAATTGATTAATCCTGTATGTCCCGGTGAAATTGTTGAGATATCTGCAACAACTCCCGGTATTGAAAAAGAATGCATTATGAAGGTTCATAATGCAATCCCAAGACAGCGGATGAGTTTCTTCAAAAAAATAGGAGCTATGTTAATGAGTCCAATATTTTGGCTCATGTCTCTTGCGGGTTTGATCTTTGTACCAGTATTCTTTATTGGCTTGTATGTTCTTTTCTTTAGTAAAAGCTTTGATGAAAGAATGAACGCTTCTGGATCTAATCTGGATATTCTATGGATTATTCCGGTGATGTTAAGCATAGTATGGTTTATTTTATTCTGTGTTTATTTAGTTTATTCAATCTTCATTAAATACGCAGTAATTGCGAGTGCTCAAATTATTAAAGAAAAAACGACAAATCATTCAAGCTCAACAGGGGATTCATTCATTGAAAACGCTGAGGAGTTTATTGATACCTTACAGAGACATAAGAAATCAGAAGTAAATGTGACAAATGTTGATGCTGAAGCATCACCCAAGTCATCAAAGAAATCAGGTTTCTTTAGCAGTGTCTGGGCAAAAGGCGCTGGAATGGTTTTCGTCATATTTGAAGTGATCGAAGTGATTAGCGGTTTATTCAAATTAGGTTCAAAAGGTTTAGCAAAATTAAAATAAAAACTAGGAGAATATAAATTGGATAATAACGAAAATATCAGCGATGCTGAAGTAGTAGAGACAGAAGTTGATCAGGAAGTAAAAGAAGTAAAGGGAGAAAGCTTAAAGCAGAGATTTTCTGCATGGTTTAATTCTTTTTCAAAAATCTGGCAAGGTATTATTGCTTTAATAGCGTTAGTTATTCTCTTTGCTATTTTATCGGTAATGCTTCGAATAGATTTTCTGCCTGTTTTAGTAATTATCTTCAGTATCAATTTAGTACGAGTAATCGGAAGAAGAGCAGGTACAGCTGCTGGAGTAATTATTACTACAATATTGATATATGCTTTAATAGCTTTACTTTTACCGGGTGCAAGAACTTTCATTGACGGTAATTATTTCAGTGTTAATAATCTGTTATATAAAAATTCAGAGAATAATGCTCAAAGTGAAAAAGATGACAGGGAAAAGTTTAATGACAAAATGGAAAAGAAGAATAAAAGCAAGAATGACTTATATGCCGCCGGTAAAGATTCACTTGCATTAAAAATGTCTGGAGAAATGGTTAAGGAGCGAGAAGAGTTTGAGAATTTAATGGACTCTATATATCACCCTAAATCAAAGGAACAACTTCAGTTGCAGGAAGTAAAGAATGTTAACTATCAGCCGACGAATGAGTTCAGCACCACTCAGCCGATCAATAATCAATCAGTGAATAATGATAGGTCATTTGTGGAAAAGTTGGGCAATGATACATACCTAATTCACCTCGTTGACAGTAGGGAATTCGATACTAAGATTAGAGTTAATCCCGGGGATAAACTTCACTACTATAATCCAACAGGACCCTATACAGTTTGCAGTATGAATAGGGTCTATGACGGTGACATTACATTTACTGTTAAGGGAACAAAGAAGAATCAAAAGGTGTATGTTGGTGGCGCCGGAATTGGAAGCTGCGACCTATACTTAAAGATAAAAAGAAAATAAGCTCAAAAGAGCACAATTATAAAGCGACGAACCTTAATTCGTCGCTTTTTTCATTGTCTTTATTTACCATCATTCTTCTTTATGCTACCATTATTATATATTTAACTTTATGAAAAAAGTATATTTTTGCCTCCTTTTGCTTCTCTCAATGTTTGCAGTAACACAGTTGGCTTACGCACAAAAAATTGAGAAAGAAGATGAAGCTCAGCTTGAGGAACAAACACCGGCCGGTCCAACCAATCTAACCAACCCCTTATCTGTTAGCAGCGTACCTCAACTTATTGGTAATATTATTAACGGTGTACTTGGCGTAGTCGGTTCATTGGCTTTACTCATGTTTATTTACGGAGGATTTACCTGGATGCTTTCCGGAGGTAATTCAAGCGCAGTTGAACGGGGAAAAAATATATTAATGTGGGCGGCTATTGGCTTAGTTGTTATTTTTATGTCTTACGCACTGGTCAGCTTTGTTATTACAACCACGACGACCTGATACCTGCCTGCCGGCAGGCAGGCTTGATTTTTATTTTAAATAATGTTAAAAGTTATAAAGCTATGTTGTTTACTCGACATAGCTTTAGCGAAGTCTCGCATAGTTAGCAGCAAAATTTTTTTGCGCTCATAGCTCAGCTGGTAGAGCAGCGCCCTTTTAAGGCGATGGTCACAGGTTCGAATCCTGTTGGGCGCACAAATTATTTAAAAAGAAGGTCACAGGCTTGCCCCGCAGAGCGGGGTGAAAATCCTGTTGGGCGCACACATTATGGCAATTAAAAAAGCTGGTCTTGTTGACCAGCTTTCTATTTGGGGTAAAACAATTAAACGAATAAGGGGGATGAGAAAGAACTTATTTTATAATCGTCATCTTTTTGACGATCGGATTATTTTGTCCAGCGGATAATGTATAAAAGTAGATGCCGCTGGCGAGATTGTCTGAGTTGAAGATCTGGTTATGATAACCGGATTTTTTTATTTCGTTCACGAGTACTGCAACTTCTCTTCCAAGGATATCATATATTATTAAACTGACAAAAATGTCGGTCGGTAATGTGTATGATAGTATCGTTGAGGGGTTACAGGGGTTTGGATAGTTTTGATTAAGACTAATCTTTTGAGGCTTTTCGATTATCACATCCCCTGCGAGATTGTGGTATTCATAATTGCCGTTAAAATCAATCTGTTTTAATCTGTATTTGTATATGCCGGTATTAACATTGTCTTCGATGAATGTGTAAGAAACTGGCATTGTGGTGTTTCCGGAGCCGCTGACAAATCCTATTTTATTCCAATCACCATCAAGAGATTTTTTTTCAATCTCAAAGCCGTAATTATTCATTTCCCACACTGTTTCCCAATTCAAGGTTACTGTAGTTCCCTGTACGCTTGAATTAAAGTAACTTAATTCAACGGGAAGAGGATCGTTACTCTCATTAAAGATAAAATCATCAATTCCTAATCCATCATCGGAGCTGGTAGCATTTGTGTCCACCCATCTCATCCATACGATTGATCCGGAATCTAATGATATTCCAGAAATTGTATAAGAAATGGTAGTATGATTTCCTGGCGCATTTCCATCTAAAGCCCGAGCGATGCCTGTTGTTACTGGCGCAATAAAATCTAAACTTGGAATTGATATCCATGATCCAGTAGTTAAGCTGGTTGCGTTTAAACTGTATTGAAAGAGTAATTTATCTACACGTCCCGGAGCCCCTAATCTCCATTGTTCGCCTGTATACTTAACTGGTAGTTGAGTAAGAATTTCGGAAGTATTATTGATAAAACTTACTCCAAAAATAGGGATTAGATTTCCAGACTGTATCCCTCCGAGGCTTCTATCAGTAGAGCTTGCTGATCCAAAACTATAAGTATCACCTGCATTAGATGAACCCGTGCCTGCAGAGTAGGTTGTATTTGCACTTGATCCAGTTTCATTGAATTGCCATGAAGTCGGGAGAGTCGAACCAGTACCAGAGAGAACAAGGGAATTAAAATCCTGGTTATAGCTGAAAGTGTTTGAGTCTATGGATATTTGACCATTTACTTGATTCAGAGCCAGTCCAAGCACTAATATAACAAGAATTAAGAATGAGAAAAAATTTATTTTCATTTTCATTTTTTTATTTTGGTTTGATTTAAGAAATATTTGTTGGTTATCTCTAAACGCATAAAACGGGCAGAGAAAACCAACAAATTTGCTTAATTTCACCACTTTGGTAAGGTGCTAGATGTCTCTAAAGTAGTACTAAATTGAGCCTTTGTCAATTCATCTAAAAAGGGCTTTATAATGACGTTATTTATTGGTATACTAAAAATATGAAATACCCCGAGAGAAGAGGCTATATTTTTATGTACATCATGGTTTGTACCGTGATTGTTTTTGTTTGTTTTGCCGGTTTTTCGGTACAAGCGGCAACGGATCAAGCCGCACCTACCGAGAGTGAAGTGTTAGTTATGTATAACTCATCATACGTCACCGACAGCGACGCAAATCTCACACAAGACAGTCAGCAGATAGCTGAGTACTATCGTTCGGTTCGTCCGGGAATTCCCGCTAACCAGGTTGTTGGATTTGCAATGCCTTTGACTGAAGAGATTACTTGGGCGCAATACAATAGTTTAATTAAAACACCGCTTGAAACATATTTAACGAATAACAACCTTGATGATGTTGTTAAAGTTATTGTCACGGTAAAGGGTGTCCCGTTAAAAATTATGGGTGATGACGGATTTCACGATCCTTTTGCGGTCGGCTGCAGCCCGAGTTGTCCGGTAAATTTTGCTTCCGTTGATGCGGGAATTTCATTGTCATATCAAGATTTTAAATCAACTTCGCGGCATACAAATCCGTATTACAATACTGACACTACATTTGCCGAAAATAATCATTTTAAATTAAATTATTTTTCATCAAACGGTTATACATTGCGTTACTTGGTTTCTCGTCTTGATGGATACACACTTAATGATGTACTCGGAATGATAAATCGCGGCGTCGCCGCCGATACCTCGAGTTCCGGTTATTGGGTTCTTGATTCACCCGCAAGTTCTATCTACGCAAATTACGCAACTGCCAATACGCGCTTACAAAGTTTTCATAAGAATACAATTTTTGATCCGTATCCGGGTACGATATATATAACAACAAGCGTTCACCCAATTATGGGTTACTCCTCATCCGGTTATTTGGACGGTTTAGGCGATGGTTATATTTCAAACAATCCGGTGAACGCCAATCATCTTGATTTTGATTTATTGAATGGTGCGGTAATATCGACCTGGGAATCGTTTACCGCCTACGGCTTCCAGTCTCCCGATCAGTATTATCATGGTCAAGTCGCTGAATGGATTTCTATCGGCGGAAGCGGTGGAGTCGGTAACGTGTATGAACCGTATACCTCATCCTTGGCACGAGATGAAATATGGATGCCTTTATATGCAATCGGATATCCTTGGGTTGAAGCCGCTTATATGGGTATGCCAAAAATGGGATACGTACAAGTAGTAGTAGGCGATCCGTTGATGGTTATTGCTGACAACGTTCATCCAGGTGCGATTAGTAATTTTCAAGCTACCGGTACTAATACGGGAATTAATTTGAGCTGGGTCAACCCGGTTGATTCGGACTATTTAGAAACAAAAATAATTCGCAAAACAGGATCTTTTCCGACGAGCGTAAGCGACGGAACTGAAGTGTATTCAGGAACGGCAAGTTCATTTTCCAATACTGGATTAACGAATGGAATTACTTATTATTATACCGCGTTCGCTGTTGACACAACCTATAATTATTCAGTAATTGCCTCCGACTCAAAAGATAGTGAGTATGCACATGACTCAATTGCTCCCGCTTCGGTTACTAATCTGGAAGGAACAACAAGTACCGGTTTAGTGAATCTTCATTGGGATAATCCGGCGGATGCTGATTTATTGGCAATAAAAGTAGTCCGTAAAATCGGATCATATCCAGTAGATATAAGTGATGGTACGCTCATATATTCGGGGCTCAATTCAAGCTATCTTAACGTCGGACTAGTAAACGGCACAACGTATTACTACGCCGCTTTTGCACAAGATACATCATTAAACTATTCTTCTCTGAGTTCAGGATCTAAGTTGTCTGTGACAATGGGTCAATCTTCCGGCGGTGGTGGAGGCGGAGGCGGAGGAGGCGGAATTAGCCCCGCACCATTGCCGTCTCTACCAACTCCGGCGCCTCTTGAAATTGTTAATCCTCTTCCTATTTCTCAGACAAAAACTATACTCGAAGAGATTGCTCTTGAATCGAAAATGATTGCGTCAAACGGCCTGAGTCCTGCGGACCAAGACCGAAGGATAAAGGTTCTGAGTAAATATCAAGCAATTATTAATGCGGATACAACATTTAATACAACGCAGAGAGCTTCAATTATTAATTTCATCTGTAATGGAACTGACACTACACGCGTCATAGGAGAGGGGGAGCGGGCCGGAGTTCTCAATTCTTATTTGCGGGTTTACGGTACATTGCCGAATGATGAAAGTGAGTGGAGTGATGTGCTAAAAATTGCTCATGGACGTTGGCCAAGTAATCGAAATGCGACGGCTGAAGAGCGTGCTTTTAAACAGTTTAAAAAAATATACGGTCGAGCTCCGGATTTAATGCGAAGCGTGGACGAAAACGCTATTAAGGTTATGAGTTACGGTTTATTGCCATCACAAAGAAATACTAAAAATGAACAAGCTGCCATTAAGAGTTATCGCTGGGTTTATGGAGTTACTCCTCGTTCGGCAGAAGCCTGGAATATTATTCGAGCAATCGCTTACTCAGGTGCAAAACGTTAAGATTGTTACATGAAGAAAAAAAATAATTTTTGGAACAATAAAAAATATCTTGCTTTAGCCGTCTTGATTGTTTCCGGGGTGAGTGCGTTGTGGATTTCTGTTGTACGCGCTGATCCGGTAATTTATTATTTTAACAATGCAGTTAACCAGAGTCCTCTCGAGCAGGGTAACTATTGGTATGACGAAGCTTTGAGCAATCCGGCCTTAGAGCTACCTAACTTTGCAGTAGATCATGTTACTGTTAGTAGCGGCGCGGTTTTCGCGGGTGATGCCGTTCTTAGAGGTAATAGCTTTAATTACGGAGAAATAACCGGAAATGCGGTTTTTTATGATAGCGCTATTAATGATGGGCTTGTTACTGGAAATGCCGAATTTTTTGATAATAGTATCTGCGGTGGTATTAGCGGAGGTACGGTTGTTGGTAATGCTACTTTTTATGAGGATAGTCAGGCCACGGGTTTAGCGCAGTTACAGGCTAATGCTTTCTTTTATGATAATTCAGTGGATGATGGCGGCACGGTAGGCAATGACGCCACTTTTTATGGAGATTTGAGTGAGAATAGCGGCGGTAAGAGTGGCGAAAATAATGTGAGTGGAATACAGACTAGATACTATACTACGGCTACAGTCACTACTCGAAATTTTACCTTAGTTGGTCCGTGGACCGTCGTGGCGGATGGTGTAGAAGTTGACCTTACCGGTGCTAGCTTTGACGGAACAACTACTTTTTCGGCAATTAACGGAGGATCATTTATCTACCCGAACGGCACGAGCTACTATTTTAATAACGCGGTAAATACGAGTCCGACTGAATTGGGAAATTATTGGACCGATGCTGATTGTACTATAGCGGCAAATCAATTGCCTGATTTTGCGTTTGACGAAGTATTTATCGTGCCTACGGGTTTCGCCTTTGATCAGACCATTTTTGATGGCAATATTACCTTTAATGGTAGTGCCGTGAACAGGGGCACAGTAACCGGCACCGCGGTCTTTAATGACAGTTCGCAAAACTTTTTCAATGGTGCTTGGGGCAGTGGTCAGGGCATAGTTCAGGGTACGGCGACATTTAATGATACGAGTATTAACTCCTCAACGCTAGAAAGCACGAGTACTTTTAATGATTCAAGCCAGAATGCGGCTGACACTGGTGTTGTTGAGGCTAACGCGACTTTTAATGATTCAGCGATTAATAACGGACAAGTAACTTTTAGCGCGACTTTTAATGACAGCGCCGTGAATAATGGTAACATTTTAGCCAATGCTACATTTAATGACAGTTCACAACATGCCTCGGGTCAGGTTGTAGGCGACGCTACGTTTAACGGAGATCTTTCCGAGATTCCGGGACGTGGAGGTAGCGTTTCCGGAACTCAAACACGTCGTTATACAACAACTATCACAACGACACGTAATTTTGTTTCCGGAGGACCTTGGACTGTCTTAGCGGATGGTGCGATTGTTGATGTAGTAGGCACTACGTATGACGGAACTACAACTTTTAATACATTGAATGATGGTTCTTTTATATTTCCCCTACCGGCTTTATCTACAGCATCTGCTACGATAAAAACTATCACACTTACTTACAATAGAGCGCTTAACAGTAGTTCGATTCCATCGGCAAATGATTTTGCAATTTCAAGGAATGGACTTGCCGCCACAATTTCTAATATTTCTATTTCGGGCACCAAGGTAACAATCCTTATTGCTCAGGAAACAAATTTCAGTTTGACCGATACAGTCTTGCTTGACTACACTCCTGGAATTAATTCTATTAAATCAATCGTAGGAGCTGAAGCAGCTCCATTAAATGATACTGCAGTGACAGTCTCAACATTTATTGATTTAGGGGGAGTAATATCGATGTCGGGTACGGTTGCAGTGGGAGAAAAAATCTATGTTATGACTGGTAATTCAGTCTATGTGGTTAACTCGACAAATCATGCCGTGCTAGCAGTGATCCCAGTGGGATCTTCCCCTGTGCAGTTATCTGTTCTTGGTTCACGAATCTATGTTCCTAATGTTAGCTCCAACAATGTTTCAGTGATTGACACTCTGACAGATACGGTAATTGCGACTATTAGTGTTGGATCAAGCCCCTTTAGCGCCACTGTGTCCGGTACAAAAATATATATTACGAATTCTGCTAGTAATACAGTCTCAGTTATTGATGGTCTGACAAATACTGTTAGCGGGACAATCAGCGTAGGCAATGGTCCTAGAAGTGCTACCGTGGTTGGTAATAAAGTATATATTAATAATTATAATGGAAGTAGCATCTCTGTTATAGATACATTGACCGATACTGTTACCTCGACCATAGTTACAGGTTCAACTCCGCACGGTTCTTCGGTTATAGCTTATAAATTATACGTACTTGCAGGTTCATCTCTGATTAAAGTTATTGATACTCGCAGTGATACAATAATTGCAACTATTAATCCTGGGCTCGGAGATCTTGGTATGAGTTCTGCAATTGGAAATAAATTATATGTCAGTCTATATCAAAATAATCAAATAAAAGTAATTAATAGTGTAAGCGATACTATTTCCTCAACAATCGCACTTGGTTTTAGCCCTCAAAATACTTTTGTTGCTCAAAATAAGCTTATCGTAGGAAATAATGTTAATGCAGGTGCCGACTTTGCAATCATTGATTCAGACTTCGATGTTGTAACTGACACTATTAGTTCACAGAATGGACCACAAAATTTTGCTGTTATCAATTCAAACTTATTTGTTTCAAATAGAAATTCTACTGGACTCACTGTCATTAATCTTAAGAATACGCCTAGCCAGTTGCCTGATCTGTTATCGTTCAGTTCTACGACAGCTAGCGGCACATATACCGCCGGTCAGGCAATAAACATTACAGCTCATTTTGCACGAGCACTGCACAATAGTTCTTCTATGACTATCAGCTTAAATAGCGGTGCTTCGGTTGTTTTGAATATTGTTAGCGGAGGAACTTTATCAGGAACCTATACTATAGCCAGTGGTGAATCAACGCCGGATTTGTCAGTCACCGCGATTACGGACGCTGCAGTAAGTGATTTAGAGGGACATAGTCGAACGGACTATTCTCTCATTAGTTCATCTGATGCTTCGGATACAAACATTGTGCCGGTTGTTCGTAACTTGGGTGATTCTCATACTATTGTTATTGGAGATTTTGCTTCTGCGGCAACGGATAGTTTACCGCAACAAATTTCACTGCCCGTGGTAGTTAATGGTACTGAATATTTATATGTCGCCAATAAAGGAGATAATACGGTGACGGTACTTCGCAAAAGCAATGGTTCGAGAGTGACTGCTATTTCAGTTGGGAATAAACCTGAGGGAATAGCGACTTTGAGCGTTAATGGAGTAACGTATGTGTATGTTGCAAATAGTGCTTCAAATACAGTGTCAGTCATTAATACATCAACTAATCTTGTCGAGCACACGATTTCAGTGGGACTGCGACCTTCTAAACTGCATGTCGCGGCTTCAAAACTGTATGTAAGTAATTCAGGTTCAAATACGGTTTCAGTCATATCTCCGGAAACTAATATTGTTACAGCAACAACATCTGTCGGTACTTCTCCTCGGAGCATGCAATCACTGGGCTCAAATTTGTATGTAGTAAATTATGGTGATCAAAATAAGGGGGGAGGCAACTTTCTTTCGGTAATCAATACAAGTACGGATCAAGTAGTTGATGTAGTCATTTTGCCAAGCACCGGAGCAGGTGCTTACGGTTTAGCAACGTATAACAACAAACTCTTCGTAACAAATTATGTACTTAACAGGGTTTGGGTAATAAATTCCGACACTAAGGCGCTTGAAGCGACAATTTCCGTATCGGGTGGTCCACGCGAAATCATAGCAACACAAAATGGATTATACGTGTCCGCCTTTGATGCGGGAACGATTTGGTCGATTAATCCCAATACGTATCAAGAAAGAGCAATTGTAATTTCCGGACATTCAGTAGCGGGTTTTAGCGACGCAGGCACCTATATATACTATACTCGCCAACAGGATAATCGGGTCTCTGCAATCAATATTTCAAATAATAGTGTCAGTGATGTTTTTTCAGCGGCGATAGCTGTCAGTGGAAATGGCGGATTTATACCAACTCCTCAAAATCAGAATAATCAAAATAATACTCCTTCAGAAGTCGAAACAGTTATTGAAGACCAAGGATCCGATGATAGCGATGTGGCCTCTGTTCCGGTAGACAAAAAACTGACCGAGCGTTTAAAGGGCAGGTTGTTGTTGGCAGTCGGGGATCACGGTAAGATTTGGTACCTTGATCCAGTGAGTGGTCAGCGATATCACGTACGATTGGATAATGCATTAACCATTTTCCGTCGTTTCGCTCTTGGCATAACTGATGCAAACTTAGCTCAAGTTCCAATAGCTCCTTCTGCCTCTCGAATCACAGCTTTGGCCAATAGATTAAAAGGCAGGATTTTATTACAAGTTGAAAAGATGGGCTTCACTTGGTATGTTGATACGAGTGGCAAGCGTCATCTTATTACGGTATTTACGGTGCTTGATGTGTTCAAAAAATTGTCCCTCGGAATCACTAATGACGATTTAAATAAAATTGAAATTGGCGTTTTCAAATAGCCGGACTTGATTTTTATTTTATTTTTAGTTATTCTCTATGAGCGCCACCTTAGCTCAGCTTGCCCCGCCCGAATGGGCGGGGTGAAGTAGAGCAGATACTTATGGAGGGAGTATTTACTTATCTCATTAGAGGTAATAATGGTAACTATTATACTGGTATTTCCGCTGACGTCTTTAGGCGTCTGCGGGACCATAATAGTGGTAAGCTCAAAAGTACAGCCGTAAATAGACCGTATCATTTGGTATATTATAAAAAACATGCTAATTATATAGAAGCAAGAAAGCATGAGAAATGGTTAAAGAAGAAGGGGCATGATTATAAATCAAAATTAACAATTCCCATTATTTCGCCACCTTAGCTCAGCTGGTAGAGCAACGGTTTTGTAAACCGTAGGTCCAGGGTCCGAACCCCTGAGGTGGCTCCATTGTAAATCCCGGCTAACGCCGGGATTTTTTAATAGCTGGTTCCCTGCTTTCGCAGGGATGACAGATACGTTATACTGTATATATGAACATTTTTCTTCATAACAGTTTATCTCGCCAAAAAGAAGAGTTTAAGCCAATCAGTGATCCGGTTGGTTTATATACTTGCGGTCCGACCGTATATAATTTTCAACATATCGGTAACTTGCGTACGTATGTGTTTGAAGATATTTTGAAGCGTGCTTTGCTATACAACAAATTCAGTGTTAGCCACGTGATGAATATTACCGATGTTGGGCATTTAACAGGCGATCGCGATATGGGCGAAGATAAGCTTGAACTCGGTGCAAAGAGGGAAGGTAAAACCGCACATGAAATTGCTGATTTTTATTTACAAGCCTTTAAAAAAGATTTAGTAAACCTAAATATTTTAGAGCCGAATGTTTGGTGCAAGGCGACTGATTATATTGCCGAACAAATTGATTTGATTAGAACCTTAGAAGAAAAAGGTTTTGTGTATGTTACTTCTGACGGCGTTTATTTTGATACGGCTAAATTTCCTGAGTATAACAAATTGAGTCATCTTAAGCTTGATGAATTAAAAGAGGGAGCACGTATTGAAAAAAACAATGAAAAGAAAAATCCGACTGACTTTGCTCTATGGAAGTTTTCACCCAAGGATTCAAAAAGAGAAATGGAATGGGATTCGCCTTGGGGAACGGGTTTTCCGGGTTGGCATATTGAATGCTCGGCAATGAGTTTGCATTTTTTGAAAGATCATCTCGATATTCATTGCGGCGCCGTTGACCATATTAATATTCACCACACTAATGAGATAGCTCAATCTGAAGCCGCGACCGGTAAAAAGTTTTTTAATTATTGGTTGCACGGTGAATTTTTGAATTTGGGAGAAGGGGAGAAGATGGCGAAAAGCACGGGCAATTTCTTAACGCTTGAAGCAGAAACTATTAAGAAGCATATTGACCCCTTGGCTTTTAGATATATGTGTTTCTTAACACACTATAGAAAATCAATAAACTATAAACCCGAAGCTCTAGAACAAGCCAACGCGGCCTTGATTAATCTGCGTCGGGCAATTTCTGAATTAGGTTCTGAACTAACTGAAGTCGACGAAGAAACTAAAAAAATCTTTCTTGAAGCAATAAACGACGATTTAAATATGCCGCAGGCAATTGCTATTCTTCAAAATCTTTTGAAAACAGATTTAGCGCCTGCGATTAAGCTCGCGACAATAAAAGATTTTGATACAGTTCTTGGACTTAATTTAATAGCTGATACTTTGCCCGAAGATATTATTGAATTAATGAGTGCTCGTGACGGCGCGAGAGCGATGAAAGATTTTAATACTTCTGATCAAATTAGAAAAGAAATTGAAGAGAAGGGTTATATTGTTGAAGATGGCCCTGAGGGGAAGACTAAGGTTTTGAAGAAATAGACCTCACCCCTGCCCCTCTCCATTTTTAATGGAGAGGGGTTTTGTATATGACATTAAAACGATTTTTCGCTATAATATAGATATACGTTTCCGCTTCGGCGGTCTATTTTACCTATGAGCGAACAGGAAAAAGTTTTAACGCCAAGTATTGAACAAGTACCCGTAACAAGCCCGGCGACGCCGGAGCAAGTTTCGGTTCCGGAAATTGCTAATGAAAAAGCTGAGCCTAGTACAGAAGCCACTATTCCAGTCGTACCAAGCACAACATCAAGTCCGGCTGCGCCGATTACTCTCACACCTGAACAAGAAAGAGCTGCGCAGATTGAGAAAATTTTAGAAGAAGATTTAGCAAGCGTTTATTTTAATTTACCTGAAGATAAAAGAGAGGAATTTCGTTACAAAGGTGAGATGACTGCCAATCAAATAAACGTTTTACTCGGTTCGGCAAAAATTAAAGTTAAAAAAATTATTAGTCTTATTAAAAGCTGGTTGACGCTTATTCCTGGCGTTAACAAATTTTTTCTTGAACAGGAAGCAAAATTGAAAACTGATCGCATTATTAAATTGAACGACAAACTATAGTATGGATTTCGGTCAAAGCCAATTAAATGAATATCAGCCGGAAGTACCTTTGCAAACCGAACTGACAACTCCCGAGATCAGTCCGATATATTTTATTTTTGGAGCACTTATTGTACTACTTGTCGCCGCAGCATTGATTTTTAGAAAATTACTTAGTAATCGTTCAATGAACGATCATGTTGTTTTTCTAGTAAAGCTTCCTAAAGAAAGTCCGCAGGATCAAAACCAGGCCGCCACCGTTCAACAATTTCGTGAAGAAATTGCTAAAGGAGAAGGTTTGTTTACCGCTATTGGTGGTTTACGCGCGCAAAAGGGAATTAAGTCGTGGTTTATTGGTCGCAATGATCATTTTGCTTTTGAAATTGTCGCGCACAACAAAGTTATTTCTTTTTACATGGTTACGCCGCGCGAATACGTTTTGTATCTTGAGCAACAGGTACATGCTCTGTATCCGGAAGCAGTTATAGAAGAAGTGCCTGATTATAATGTTTTTTCCGCTCAAGGCGCGATTAGCTCGGCGATGATGAAAACCAAGCTATCAAATGTGTTACCTTTAAAGACTTATCAAAAAGACGATTCAGATCCTTTGAATTCGATTATTAACGCGATGTCTAAAATCAATGATGACGAAGGTATGGCAATACAATATATTGTCAGATCAGCTCCGCCGTCCTGGCACGCTCGCGCGCGTCGCGTCGTTGATAAAGCGTATAAGACCGGATCATTAAAAGAAGCGCTCGGCTCTTCAAGTTTCGGACAAGTGGCGAAAGTCGCCGGAGATTTTAGTTCAGCCTTAAAAACACAAAAACCAAATGAACCTGAAAAGCATCGCCAACTAACTGCCAAAGAAGAAGAAGTCTTAAAAGGTATTGAAGAAAAAAGTTCCAAAGCCGGCGTAGAAATAAATATTCGATTGGTAGCGAGCGCAAAACTTGAAATGCGTTCACGTACAATGTTAAATCATTTGGTTTCAAGTTTCAGTCAGTATAATTATTATGAACACGGTAACAGTTTGTATTTAGCAACGGGCGGTCGCGCTTCTGCTACGGTGGTGCGTGATTTTATTTTCCGTCGTTTTAAACAAGAGCGAGCTTCAGTTCTTAACACTGAAGAGATGACGAGTCTTTTTCATTTTCCTTTGGCTAGTGCCGAGACACCAAATATTTTATGGCTAACCGCGCGTCAGGCTGCCGCACCAGTTAATTTGCCGACCGAAGGATTATTGCTCGGTACGAATGAATTTCGCGGCATTACAAATAATGTTTTTATCAAGCCGGCTGATCGTATGCGTCATACGTATATTGTCGGTAAATCCGGTGTTGGTAAATCCATATTACTCGCTAACATGGCGATTCAAGATGTTATTGCCGGACGCGGAATTTGTATGATTGATCCGCACGGCGATTTGATTGACGATGTATTAAAGCATGTACCTCCGGAACGAGCTAACGACGTTATTATTTTTTCACCGGCAGATATTGAACGACCGATGTCGATTAACTTGCTTGATTTTGATCCTCGCTATCCTGAACAAAAATCATTTGTTATCAACGAAATGATCGGTATTTTTGATAAACTTTATGATTTGAAAGCGACTGGTGGTCCGATTTTTGAACAGTATATGCGAAACGCCATGTTATTAATCATGAGTGATCCTGGCTCAGGTTCAACCTTAATGGAAATTCCAAAGGTGTTATCAGATACCGCTTTTAGAAATATGAAATTGGCGCGTTGTACTGACCCGACCGTGGTTGATTTTTGGCGTAAAGAGGCGGAAAAAGCCGGGGGAGACGCGGCGCTTGCCAACGTTGTGCCGTATATCACTTCAAAGCTCACGTCATTTATTTCCAACGATATGATGCGTCCGATTATCGGTCAGCAAGAGAGTTCGTTTAATTTGCGCGATATTATGGATTCCAATAAAATTTTATTGGTCAATCTGCCAAAGGGAATTGTTGGAGAATTAAATGCGTATCTTTTGGGTATGATCATCGTTGGTAAAATTTTAATGGCAGCTTTGTCGCGCGCTGATTTACCGCAATCCGAGAGAAAAGATTTCTTTTTATACATCGACGAGTTTCAAAACTTTACTACCGATTCAATCTGTCAGATTTTGTCGGAAGCGCGTAAATACGGTTTAGGTTTGGTTATTGCGCACCAATATATCGGACAACTTTCCAAACGCGGTGATAACGCTATCAAAGAAGCAGTCTTCGGTAACGTTGGTACGATGGTTACGTTTAAAGTAGGCTCGGAAGATGCTGAATTCTTGAAAAAGGAATTTGCGCCCGTTTTTAATGAATATGATTTAATCAATGTTGAAAAATTCACAACATATGTTAAACTGTTAATAGATAATACTACGAGTCGTCCGTTTTCTATGAAAACGCCTTGGCCACTCTACGGCGAAGAGCGCGATGATATGCCGGGCAAACTAAAACATTTGTCACGCATGACCTACGGCAAAGAACGCGCTGTCGTTGAAGCAAATATTTTAGAGCGAACCAAAATAGCACCAATCGTTCCAAAAGTGTAAAACCAAAATAAAAGCCGAAACCCAGCCAGAGGCTGGTCCGCCCCCGGCGGAAAAACAAAATTCAAAAAACAAAAAAAATAAAATGAAAAATAAAGACGAAGAGACGGCTGCCGAAGAAGGCATTGTAATCTCACAACAAAAATTATTAGCACTCAGAGCCTTGGTCGCAAACTTGCGCCAAGCCAATGAAGCATTATCAGACTTTTTATCAGGCCTGTCAGGGACTGATGATTTTTTTATTCCGGCAGATTCAAGCACTCCGGGCGCGCATGTTGAAAAAGTGATTGAAGGCGTCTTTGACGGAGAGCGCATGATTGGCGCTGATGGTAAGCAATATGCTGTACCGGTCAATTATGCGTCAAAATCAAAACTGGTAGAAGGCGACTTATTGAAACTCTCACTAACAGATCAGGGCACGATGATTTATAAGCAGATTCAGCCGATTGATCGTCTGCGTTTAACTGGTTTACTTGAACAATCTGCTACCGGCGACTGGACAGCGACGGCTGGTAATAAGCGTTACCGTATTTTAGGTGCCAGCGTTACGTATTTTAAAGGTGAATCAGGCGACGAGATCATTATTTTGATTCCTAAAACCGGCCAATCACGTTGGGCGGCCGTTGAACATATTTTTAAGAAAACGGTGTAATAAAGTCGGGGATTTTGGCACTTGATTTAAGTTGTCAAAAACAGTAAAATGAACCCGACTTATGACAACCCTTTATCGAAAGTATCGTCCGCAGGTTTTCGGTCAACTTGCCGGACAAGAACATATTAAACTGACCCTGGCGTATGAAATTCAAGCTGAGCAATTAGCTCATGCTTATTTGTTTTGCGGACCGCGCGCCATTGGTAAGACAACGATTGCGCGCTTGATGGCGAAATCATTAAATTGTCCGAATCGAAAAAAAGAGAGTGCTGATCCGTGTAACGAATGCAGTTCATGTAAAGAAATTACTGAGGGACGCTCACTCGACGTTGCTGAAATTGATGCGGCGAGTCATACGAGCGTAGATAATGTTCGTGAAGCGATTATTGCTTCTTCGCGCTTAGCGCCTTCTGCCGGTCGTTATAAGATTTTTATCATTGACGAAGCGCATATGTTATCAGCGAGTGCGTGGAACGCGCTGCTTAAAACAATGGAAGAGCCGCCGGCTCATGTTATTTTTATTCTTTGTACCACAGAAGTGCATAAAGTTCCGCCGACAATTATTTCCCGTTGTCAGCGTTTTGATTTTAAAAAAATAAGCGCTTTAGAAATCACCGCTAAACTTGCACGCATTGTACGCGAAGAAAAAATTAAAGTGGCGTCAGGTGTTTTAGAAGCGATTGCGCGGCATGCCGGAGGACATATGAGAGATGCGGAAAGTTTATTGGGTCAAGTTATTTCAATTGGTGGACAATCAAGCTCTGCTAAAGGCAAAGAAATTACTTTAGAAGAAGCGGAATTAGTTATTCCGCGCAGTTACTTTAACGAAGCAGCCGATTTACTTGAACAGCTCGCTGATAAAAACGCGGGCGGGGGAGTTGGTTTTGTTAATCGTTTGGCTGATAACGGAGCGGACTTAAAAGTATTTTGCTCTGAGGTGGTTGATTTGGCGCGCCGAGTATTAATTGCGAAAGTCAGTTCTGATTTAAGCGCCGGCGTCGGTCAAGAATTAGGTGAAGCAGCGCAAGCTCGTCTTGAACCGATTACTTCGAAGTTTGAAATTGAAATGCTGTCGGCGATTATTGAAAGGTTTATCAACGCCGGACGTGATATTAAAGATGCACCAATTGCGCAGTTGCCTTTGGAACTGGCGATTGTTGATTTGTGCTTTGGACGTTTACTTTCTTCCGATTCGTTACTCGCTCCGGCAACAATCCGACAAAGCTCAGTAGCTCCGAAAGCGCGCGCTGCTGTAACTCAAGCTCCGGTCGCTAAGCAAGAAGCAGTAGAAGAGAGCGGCGCGCCGGTTGATTTGGATTCAGTTCAAGGCACTTGGAACGAGCTGTTAGTTAGAGTTAAGCAACATAATCATTCCTTATCCTTTGTCTTACGTTCCTGCCAATTGCTCGGCGTTGAAGGCTCAACCTTGCGCCTCGTCTTTAAACATAAGTTTCATCATGATAGATTGAACGAACCGGCCATCAGACAGCTTGTAGAGGGGCTTTTAAACGAAATAAGCGGCCGTAGGCTCTTGATTGCTACGGCTCTTGACCCAAACCTGGTTTTAGTGGAAAATAGTGTTTCCGGGCTTGAATCAGCCCCGTCAGCGGCAACTGTGGCTGATGTGGCGGTTGCGGCAGCCAGTATTGATTCTTCAGTGATTGATAATCTTTTGAAGAATTTTGGTGGGAAAGTGGTAAGCTAACTCTATCCCGCCCGGCCTGTAGCCGGGCACCCTTTCTCTTTTACTAAAGAGAAAGGGAATATGGAAGAATTTATAATTGCGGGATTGTCCCTGCCTGCCGGCAGGCAGGTAACGGTAGCTCGTCTCGCTTCGCTTGCCGAAGCGGAGACATCGCCCTATTTAAAATTTCAAAATAATATTGCGGGATCGTCTAACGGTAGGACATCGCCCTCTGGAGGCGAGTATCTTGGTTCGAATCCAGGTCCCGCAGCCAAGTCGTGCTAGCACGAGACCCTTTAAAAATAGGGGTTTCTGAGCACAAAAAATGATGACCCTCTTAGGACTCGAACTGAGAGCCATTTAAGCCACGGATACTGAGCTAGCACGGGACGCGTTCGAATCCCAAACCCGCAGCCAAGTTTAGCTAGCTCAAAGAGCTTATAAAATAATTTTATGAAAAGTAAAACATTAGTAATTCTAGGAATAGTAGCTTATATACTTTCGATTATATCTTCAGCTGAAGACCTTGAGGGGAATTATACTGCCCCAACAGTTCTAATTGCAATATCGGTAATAGCAATGTTGGTATTTACTATTCTAGTTGTGGTTCACTTATGGAAAACACAAAAAATTACTGCTATTTTATTTCTTGTCTCATCTTTAATAACTCTTATTTATGCGTCAGTGCCAGTTAAAATTATAAATTTTCTTTTATTTATCTGGGTGGTGTCGCTTCTTTGGGCGATGGCAAAACATGAAGGACTTATGAAAAAATTTCAAAAAGATTCAGGATTTACTTCTGAAGAAGTTTCTACTATGTTAGAAGAAAAACAAAAAGGTAACGAGAAATCGGTTGAAAAAATAATTGCTACAGCGCAAGAACGAGCCAAGATAAAATACAAAGAAGCGACAGGAGTAGATGCAAAAGACATTATTGCGGAAATTGGTAAAGAAATTTCTTGGGCGGATATTGTAAATCATACGTTTCGAGTTTTGGATTTTGATAGAAATAACACGACAATTGATTCAAATTACCAAATTGAAGCAAAAAAACCACTCCAGCCGTACGGATATTTAGTTGCAGAGTCACCAATTTTGAACAATAAGGTGCGAATACCAATTATCCATCGAGATGACTTTTTACTTGCCGCAAGCGTATTTGATGAGCCACAACTAGCTGCCATGGTTGTAGACCAAGAATTGCTTGTAGTCTATGCTCCAAAAACCTTACTTCCGAAAGGATTTTCTGGCAGCCTACATCATGTATTGCATTATGCAATTACTCCACACGGAACATTAGGTTCTTATTATTCAATGAATAATGATGTGCATTATGGAAAACCTGATCCTCAAAAACTATTTGGACCATTTGTCTACGAAGGAGAAATAAAAGTACAAATAAATTCAGAACCAAAACTATGACATTCGTAATCGCTACAATAGTAATAGTCTTCGGAATTATAATATTTTCTTTTACTATTAGTAATGTTACCCTAATAGTATTTTTCGCTATTCCTTTTACTCAAAGGTTAGAAAAAATTTCCTTATTAAAGAGTAATCATATAATTCGTAATTACATCATAAAATTGTTTATTCATATTATTATTCTTCTTGCGGTAACACTAATATTCTATATTTATTTTTTAGATAGCGCATTCATTAGCTTAATGATTGGGTATGTGTTTGGCTTTGTGGGTGTTATTACAAAAATAAGACAATTTGGTTTAAATAATAATAATTTTTCAGATTATTTTGATACAAATAAAAATTATTTTTGGGATGAACTGATTGCTAAATATAATGAGGATAAAGAAAAGTTATTGCAGTTTATAACTATTGCCTTAAAATCAAAAAATTAGAGTTGTGTTCATTTATATTATAATTTATGTTTTGGACAAAAAAAATTAAATTGAAAAATGCACTAAAATTAAATAATTTAATTCATGATGCTATTATAATGAGCATTTTTGATAAATATTACAAAGAGGAATCTTTGGAAAATAATAATTTTGAACTACAGCTACTAGGACGTGCATTAAATTGGGCTGTTCCTGATCCTGGCTATGTTTTTGAAAATGATTTAGATAGAGTAGAAGATGGGGAGTTAAAAGAAAGACTTAAAGAAGATGAAGATCAAATTTTTATAAAAGGGTTGGACATTTTAAATTCAGACCCACTTTTAATAAGTTTAGTCACTTCCTATATTACATATGAAATTTATCTACTTACTGCATTGTTTCCAAAAAATACTGATCAAAAATACCCCGGAATTATTAGAATGAAAAAGTTTTTGTTCCAGACACTAGAAAAAGAACCAGATATTAAATCTATAAATTTTAGAGAAGATTATAAAGAGCTTTTTATAAGTTTTAATAATGAATATGGTAAATATGGTAAAATATTAAAGCAAGAAACCATAGACTCTTTATTCTCCTTTATATAAAAAGAATTTCATTTATTATGTTTAATTTTTTAAAATCCATTGAGACAAGGCGAATTGAATTTCTTTTTCAGTTTTATAAAAGTTTACTTAGTAAAGGTTTATCTGACGAAAATGCACGATTGGATTTAATAGGGGAATTAAAAATGACGACTGGGCCAGTTAAAAATCAATTTGAAGACTGGGATGCAGAATTAAAGAAACAAGAGCTTGATAAATTGTTCATACCCTTAGAAATTAGAGAATATGAGATTTTTAAATTAATAAATTTTATTATCACGTGGGAATTTTCTACTAAGTATAATTACATGCCGTCCGTTGAACAAATACGTTCTAATAAACATGCTCAGGCATATTTGGGTGAGAAGGTTAAAAAAATAGGGGAGCATATTTTAAAATAGTTTAAAATATTCCGAAGAAAGAAAAATTTTAAATGTCCGTTGAATAAGTTCCAACATTATTAAGTAACCTCAGCATCTTTGAGGTAGTTCTGGCTAACGGAGTGCATTTGTTTTATACTTTATGTAGTTATATGAATAAAGAAATAATTATTGAAGCGATAGAAAATTCAAGAGAGACCATAATCACTAATTTAAAGCAGGTGATTATTGATGATAAATTCAATTACAGAACTTTTGGTACTAGTATCGAAGATCCTTTGTTTGATATTGTTGTTAATATATTGAAAGAGAAAAAGTTAATTACAAACGATGAACAATATAAGAGAGCAAAGGATAAGAATGAGTTTCCCGATCTCACGATTCACGCTTCTCCAGATTTAGCACTGGAATTGAAGTCAGGGAATAGAGTTGAATTAAATAAGAGAGGAGAGTGGATAACGTGTAAGAATAGTGCCAATGATTTAGGAACAATAAATACGTGGGAGAAAAAAATTCAGCAATTTGGAGGAGATAATATTTTCTTTATTTTTATTGAGTATAGTTTTACTGACAAAAATGAAGAAATAATCGACGTCAAAATAGACCATTTTTATAAATTTGTTGGTTTGAATAAAGCTAGTTTATTAAGTTATAGAGAAAAGGACGGCAATCTTCGGCCAAAAGATTTTGATGCTGAGTCACCAGTGAAGTCACTTAGGCAATTTATGAGCCTTTTCCCGCAAACAAGAACATATCGGGCAAAGAGGTTAGTGAAGAAGCATTTGGCTGATCTTTCTGAAGAGGAAAGAGCTGAAATTTTATCTGGTAAGTAAGATGTGTTTAGCTATTTTTTTGATTGAGAATACTAATTCTGCCAGCTTTTAGTAATTGCTTTGGATCTTGGTATAGTTTTTTGATTTCTTTAATGTCTAGATTAAAATGTTTAATGAATTCATCAATAGTTGGTTTGCGCTTCAATGTTTGACTTAATTCCTGAGCTTTAATTTCCAGGAATTTTTTTGTGTATTTTGATCTCTTTTTATTATTTACGCTTTTTCTAATAGTGTCGCCGTTAATTATAACCTCATTAATTTTTTGTTCAGATATTTCTTTATAGTATGGATCAATTTCCATTAATGAATAATTACGGTTATTTTTTAAAGCACAAATGCCAGTTGTACCAGAACCACCAAAAGGATCGAAAATTATGTCATCTTTATTAGAAAACATTTGTATTATTCGATCCATTAATTTATATGGTAGTTGACAGGGATGATCATCTCTGTTTTTTTTATGCTTTATTCGATGAACATCGTACCATATATCAGAAATATAAACTTTATTTTTAATATAACTAGGGTCTGAGTTTCTTATCTTTTGGCAAGAAGGTTTTAAACAGTAGTTAATAGGGTCAATTTTCTCTAATTGATGGGGCATTTTTGTTGTTGGTTCTTTTGTATAATATAACAAGGAATAATGTGCTGGCATTATTTTACCCTTTGGAGTAGACAGTGAATCCCACACAACCCAGTTTCTTAGATAGGCGAATTTATTAAGTGTGGCTGCATGGCTTAATGACCATCGTGGAATATTTAGGATAAAAATACTACCCGTAGGTTTAGTCAATTTTACACACAATTCTAGCCAAGCATTACACCACTCTTCATATTCTTTGGCTTGTTTTGTGTCATTATATTCTTTATATTTTTTCGCTAAATTATATGGTGGGTCAGCGAAAACTAAATCGAAAATACCGTTTGGATATTTCTTAGATAATTTTTTCATTTCTTCAATACAGTCACCTAGAATAACTTGATTGTTTAGCTCCTCGGCTTTTTTAATAATAATGTTTTTAAAATTAACTTTTTTATACAAATTTAATGGTTTAATAAAAGATTGCTCTATTTTAATGTGTATAATTTTTTCATTTCCAACTAGTTTTTCTATTTTTTCTTTTATTTTATTTGGGCATTCTAATTTATTATTAAATAAGCTTTGATGTGTGTTTATTTTTTCTAACTTAACACCTGGTACAATTTTGTCTTTAATAAATCCTTTGTGTTTATATAGATCTTTCCAAACATCAGAAAGCCCAGCTCCGGCAGTGTTCATTAGATGTTTTTTACCACCCCAATCTTTTACATTATTACTACAACTCATGCATGCAAAATAGGGAGTTCTAGTATTTTTAATATCTAGCCAGTTTATTGTTTTATTTTTGCTATAAAGCAACATGCCCAAGTGGTTGTGTTTTAAACTGTCGACTGTTTCTTTCTCTATGCTATCTCCAGCGTCCAATGATATCCAATAATGAAAATGGAGACGATTGTTGATTAGTTCGTTAAATTTAATTAGTTGGATAGGAGAACCATATATAAAAATTACTGAGCTATCTTGAATAGACAGAAGAATTAGTTCAATTAATTTATTAAGGCTTCTGGTTGTTTTGTTGTTTGTTAAATTTTCATTATATGGAGAGAGCACGTCCTGTTTGTAAATAGGTAATTCAATAAAGACAGCCTTGCTACTGCCCAGCTGCTTTATTTTTTCTAAATTTCTTTCTTCTTTTATATATAGTGTTTTTGTCATTTTAAGTTTATATTTTAGCTTATTTATTAACATTAATCAATAATTATTTTTCTATTGAAATCTTCTTATTTTTTAGTATTATTTTGCTTCTTAAACATCCCAATAATTCTCTTTTCTCTATTTCCTCACCTTCTAATAGAATAAATTTTGCATAATTTCTAATATCTACTTCGTTAGCGGAAACTTTATTCTTTTTACCTAAAATAATTTGTTGAAATTTTTTAAACCTTTCAACCTCGAATTTGATTTTTTCTTTAATACTAATTTCATCAAGGTTTATTCTATCCATGAGTGTTTCAAATTGCATAATAAGTTCTTCTTCGTTAGTATAACCTAGTTTACAGTTTTTATCTTTAGATTTGGTACAACCATAGTACACATGGCGCCTAACTCCACCATCTTTAAGTTTTTTAAACTTCTCATCAGCACTTATTCCTGAGCCACATAAACCACAAGTCATTAACTTGGTAAAGGCAAACTCTTTTGGTTCTTGAGTTCGTAGTACTTGATTTTTCACTTGATCTTGTACTTGATCAAATAATTCTTTAGTTATAATTGGGATGTGTTTGCCGTTATACCAATTATTACTTTTCTTAGGATATTCAAAGACTCCATAATAAAAGGGGTTTTCTAGAATAAGATAGATATTCCCTAGGGAGAGATTTTTATTACTAGTAATTGTTCTAAAATTAAGATCAAATTTTAACCAGTGATATAGTTTTCTTCCACTCCATTTATCATGAGCAACTTTTTCAAACATTTGTTTAATAATTGGTGCTCTATCTGGATCAATTAAGGTTTCACATTTTCGATCCATTCTTTTTTCTTTTAAATATCCAGTTGGAGCAGGAGCGGGCCATAAGCCCATCTCAACTCTTGTCCGTAATCCTCGTTTTACATTTATGCTCTTATTATCATTTTCTAGTTTTGCTTGAGAACATAAAATCATTAATAAGAATTTTTCACTAGGGGAGTTAGTAAAGGTTTGTCCATAGGTACGAATTTGGACTAATAACAATTGATCCATCAAATCAACAAGAGATCCAAGATCACCAGCATTTCTACTTAATCTATCAGGCGCCCAGGTTAGAATTGCATTATATCGACCTCTCCGTATATCCTCAATAATTTCTTTATAGACAGGTCGTTGACCTGAGTCTTTAGCTGAGTGAGATTCACGACGTATATCAATAACATCTAGACTTTCACGTTCTGCAATCGCCAACATTTCTTTGATTTGAGAATCAATTGAGAGAGCTTGTTTTTCGTCTGATTCAGTCGATTTCCGAGCGTATAATACATACCTCGCCTTAGTAGTTGGGATTATGGCTAGATTGCCAATAAGACCTATTTTAGCTTGTTCTTCCATATACTTAATTAATGACAGAGAACAGCTCTTTTGCTAAGAGCGCGCTTGTTGGCAACTTGTCGATAACTTTTGCTTAGCAAAAGCCTTGATTTCCTATATAATCAGTGGACTTTTTAGTCATATTTGGCTAATATGAACATTGACAATTATATAGGCGAAAGCCAGGTACCTAACCCCAAAAATTTACTTTTGGATATGGTACTTAAATCCCATGGAAGACACTGAACCCTACGTTCAGCTACTCTTCCATGGGTCATATTGGGAAACTGATATGGGGTCGCAAGATCCGGTTGGCGTGGGGTTTTGTGTTACCTTTCGTCAACTATTTACTCATCAGACAATTATGTATGAAAAAATGTCCATATTGTGCGGAGGAAATAAAAAATGAGGCTATAAAATGTAAACACTGCGGTGCTGATCTTAATGCTACAACTAAGCCCCCAGTAGCTCAAACATCACCACAGACAGTTTTTGTTAAATCAAAGGAAGGTCTTTTTATGAAAACCCTAAATGGTAGTTGTGCAATTATCTTCTTCATTATCATCGTAATTATTTTCATAATAACTCTTGCTTCTACCAATCACTAATTTACAAATAAAAAATGTTTTCTTTTTATTATTAAGTAAAAAAATATGTTTGCACTATTTATGTTTCTTTTCCTATTAAGCCTTTTGGCTATGGTAATAGGAGTTATTAAACCAACCGTCTTTAGTAAAATGTTTAAAGGTAATGTTAGTAGAAAAAGGTTATTTTTTATCTTTGGTTCAGCTACTCTAATATTTTTTATTATAGCTATTGCTACTACACCAAAGAATTTGCAAGTTGAAAACACCCAACAAGATAAGCAGATAACAAAAGAAGAGACGAAAGCAGAAACTAAGCAAGAAGCCAAACCAGAATCAGAGATAGAGTCCACTAAGACTGAAGAGCAGACACCAACTGAGACTAAGCAAGTAGGCGATCAAAACATTACAGCAACGCCAAGTGAAACAGTGAGTCAAAAAAATGCGGTCGCCAAGGCAAAAACTTATTTGGCATATTCAGCATTTTCTCATGACGGGTTAGTTAATCAATTAGAGTATGAGCATTTTTCACATGTCGATGCAGTTTATGGTGCAGATAATTCTGGTGCTAATTGGAACGAACAAGCAGATAAAAAAGCTAAAACATACATGGAATACTCAGCTTTTTCACGCATTAGTTTGATTGAACAATTGAAGCATGAAAAATTTACACAAGAACAAGCAGAACATGGAGCTGACGCAGTTGGGCTATAGTAGTTCAATATTTTATATTTAGTTAAGCAGCCACTAGCCGATAAAATGAATTGGGAAAATTTTTATCACGATGATTTGTCCGAATTTTTGCAAAGCGAGGGAAGAATTAATAATCGAAATAGTTACTTTGAGAAAGTGAAGATTTAGAAAATTACAAAAAATCTTTAATTAATCCACGTCAACATAATCCGTAAAATAGGTAGTGCTTTCAGAATTAGTTGTAAAGAAGAAAGCGAGCCACGTCTGTTCATTCGCATGTTTGGCAAGAGTAGTATTTATTAATAATGAAAAAGCATCTGCCAGATCATCATGTTTTTCTACACCAAAGCCCACTAATTGTTGAATTAATTGTTCACATCCTTGTCTAGGAAATTTTATAAGCCCTGATTTAATTGAGGTTGATGTTAGGGTGAGGCGAGTTCTTTTATCTCCTTGTGGTTTAATGGCTTCGGCTTGGATATTATGAGTTGCCAGAGTTTGAGGTAATGCTTCATGATAGCCAAAGCTTTCAACAAACAATAGATCTTGATCTCTGGGCATTTGGGTTTCTTTAAAATTAATCATCAATTCAACTTGAGCAGGGAAGTTTAGTTTTTGATAAATTGGATTTGGTAAAATATAGATTTTTAATTTATCACTTCGAGCATACACACGAGCTGAAACAACTGCTGTATAGTCAGCTAATTCGTTAGTTGAGATAGCAAGATCAACACCAGCATAGGTGCCACGATATGCACGATGTTCAGTGCTAGGTAACTCATCATAGTATTGTATCCATTCAGGGTAAATAACCTGATCATCACTGGGAATAATTCGTAATAGATACTCTCGTTGCCATGATACCTCACTGGGATTTTTCATTTTTTCATCTTCAATGGCTTTTGCGTCTGGATACTTGCCAGGCCATAGACAATTTTCACTTCGATCAAGTAATGGGTACTGTAAGAATGTACCTTTGGTCTTATTATCTTTAATTTCTTCTTTTATTCTCATAAGTAATGAATCTTCATGCAGTAAATTGCCTACAATAACTACACGCGTATTTTTATCGCCTGAAGGAATAACCTCACCTCGTAACCAGTTATAGGTTTTGTTGCGACCTTCTCTGGTTTTAGTGGACTGCACATCTTCAATATCATCACAGATTATTAGGTCAGGTCGATACTCATTATGACGTAAACCTCTAATACTTTGATCAGTTGAAACCACGGTAATTCTAGCCTGAGAATTACTAAAGACTAAAGATTGAGAACCCCATTCATCTGACTCTTCTTTAAAAGGTCCGAGATCTTTTTTTAGAACATCATTACTTTCTAACTCTCTTCTGATGTTCATCATATGCTGTTTGGCCTGAGCCCTGGTTTGGCAGACAATAAGACAAAACTTTTTTTGTTGCTTGCCTAAGATTGCCCAAATAGGATAGGCAGTCGTAACAATAGTGGATTTGCCCGAGCCTCTAAAAGCGACAATATACATATTTTCTGTTGGACTCTTTTCTAGATTGTGGATAATTTCTTTTTGAAAATCTGCTGTTTCATATTTTACATAATGGGCGTAGTAAAAATGAAAGTAGTATAAGAAGCTATCTTTAGTTATTTTAGTTCGTACTAAACGATCTTTCATCATCTTATTTACAAGTGATGTGCTTATTAATTTATTCATATTTTTTATGATTAATATTTTTAAGTGATTTAGATTTAGTAAGTGAAGCTAGTTTTAAAGCTTGCTTAACTACTTTAGCCTGTTCTTTTGTTAACTGTTGATCATTCTCTTTAGTAGTGATCTCTAATTTATCTTTATAATTTTTATTTCGATGTCTGAGCCAGAAACTAATGGCTGGCCAATTCTTTTCTTTGATCATGGTTAGCATTTGGCTTTCACTCATGTCGTTAACAAAATCAACGCCTTTAGCCATGGCTTCATTCATTTTTTTAGCAAAACTTGAGTCTTCTTTTCGCCAGCGATATACGCTATTACGTGATAAGCCAGTTTTTTCACAGGCCACCATAATAATTGGAACTTTTTCTAGTTCAGCAAAAAATTGTTCTTGAAACTTATTTTTCTTCATAAATTTTTATTGGCTTAATGCCAGTTAACTTTTTAAAGTGGTTAAGAATTACCTGGCAAAAAATTGGTTCATAATCTGCTAAATAAGCGACACGATTTAATTGCTCACAGGCTGACATAATGCTCCCTGAGCCAGCTGACAAATCAACAACTATATCACCGGGACGAGTACAACGCCGTAATGCTTTTTCATGAAGTAAGGCACTTTTTTGCGTAGGATGTTTATATTGATTCCCAGGTAAACGCTTAACCATTAAAATATTTAATTGATCTAATATTTCTTCAGATACTCTATTGCCAGTGGTAATATTTTTATTAATAATTTCATGAAGATCATTTACTTTCTTATTTAAGTACGGCGAACCAACTGTTCCATAGACTGCAAACTCGGCCATTTTGTTAAACGCTACTTGAGGAGTCGGCGAAAAACTATTTTTTAACCAGATAAGCAGTCTTTTTGAATTAATGCCTAGTTCTTTGTATAAAGTCTGAAATAACCAAACCCAACGCTCATCACACCAAAATATATAATGAGCATCCGGCTTAATAACTGATAATGAATTTTCCATGATAGTTTTAACAAAATCACGATATTCAGATTCGGTTTTATTATCATTAGTTTTACCTCCATAATGACTTTTATTACCTACACCCTTGTTGTAGGAAAGGTTTATATTATATGGTAAATCCACATTGACCATATCTGCACGAGCGTCACCCATTAACCGCTTTACTGCTTCTTGATCTAGAGAATCAATACAAGCGAGCCTGTGTTTTCCTAAAGAAAAAATATCTCCTAGCTTTATGTTAGTATTTTTAGCTTTTTTAATCTCTTCTTCATCGTTCCATTCTTCCTCTTGGATTTCTAAATTTTCACTCCAAATATCCTGTAATTCTTTTTCATCAAAACCAGCATTCATAAGGAGATCGAGATCAAAACTTTTTAAAGCTTCAAAATCCCAAGTTCCATCGGTGAAATTACTTTCAAGGGCAATTTTTGTCCTTTCCTCATCTGAGAGCTTACGATTAGGAACCAAGACATTAACTTTATTTACATTCAGTTCAATAAGCGCAGTTTTACGTTGATTTCCAGAAAGTATCGTATTGTCAGTATCAATAACAATCACGCTATGAAAACCACTTTGTGTGATTTTATCTTTTAAATTTTTTAGAGCTACCTTAGTTATCTTTCTAGGATTTTCTGCCCAGGCTAATAGTTCTTTGGTTGCTCTAATCTCTGTACTCCATTTTAATTTTTGCATATGTTATAAATTTTTAATTTAGTGAATAAAAAAAAGAACTATTTTAACAATAGCTCTTTTTGAAAAATCCTTACTCGAGTTCCGCTCGAGTTCCGTTTTCTTGTTTACCCTTTATTTTTTATATTTTCTTTGTTCTTTTTTAGATCGATTTTTATGCTCTTTTATGCACCCAGCTTTTCCACAGGTTATTTGTTCCTTATTTCTAGGCTTAAAACCACTGCTACAAATAGAACAAATTTTATAACTGAAATCTCCTAATACTTGTTTTACGGTTTCCTCTTTATTAGTTAAAAAGTATAGGAAGATGTTAGTTATACGGATCATATAGTGAATATCTTCAAGCTTAATTATATTATCATCACTTAAGGCTCTTATATACTCTCTTTTTATTTTGCTAGATCTGCCTGATTCATTAATTAAACTTTTGCTAGATAAAAATTGACGCCAAGCATATAAATAATTTTTGTCTATTTTGTGTCTATCTATAACTTCTTTAGCCAATTTTTTAAATGGAGGATATATACTGAAATCATATTCTTCCGCCCATTCTCCTTTTGTGACCTTATCTTTTTCACCTTTATTAGTTTTTAATATTAACATGAGTTCTTTTTTCTCCGCTTGAAATAAATTATATAATTTTTCCATTTCATCGTATATTTCAAAGAATTTATATAGATCAGATAGTCTTTTTTGTATAGCCAAAATAGTATCTTGCCTGTTGTTAGAACTATATTTTTTGAACCAGCCCAAATAGGGAAGAGCAATTTTTATGGCAAGTATTTGTTTCTTGTCGTACAAAAATTGATATTGTTTACCAATAATATTAACTTTCGTGTAATAGCCAGGATATTGTTTTTTCTCCCAGGACTTGAATTTTAGCTGAGAGGGAATTTCAGTCATTCTATTTTTAGAATAGTAATCGAGCCAGGTGGACCCAAATATAGAAAGACTACCGACCCTATAATATTTCTTTTTGTCTAACTTTATAACTTTAAATTTTTTTATGTCCTTCGGGCTGATATAATACCAATCTTCCAGTTCATTCAGATTGGCATATATTCTAGTATATTCGACAACACCTAGGTAGATTTTTAGAGCGGGAAAAACTAGACCAAGTTTATGTAACTCTTCTAGGGTTTCTTTACTAATATTCAAGCCATTGTCTTTGCAATAACTAATGAAAAACGAAAGATGTATTAAACTCTCTTGATTTATAGGGATTTGGGGTATTAAACTTTTTACCTTAATTTTAACCATATGAGGATATTGTAATAGTTCATGAAAAATGTGTCTATATTTTTTGTTACCGATTAGATATACTTAAAGGTCGATTACACGGTTATGATCGAGAAGTAGCCTTATTAAAATTGATAAAGAATGACGGTATTGCAGTTTAGACAATAGCAGGCCATAATTTAGATGTTAGCAACATAAGAATTGAATCTATGTATATCACTAAATCGGACTATATATTATGGAGAGAATGTCCCCATAATGTCTGGTTAAAAAAATGTCGACCTGAAATCTATAAATCAAAACCACTTTCGGATTTTGAAAAACATCTTATAGAAGAGGGGAATATGGTTGAAGAAGAAGCTCGAAAACGTTTTCCAGGTGGAATTTTAATTACAAACCGAGGGCAAGAGGCACTAGACGAAACGCAAAAACTTCTCAAGAATACATCAAATACATTATTTCAAGCTGCATTTTCAGACGGACTGCTTTTCGCCGCAGTAGATATTCTAAAACAAGATCAGGAAGGTAATCTTTCCATATACGAAGTGAAAGCATCAAATGCCCAAAAACTTGATTTTTTAGATGGAGATAATTCGGATAACGAGGGTGACGCAGTGGTCGATCTTTTGAATCCAAAGGAGGTTGAAAAATATAAAAAGAAATTATTCAAAGATATACATTTTTTTGATTTGGCATTTCAGGTATGCCTTGCGAGAAAAACAGGATATATTGTAAAAAATGCTTACTTGGTTAGGCTTAACAAAGTATATGTGCGAGAAGGAGATTTAGATCTAAACAAACTTTTTGTTATCGAAGATGTTACGATGTATATAGATGAAGCATTACCAGCTATCGAGGAAGAAATTCAGTCTTTAATAAAATTTTTAACATCTACAGTAGAACCTAAAGGTCCGTGTTGCTGTATGTATAAAGGTAGATCAAAACATTGTACTACCTTTTCCGAATCCAATAAGGATATATCTGAATATAGCATCCACGATCTTATAGCTATAGGAAAAAGCAAATCAACTCTTGAGAAATTAATAGATGCGAAAATATATGATATTTTAGATATTCCTATTGATTTTAATCTTCCACCAAAAATAAAAAAACAAACGGAAACACATAGATTAGGCAAACCACAAATTGATTATGAATTTATTAGAAAAGAACTTTCAAATATTCAGTTTCCAATATATTTTCTAGATTATGAGACCTTTAATCCATCGATACCTCGTTTCACCGGTTTTAAGCCATATCAACATATACCTTTTCAATTTTCTCTACATAGACTAGATTCTCCTGAATCAGAATTAATTCATAGTGATTTTTTCTATGCTGGCGATAAAGATCCTTCTCGTAATTTAATTGAATCGCTAAAAAAAGTTATTGGTGACAAGGGGAGTATTGTTGTGTGGAATCGAACTTTTGAAGAGTCGCTCGTCAATAAACGCTTAGCCGAACGACTTCCAGAATATAGCGATTTTATTATAAAGCTCAATGCGAGGATTTATGATTTAATGGCCATCTTTTTTAAGCAGGTATATATCCATCCAGAATTTCATGGTAGTTATTCTATTAAGAAAATATTACCTGTGTTATGCGGCAAGACATATGATGAGATGGAGATTGGCAATGGCTCGGAAGCTATGAATACGTGGAATAGAATGGTAACTACTAATATGGGTGAAGTTGAAAAAACAAGGTTGGAGAAATTGATGAGGGAGTACTGTGAAAAAGATACTTTGGCTATGTATGATATTTGGAAAGTTTTAATAGAAATTGTACAATCTGAAGAAGTAAAAAGGGTTTAATAAGCTGAGTTAATATTGGAATAATAAAGTAATATATATATTATGGAAGTATTTATCGAGCAAACAGGAGAAGAACATAAAAAGAATATTTTTGATAAGAATAGCGGTCTTTTCAAAACCATACCTTTTCATCTAACCTATCCTTACCCCTATGGGTATATCTTAAATACTCTAGCTCCTGATGGGGATGAGTTAGATTGTTATATTATTACTAATGCAAAATTAGAAACAGCAAGTAGTGTAGAATGTAAGCCTATCGGTATGGTAGAGTGGTTTGAAGACGGGGAAGAAGATCATAAAATACTAGCAGTTATCAAGGGAGAAAGTTATAAAATAACCAATGAAGTAAAAGAGAAACTTACTCACTTCGCCTCTAGCTTTTATAAGCATGCTCCAAACAAGAAATACCAACTTGGGAAATTCTATGATAAGACCAAAGCCGAAGAATTAATTAAGAAGGCTAGTCAGATACCAAGAACTTCCTTATAATTATCTTATATTCAAAAGCATGGAAAAAAATCAGATACTTCAACAATTTCAAGATTTTCTAACTGGCTATAATGCCATCGAGAAAGACGAGATCTGGGAGCAACAAACACATACCTTTAAGGAATTCTGGAATCAAAAAATTCTGAATGACAGCGTTACAGAACTTGATGATGCGGAAGTCGATCGTATAATCCGCCTCATTGATCGTCATGCTCGGGGTAACACTGCCCGGGATGAAGCAATTGCCAGAGTTATGATTCCTCAGGGAGTGTGGAGGAAGATGTTTAATCAGTTTAAAACTGATAAAAAACTCGCCCAGCTGTTAGATCACATTATGGGCACGTTCGACGTTGAAGAAAGAATTAAACTCATTAACCAGTTATATGCATACAATGAGCCTCACCGTAATAGTTTAACTGGGCAAAGCGGTAATGCTATAAATGGTTTCATGTTTTTATGGGCACCCTTGAAGCACGTCAGTATTGTTTCCTTAAAAGATCGTCAAAAGCTTATTCAAGCGTTTGGATTTAGCGGTAGTCCAGATTTTGAGAAAGATTCTCAAGGTGAAAAGATTGTAAAATCAAATGAAGTCTTGGTATCCGAACTTCAATCTTATTTTGGTAGTCAATATTCTCCCCGAACACTCTGTGTTTTTTTGTATACAAATCCTGCGGTGCGAGCCTGGTGGCGGGGTGAAGATGTGGGGAGTGAGACTGTACCGTGGGGAGGACGGAGTAAAAAAGACCGAGAAGATACTCTTGATGTAGAACCTCCTGAACCCACCTCAGGGGATATATCTTTGTTTTACATGGAGAGCCAGTTAGAGGATTTCTTAATTGAAAATTGGGAAAAGACAGAACTTGGTCAGAAATATGATTTGATTGAAGAAGACGGCGAAGTAGTGAGTCAACAATATAGAACTGGTGTTGGACCAATTGATATCCTGGCGCAAGATAAAAAAACCAAACAACTGGTCGTAATTGAACTAAAAAAGAACCAAGGAAGTGATGATACCGTTGGTCAATTAGCTAGGTATATGGGTTGGCTTGAGGAACACAAGACTGATGGAGTACCCACTAAAGGGATCATTATTGTTGCCGAATACGATAAGCGTTTATATTATGCGTTAAAGAAAATGAAAGATACAGAAATCTATAAATACAGAGTTAATTTCAAGTTGGAAGAGTTTAAAGAGGGTGTGAAATAGGGAATTTTGAAATATGTTAAAGCTCAAGGAATACGAAAAAAACTAGAAAATCTATTATCAAATAGTTACACTAAGATGTAACTTTATAGGCTGTTTCTGTGTCACTTTTGTCACTTTTTAAAGGTGCTCGAGACCCGTCGATTCTGCTATAATGAAAACACTTAGAAAAGCCAACCAGGGCTTGACCGAACCTCGGTTCTAGCTCGAAGAGGCCAGCAACTTTGAGATCGGTTCTTGGCATCCGGGGTAAAGGCAAATCATTGGGCGC
>CAZRDY010000005.1:0-32056 GCA_964599395.1 uncultured Gammaproteobacteria bacterium
CCCATTGTAGCACGTGTGTCGCCCAAGGTGTAAGAACCATGCTGATTTGACGTCATCCCCACCTTCCTCCTGCTTAAAGCAGACAGTTCCCTATGACACGTAAAACATAGGGTAGGGGTTGCGCTCGTTACCCGACTTAACGGTACATCTCACGACACGAGCTGACGACAACCATGCAGCATCTGTATAGCACCCTCGAAGGCTCCCCTGTTTCCAGGGGTCTGCAGCTATATGTCAAACCTTGGTGAGGTTCCTCGCTTATCGTCGAATTAAACCACATGCTCCACCGCTTGTGCGGGTCCCCGTCTATTCCTTTGAGTTTTAGTCTTGCGACCGTACTCCCCAGGCGGGATGCTTAAGGTGTTAACTTAGGTAGACAGCACCGAGAGGGTCGAAACTCCCGATGCTCAGCATCCATCGTTTACGGCGTGGACTACTGGGGTATCTAATCCCATTCGCTCCCCACGCTTTCGTGCCTGAACGTCAGATCTGTTCCAGTAAGCTGCCTTCGCTTTTGGTGTTCCTGCTGATATTAACGGATTTAACCCCTACACCAGCAATTCCGCTTGCCTCTTCCAGTCTCTAGTTTATCCATATCTCCTGCGGCCCCAAGGTTAAGCCTTGGGATTTAACAAGAGATGTTACAAACCGCCTACGAACGCTTTACGCCCAATAAATCCGGATAACGCTTGGGGTACTCGTATTACCGCTGCTGCTGGCACGAGTTTAGCAACCCCTTATTCATTTGGTACCGTCATAGTTCTTCCCAAATAAAAGCAGTTTACACCCCGAGGGGCTTCTTCCTGCACGCGATGTCGCTCCTTCAGCCTTTCGGCCATTGAGGAATATTCTTGACTGCAGCCTCCCGTAGGAGTCTGGGCAGTGTCTCAGTCCCAGTGAGGCGGGTCGCGCTCTCACGCCCGCTATCCGTCGTAGCCTTGGTGAGCTTTTACCTCACCAACTAGCTGATAGAACATAGGTCTCTCTCGAAGCGTCGGAGCCTTTACGTGGGAATGACTTATGTCCCCCCACGACCATCGGGTATTATTCCACCTTTCGGTGGGTTATTCCCGTCTTCGAGGTAAGTTACCAATGCGTTACTCTCCCGTTTGCCAAGCCGGTATTGCTACCAGCTTTCAACTTGCATGCCTTAGACACATCGCCAGCGTTCATCCTGAGCCAGGATCAAACTCTCAAAAAATATTTTTACCAGTTTAGTTCTGGTCCAGTCTTGCGACTGAAGATAAGTTGGTTCACCGGGGGTGAACCAGATCCTGAAGTGACGTCTATTTGCACAAAAAAAATTATCCTTATCCCGGACCCAGTCCAGGATTAATTTATACTTTTGGTTGTATTGTTGTCTATTTGAATTTCAAAGTTCTTTTTCTTTCGAAACGCGAAAGAAAAAACAGGGACACAAACTTAGTAGTTTTCGTCACTGTTTCTTCTTTTACGTGTTTTCAAATTGTGCGCTCTAGTTACGATAGCCGATAAGCAAGTAAATATAAGCGAATAGTACGATTATTTTAGAGCATTGTTTGAAATGTGTCAAGAGTTTGCAGAGAATCAAGCATTGAAGACCTCAAAGAGCTAAAATTACCTTGTTTTAAAGGCTTTTCGATACATCTTGGCGGCCTCTTCCGGCGCCACCCAATTAACGGTCATTGAAGAATCGAGTTCAACGCCGGACCAGATATGGGCGCGGGGCTGAATACGCAGGCAAACCCGTTCCGGGCTGGCATTTTTTAAGGAATGAAAGAAGTAGTTGAAAGGAGCATTCATTTCTTTCAAAGGCTGAAGAATTTTTTTCAAAGCTTTACTCATCGAGTTTAATTCGGCGTCGTTCAACTTTGTAATATCAATCATCTCGCGCTTGCTCACAATCCAAACCTCGTTTTCATACGCACTCGCGTAAGGACAAAAAACTGCGATTTCTTTATTTTCAAAAACGCGACGCGCGGACTTCATTTCTTTTTTAATAATATCACCATACATTGAATGTCCGTGTTCAATTTGATATCCTTTTAAACGCTCGCTTGTTTCTACAACGCGCAGGGGAATAATCTCTGTAGCAAAAATTTGAGAATGTGCGTGAGAGATTGAGGCGCCAGCTTCAGATCCTTCATTTTTAAAACACAAAATATAATTCAAACGCGGTTTTTTTAATAAAAATTTTGTCCGACGTTGATACATTATAAACAAATCTTTAATCTGTGTAACATTTAAATCACCCAAACGAAGTTTTGGATTAGGCGTTTCAACAACAACCTCCTGAAAGCCGTACGCTTTTTTATTATTAGGCGTCACCGCCGGGAATTTATTTGCCACCGCAATAATTTGTCCTTGTCCATGACCGATTGAGGCAAGGGCTTTCGGCTTTAGTTTATCGAAACTGAACTCAGTGTTATGTGGGCTTGCTGTAGCTTGCGGCTTGAACTCGTGCGGACGCTTTTTACGACCAGGTGCAATAATAACGTATCGATTAGTTATATAGTCTTTTCGGATTTCAGATTTTTTCATCGGCTGAATTTCGCATCCTCCATTTTGATGCTTAATAATTTTGAAACACCGTCGTCTTGCATGGTGACACCGTAAAGCATAGCGGCGCGAAGCATTGAAGCACGGTTATGAGTAATAACAATAAATTGAGTTTTATGAGACAGGTCATCTAAAATCTTTGCGAGTCGCTCGGAGTTAGCTTCGTCCAAGGCCGCATCAACTTCGTCGAGCACGACAAACGGTGAAGGATTCGCACTGATAATTGCGCTAATCAAAGCAATAGCAGTTAAAGCGCGTTCTCCACCGGACAACATTGTAATTGATTTAATCTTTTTTCCCGGAGGCGTGGCTTGAATTTCAATACCAGCCAAACCCGTTGCATTATACTTTTGTAAATATTTAATTCGTTTTAATTTAATCGTAGAAGCTGACATTGGAACATTTTCTTCTTGTTCATTCTTTTCTTCTTTTTCTGCAGGATTCTCAGGATTTAAAGATTCGTCGTCGGCCATGACTTTAATAATCTTGGCATTACCGCCGTTAAATAAAATCTTAAAATATTCTTCAAACTTTTGAGAAATGATTTTAAACTCTTTATCAAAACGTTCTTTAATTGTCGCGTCGAGTTCTATAATTACTTGCTCCAATGATTCCCCGGTACTGAGTAAATCGTTTACTTGACCGGATAAGAAATCATAACGTTCTTTAGTAGTAATATATTCATTTTCAATTTCCGGATCAATGCCGCCGATTAATTCCATCTGACGCTTTAATTGCGTAATTTTATCTTGCACCGCAAAACGATCAATTGATTCTTTCGCGCGTTCATCACGCACTTCTTTAAGTCCGCCCAAATCTTGTCTAATAGCGTTTTCCAAATCTTCTAACTTTGTTTCCTGACGAGCTGATTCAACTTGCGCTGCATTTAACTTATTGCTCAGTTCGTTAATTTCATGTTGCAAGGATTGAATGCTGTTTTGCATCGAAAACAAACGCTGGCGTTCAGCTTCTTGATCATCACTAAAACGAGACAGCTTGGTTTTTACTGCAGAAATTTCTTGATCAATCTTCGCAATATCTTCATCCAGCTTATTTCGTTCAACAACATTAGTTTCTTGTTTAACAGGAGCCTTAACGGATGTTTGTGTGTGTTTTACTGTCAGCGCATGCAATTCTGACAATTCCTTTTTTATTAAAGCAAAAGCTTTTTTTATTCCTTCGAGATCATTAATACTTTCAGACTGTTCTAAAAGCTCTAAAGATTTTTCTAACCTCTTATGAAGTTCAATAGCAATCTCTTTAGTGAGGTAAGAATGTTCGGCTTCAATCTTTAATTCTAAACGAGCTTCCATTTTAATGCGCTCAGTTTGCAACTTTTCTTTTTGAGTTTGAAAAGTAGAAAGTTCATGTTGTAATCTTTCAAAATCTTTACTCACGCCGCCTTGACGTTGCAGGCCAGCAAGCTCCTGAGTCAGAGTCGCCAACTTTTTATCTTTAACTTGTTTATTCTTTTCAAGTTCTAACAGAGAATCATTAGACTCTTTAAAGCGATCATGAATCTCATGCCAAATTGTTCTAAAATATGCGAGTTGTAATTCTCTTAATTCAAGTTCAACTTCGCCACGACGTTTTAAACGGTTAACCTGACGAGTTAAGTTGGCAAGACGGGGTTCAATTTCAGATAAGAGCATTTCGGCTTGTCCAAGGTGCTCTAAACTCAAACGCAATTTATTAAGCGATTCATCGCGCTTAATTTGAAATTGCTTTACGCCGGTCGCTTCATCAAAAAATTCCTTTCGTTCCGCGAGCGATGTATTTAAAAATCCTTCAACCGTACCTTGTCCGATGACGCTATAGGTTTTTGAACCGACATTGGCTTTAGCCAGCATCATCTGCACATCAAGCAAACGAACTTTGGTATTATTTATCAAATAGTCACTTTCGCCGTCTCGATATAGACGACGAGTTAAAACAAACTGCGAATAATCAACCGGGGCGCTGTGATCTTCATTATTAAAATAAAGCGAAACCTCAGCCATGCCGAGCTTGCCTTTCTTATCAGAGCCGGAAAAGATAATATCTTCAGACTTTTTTCCGCGCAGGGTTTTCATACTCTGTTCGCCTAAAGCCCAACGCACCGAATCCGCAATGTTAGATTTACCCGAACCGTTTGGACCAACAATCGCAGTTAAGCCTCGACGGTCGCCATCAACAATCCCCGGGAAAACGAGTTGATTTTTATTGGCAAATGATTTAAAGCCCTGGACTTCGAGTCGTTCTAGATACATAAGAAAATAAGAAAAGGCGCCTTAGCGTTAGCTTTATTATACATCATTTTCAGAGAAACAAAAACCAAGATTGGCGTATAAAAAAACACCCCCCTGGAAGTGTTTAGACTTTAGGGGAGGTTAATTTAAGATCGTATTTTTTTACACGATCTTCGGTTTTAAACATACTTGCTGAGTTGTTGGCACTATTTGAAAAATAATTTATTAAAACGTCAGGGAGGAGATTAAATACACTTAGAGGCTTATTACATACCAATATATTATTGGATTGCTCAGAGAAGACGTTATGCATTTATGTCTTGAGTGATAATTCCTCGTTTTCCTGTAGAAATTTTTTTAAAACCGTTGTTTCTTTTAAATTGTTTTTCGTTTGCGTTGATTATTTTTCTTTTGCTGTTATACTGCGCAAGTATATTAAATTGAAAATAACATTTGAAACGTTAATAACAGCTTAGCTCCAGGCGACAATTTTGTCAAATGGCTCATTAAAATAACAAAAATCCGAGGCCCCATACCCCGGATCTTGTTCAATCTTTAATATTAAAAGATTTTTTATATTTTTCTTCCACTTCTTTAAATGTATTCTGTAATATAGCGTGCTCATCAATAATTTTTTGCTGATCCTCGGGAAATTGTATCGCAGAATGTTCTTGAGCGATTTTTTGTACTTTATTCAAGTATTCGCTAATTGCCATGCGGCCTTTTAATTCTTCCTTATTAGCAAAGACCGAATACTTTGCATCATAACCATTTTTGGTTATGTCCGAATACATAATTTTATCTACAGCATTATATTCGTCCAAAGTATCATTATAATTTTTTTCAACTCCTTTCCTTTTTTGTTCAAGACTTTCAAGTTCCTCTTTAAAATTAGGAAGCTTTTTCCCCATTCCGATCATGCCTTTTAATTTACTACTTGTTTTTGAAGCTTCCTCCTCAGCTCGTTTCTTTTCTTCTTTTTTAGCTTCAATATCATTTTTAATTTTTTCTAAATCTTCTTTTAATTTTCTTTTTTCTGTCTGCAGTCTATTATATTTTTCTCTAATTTCCGGAATTACAACCAATTTTCCATCATTCATTTCATAATCTTCACTAAACATAGAAAGTCTGCGTAGACCATCACTCGCCCTCTGAGCGCCATTCTCATATCTTTTTCTCTCATCATCAAATTTATATTTTGCACTTGCGGCATCCTGATACTCATTTGAATCTTTAGACTTTTTAAAATCTTCTTTTAACTTTTGATAATCCATCAATAATACAACTTTTTCCTGTAGTTTTATTTTTTCTTCTTCAAGTTTTTTATTTTCTTCCGCAATCAATTTTTCTGATTGCTTAATAGAAGCAGTGCTATAAAACTCTTTATATTTATCGTCATTGTATGATTTAGGATATTTATTTTCATCGCTAAACCTGCGGTACATATTATTAACTAACTTGAGTACTGCGTCTCCTTTTTCCTGATCATTTGATCCTTTTATAAATTCATTTTTTGAATCAATATTTTCCTTTGTTTTTGAAAGATTAGAATTAAAATTATCCACTGTTTTTTCCCATGACGCCATACCACCATCTATCCAAATTCTCATATGAAGGATATCAGGCTTTTTAGTATCGCTAAATACCATGGATTCATCCTTAAAATTATCTCGCTTGACTGCATCTAATAGGGTTTCCGAAAGTTTTGTACCCCAAATTTTTGGAAATTTTTCTGTATTTGCCATCTCCGAATCAAGTGTAGATAAACTTCGTTCTTTATTAGAAATGTCACCTAATTCTTCAATATATTTTTTTACGCTTTCATATAGTTCGCGTGTTTGGCTGATTTTTTCCTGAATCCTTTGATACTCTTGAGGGTATTCCTTGAGATAGCCGAGAAAATTGACTTTATCTTTGTTGAGTATAAGTTGGCTATCAATTTTTCTGCCCTCATTGGAAGATTTAACCATTTCAGTTGAAATGATTTCTTTCTTTTTTTCATCTGCTAATTCAGTGCTGATTTTCTTATTAATACCATTGATTATTTGAGCTAAATAATTCGGATTATCAATGTAGTCAATGCCCATAACAGCAGACTCAACCTTCTTTGTAAAAATTCGTTCCTCGTTAATCTCTTTAGCCTTTTCTTTAATCGAAGAGAGATAAACTTCTTTATCTTCATTTTTAAAATCAGGCATTCTAACAGTATTAGAATCCTTATCTCCTAATGATTCTTTCAAATTATTTCGTGTCGCTACGGCCGTTTCAACAGCAAATTGATACGGATCATCAACTGCCTTAGCTTGATCTATTTTATATGAATCTAATTTTGAAAATTCTTGATTTTGATCTTCATCAAGTTTAATAATATCTTGATTAAGATTATTTATTTTTTCTTCAATCGACTCCTTTTCTTCTTGTAGTCCATTAATGGCATTTTTAATTTCTTCTTGAATTGCTTCGTCGCTCGTCTCCATTGCTTCAGCTTCTGTAATTGCGTTTTGGCACTCCATTAAGGTGCTATTCAGAGAACTGATATCATTTTGAATAACTGCTTTTTTATTTTTAATAGCTCGTTCAATTGCGCGTTGCGGAGTCTCTAGACGACCACCTTCTTGCTCTTGCTTATTAGACAGGGCCGTATTGCCTTTAACCATGTCAGCAATTTCCAAAGCAAACTCGTCATCGCTTAAAAACTTTTCTGAATACTTTTCTTTTTGTTCAGCAATTTTTCTTTTGAGTAATTCCAGTTTGGAAACCGGGGTTGTTTGCTCGACCTCATTCTTCTCAATTGTTGTAGACATATAAAGATTTAATAAACCTTCAGCAGCTCAATGCCGCTATAAAAATATTTTAGGACGCTCTGCCAGTCTTGTCCGGCATCAACCATTAAGACCGCACCGCGAGCCGACATGCCGACACCGTGACCATACAATGCTTTGCCAATATCATACGGCACTGCAACACTCTTTAACCATGGAACCGCAGATCCGCCCCAGACCTCAGTCCAATCACGAGTGCGTCCGTCAGAATTTGAAAAATACGGAGTGACGACAGTCTTACCTTGATAGGTCACTGTTACTCCGCGTGTCGCATCAACAGCGGCTGATAAACGCGGCATACGAATTTCTGAATTATAACCGCGATAGACTTGGTCATAATATGAATCAATATGAAAATGATCAGCGGCATGTTTAGTTGACGCATCGGTCAAACCAAAACTTAAACCGCGCATATAGTGATAGACCGCATAACTTCGCGCCGCAGTCGCCATAACTTTTTGGTACTCTAAAGCGCCGGCGTTTGAAGTTTCGGCCATACCCTTTAAATAGGTTTCGATACCAAGCTCGTTAATAAACCAGACTTTTTTAGCTGGCTCAGTATAGCGATATTCTATAATACCGCGGAAACGATTGTCCGACGCGTTCGGATTCCAGGCCGGACCGTTCTTATAATCAACTAAGGTCGCGACCGAGTCGATCAAACGCGGAACAAAGCGGATCGGCGACGCCGTTAGCTTGGTTTGAGAACCAAATGTAACGGCGTACGCCCGAGAAGCGGGATTATAAGTAACGGACACGACTTGTCCTGCCGGAATTTCCGCAAATAAAGTTTCTGTTGAAGCTTTAATATCAAATACTCCATTATAGGTAACGCGCTGTGCCGAGCTCGGATTAAAAATACCAATTCTAAGTATTGGTTCAGTACTGTTTGGAACACTGGGTTGCAACGGACTGCTTGTCGAAGGAGCCGGAACAACAGGAGCAGTTGTTGAGTTTGGAACAGGAGTGACGGGAACCACGCTTGGAGCGCTTGAAGTAGTACCCGGTTTAACTATTGTTATAAAAACTCGAACGAGCGATCCGGAAACGGGTCGCTCATTCATCACAAGTTGAAAATTTTCTTGCATCATTCCCTCTAAGGCCGTAGGTGCCTTTAAGGGAAAGCTGATGTCGACACTTTGCCCCGGCTTTAAATCAGTTTTAATTTTTGTTGGTTGATAAAATTTCGGCCACGCATCAGTTTTAAATTTTGAAAAAGTTCGCAAGGCCGTTCCTGTTTCAAAACTAAGTTCGGAAGCCTTAAAAATCTGTTTTGATACATTCTTAAAACGAATCGTTTGCGTAGCAGTTTGATCTTGAGCAATTTGAATATAATAGGTGCTCTTCTCCGGCTGTATCAGTATTGGTTCGCTCGCCGCCTGCGCGGTCGGAATAATTGCGCGTACGAGAGCGCCGGCTTGAATCAAACGCTGACTCTCAATGATTGGCTTAACATTTTTATTATTAATGGAATGATGCGCTACATTTAAAAATGTTGCGGAAAGGGCGACAATAAAAAAAGCAATGGACAGATTAATAGCGAGCCCAGTCCAGCTGAGCTCCTGATCCATTGCTTTCTTTTTTATCAGCTTGTATGAGTATTTCCAACCCATATTATCAAGTGTATTTAATTTGTCTAACATTTTATTTTTGTTTTATCCGCCGTAGCTTTATGCGTAGGTGGATTTTTGCTTTACTATTCAATAATAGCATAAAAAACCACTAAAGTCAATGGATTTGTACACAAATTGTATACAATACAAACATGTAGAGGCAGGTTTAAAACCAGTTTCTACATATTTTTATTTTCTCTATCTAATCTTTTAGCTTCAGCCCACGCAAGTTCATAAACTTTTTTCATAGCGTCAGCAATTTCTTCGCTCTCAATAATAATTCCTAATTTCTCTCGCCACGAAGCAATCATTACTTTATTATCGTAAATATTTATTTCCGGATGAAAATAATATTTGTCTGCGGGCACAAGAGCTGTTTCTCTTTTTTCTTTTTCATCTTGCGTCATGCGCTCTTTACCAGTTTCAGTCGCCGGAACAATTGCTCGTATCGCAATATCTTTTTCTGCACGGCGTTTATAATATTCGGGAAAATAGTTAGGTAATCCCTTATGCATATCATCAACCGTGGCATAGGCACGAATAGCTTCATGAGAGCTAAGTGTATCTTCATATACTTGGCGTAATCCCTCTATTCCTTCATAAAATCGTACGCTCGGTCGACCGGCGACATTATAGATAGCTTCTAACTCGGGAACTAATTTCTCAGCTCGAATAAGCCGTTCTTGATCTTCATGTATCTTTTCCTTTAGATAAGAAATAATTTTTACTGGTGCTTCAGCCACATACTCTTGTTTTGGTTCTTTACCGGAAATTGAAATTACTTGCTTGCTTACCAGAGAGTCAAGAATATCATAGCCAGTCGTTCGGTTAATACCGGCCTTGCGTGTAATTTGAGAAACCGTGCCTTTTCCTAAGCTAAGCACAGATAAATACACACCAAGTTCACGCTCGGATAAACCAATACTCTTTAAAGCCTCTTTAATAGTTTCTTCTTTCATATATAGCCAGTATAGCGCAAAATATAAATTGTGTCAAATATTTTCCACAAAACAATATATTAATGAATATAAGCCTTTATTAATAGTATCATTATTGTCATAGATACTTGACAATATTTTAAACCTATGCTATACTACTAAATTATTACAAATTGCTCATTAAATAACTTAATTTAGAGGGTGTCAAAAATGAAAAATAGAAATTTAGCAGCCTCCTTCACTCTGTTTTTTTCCCTAGTTCTTACTGTTACATCAGCATATTTAAGTGCCTACTTAAAAAGTAGTCATTACGAGATAGCCCTGTTACTTACACTTATCACCTCGTCTAGCCTTCCTGCGGGTCTTTACCTGTTCGGAAGGCTATACAAAATATACCACCGTCCCCTACAGTATCTTGAAGTATTACTTGAAAGAATCAGATAATATTTTCTTAGCTTGGTGAATCATATAAAACACGATTCACCACTATATAGAGACTATTCTCTAACAAAAAATCTTTAACAAACAAATAAAAAGGAAGTTAATCATGCAAATAAAAGGAGATCATAATCAGCTATTCTCAAAAAATGAGTCGCCTCAAAGACTTAATGAAGTAAAAAGATATTTTTTAGATCAACTTAAAATTCAAAATGAGTTTACTATAAAGGAACAACCTAAAATTACCGGAGAAGGTAAATCTTATTTTGAAATAACTTTAAAGTTTCCTTTTGATAATTGCTGTTTGACAGTATGGCTGGAAGATTGCTCTCATCCTGAACACAGCTACATTGCCGGAGAATTTACCAAAAAAATATTTAAATACTGTGAGGTTGTCGGTGATTGTGGTGCTAGCCATTCAATTAAGGAATCTTATTCTTTCCTTATCTCCAATGAGGATAAATTATATAAAGTAGTGTTAGTTTTGAATCAAATTTTTGAGAAAATTCATAACGAAAAAAATTAACTAAAAAATACATTAAAATGGAAGAAAGAAACCAGGGAATTGTTATTCGGGTATATGGAAGAAGAAAGTTTCTTGGCCTAAGTAAGCTTAGAGCTCAGGCAAGTACTAATATTTCAGTAACCCCAGAAACCAGAATCCCTACAATTAATGAGTACCTTTCTCTAGATTTAGGAGACTGCACAAAGATTAAATTAAATGTTAAAAAAATAGAAACTGCCACTATACTTAGGCCACCTTTTTTGTCCGACGAAGTTGGGAGTCAATATAAAACACCTGCTTTAGTAATATTATATTGCTATGCAAGTAAAAAAACACTTCTTGCTTTGCAGAATAGGAAAAATTGGCAATATGCTATTTCTAAATTAGAAATATAAAATTAAAACCGGATCATAGAAATATGAAACGGTTTTTTATTTTTGTCCGCTTGTACAAATCGCAATAGCAAGTCCGTCCGCCGCATCATCCGGCTTTGGAATATCTTTTAAATTTAAAATCATCTTTACCATTTTCTGCACTTGCGCTTTTCCTGCCGCACCATAACATGACACTGCCTGCTTTACCTGATTTGGAGTAAATTCAATAACTGGTAGTCCCGCTTGTTCTATTGCAAGGAGAACAACGCCGCGCGCTTGTCCGACAAGTAAGGCACTTGTTACGTTGCGAGAAAAAAATAATTTTTCAATTCCGACAATATCAGGTTTGTATTCTTTAATAATCTCACAAACTTTTTTATAAATCGTTGCAAGTCTTTCGGAAGTTTCAGTTTTAGCCGGAGTTTTAATAGAACCATACGCCAAACAAACCAATTTTCCTCCCCGATCTTCAATCACGCCAAAGCCCGTATCCGCCAAGCCCGGATCGAAACCGATAATAATTCGTTTTGAACTCACCCCCTGCCCCTCTCTACGCAAACGTAGAGAGGGGTGTGCCATATCTTTATTAGAAGACGAATTAAAACTCATAAAAAAATTTCAACCTATTACTAATTTATAATAAAAAACATTTTTCTAATTCCCCTCTTTGCCCGAAAGGGCAGAGAGGGGGCAGGGGGTGAGTTGAATCTATTATTCAATATTACTAAAATAGTCGCTCACATCTTCATCTTCTTCAAGGGTATCAATAAATGTTTCAACTTTAGCTTTCTCCTCTTCAGAAAGTTTTAATTTTTCCTTAGCAACATACTCAATTTCCGCTGATTCAGCAGTTAATTTGTTTCCTGCCTGTCCGGTAGGCAGGGTTTCAAGCCAATGCTTTGTTCTTACTAAATCTTCCGACTTAGTATAGATAATAATTCCGTCTGCTTCGTGCTTCATATCATCAGCGCCGTTGTCGATAGCTTCAAGCATAAAGTCATCCCATGATAATTTACTTGCTTCCCAAACGCTTTCAGCTACTAATATCACGCCTTTCATTTCAAAGTTCCAAATAACCGCACCCATACTTCCGCCGTACTTAGTAAAATGATGTCGAATATTGGCCGCCGCACGATTACGGCTATCAGTCACGACTTTAATAACAAACTGACTTTGCGCGGGACCAAAACCTTCATATAAAAGTTCTTCAAGTTGTGCGCCGCCTTCACCGCCAGCACCGCGTTTAATAGCGCGTTCAATGTTATCTTTTGGCATATTAACGCTGCGCCCACGTTCAATCGCTTGCGCCAGCGCGAAGTTCATTGACGGGTCAGCACCTTTACGCGCCGCAATACTTATCATATTAGCGATCTTGGTAAAAGCCGCGCCGCGTTTAGCGTCGACAATGGCTTTCGCTCGTTTAGTTGTCGCCCATTTAGAGTGTCCTGACATAGAAATATAATACATTGCCAGTATGCCACCCAGTTCAAGAAAAATCAAATTGGATAATTAAAAACCCGTTTTTGTTAAAACGGGTTTTTGGGTACCAATTAATATGGCATTTATTAGGAACGGGCTATTTTGCACGTCCGGGAAAGTTTGAGGGTCGGAGATTCACATCTCTTGCAAAGGAATTTTTCCTCTCCACTTTCAATATTGTACAAACTTATAAATAGTATAATAACATATATAAAAAATTATGTCAAGGGCTTTGACATAATACTGTATTTTTCGTCTAATTTTAGCCTTTTTAATAGAGTCCAGACAAGTAATAATCAACCGGCGCCCAGTCATCTGTCAGTATATTCCCTGTTATTGTACGGCCATAAAGCTTATTCAAAAAATCCCGTTGTTCTTGATTTATTGAGATATTTTTGGGAGCTAAAGGATTTTTTAAGGCAACCAACATAATATTTTGTATATTCTCTCCTCCAAAACTATCAAGCGGATACATCAAAACTTCCGGGAACACCGATTGATATGTCGCGTATTCATTTTCAATGAATTCTTTGCCTACTCCTTCAAAAGATCCTACTAAATTCACAATCACAACTCCATTGTCAGAAAGCCTCTCAAAAATCTGAGCAACAAATTCTTTTGTAGCTAATTGAAACGGTACCGAACCGGCGTTATTAAACACATCAACATACACTGTATCAAATTTTTCATCTGAACGACTTAAAAATACTCGGGCATCTTCATGATATACATGTATTCTTTCATTATCGGTAAAATTAAAATATTTTTTTGCAATATCAGTATACAACGGATCTATTTCCACTACATCGATTGTACCACTATGATTTTTTAAAAAATCTTTGGGAAACGAATAGGCTCCGCCGCCGAGCATAAGCGCGCTTTTAATTGTTGGATTAAAATAATCCGCTATAGTAAAAAATTTTGTATACTCAAAAACGAGTTCGTCACGATCTGTATACATGGCGGATTGCGAAATATGCGGTCCGGACATAATACTTAAAATCGGTTCTTGGGTTTTTTCAGAAATACCATTAACTACAAATAATCGATTATATGCGCTTTCATATTCCGCTAAGACATTCGGACTTGGACTGAATAAAAAAGTATTATTCCAAACAGCGCTACAACCAACCGCAATAAAAACTGTAATCATCAACGTTGTTTTTGTGCGAAGTAGTATCACGCCACACAAAACTAATATCACACTCACAAGAGCTAGGGTTTTAAAACTACCAAGCTGAGGAATTAATACAAATCCAGCCAGAAAAGTTCCCACAATACTACCCAGCGTAGAAAAGGCATAGAGCTGTCCCCCGATTGCACCGGAGTGAGCAGTTTCATCAAGTGACAAACGAAGCGCAAACGGAGACACAGCCCCGAGTAAGATACTTGGAATAACAAACAGTAAACAAGAGATACAAAATGCGGCGCCCCCCAAGGAAAGCCAGTTAATCAATACAAGATTTATCTCGGGCAAAAAACTCGCGATCCACAAAGCTAGAAAAACAAAGAAACCCGCTAAAATAATAATAGCTCCCAGATGCTTAGACGAGGGATAACGATCCGCATATCTGCCGCCAATCCAATAACCGAAAGACAAGGCTGCTAAAATAACGCCGATTAAGGTCGTCCACACAATTAAAGAAGTTCCAACATACGGAGCTAAGATTCGCGAACCAACCAGTTCCATAATCATCAAGCCCGCTCCGCAGATAAATACTATAGCGATTAATACAAATCGTTTCATAGCTTTCCAATAAAATTAGACCATAGTGTAATAAAACCAAAACCGATGAAAAAAATAAATATTAAGGCCATAACAATTTGTCGCCACGCTGCTGGTTGAAATACTTTAGGTAGACGCTTGCGATTAAGATAATGAACTAAAGCAATATGAATAATCATCGCCCAAGCATTAATCACCGCGCCGGCAATAATTAAAGTTCGCGGCTCATAATAATTGAATAAAAAGAGACTGATACCAAAAGCAATTTGCGCCCAGACAAAAATGAAGTAAATTTTAGAAAGAGGAACTTTATCAGATTTAGTTTTTTCCATTCTCTTCAGAGCGAAATTTTCTGCCATGATACGCGAAGTGGCATCGATAACGCCGAGTTGAGTTTGCAGTAATAATATTCCAATAATAGCAAGTAACGCCGTACCGGCCCAAGGCGCGATGGCAAATGCGACGTGACTGGCCTGATTAATAATAAAGTTAATGCCTTGCGTATTATCCGCTGCTCCATAGGTTGTCGCGTAAGATAGAACCATTAATAACGCCATTGAAACAAAACCTAAAAACCAAAATACAATCGCATGTTCAGTATTAATACGCTTCCACCAGGCACGGAAATTACCGACATTCTCTGCTGTAATTGCAAATGATTCGCCTTCAAGTTTAAGATGTCTATCAACTGCTTTAGCTTTAAATAGTCCGGCAATCTTTTGTGAATACACTCCCATACCAAAACCTTTTTCTTTAATATAAATTGATTGGGTTAAATTTAGGTTACCACCCGCTCCGGAATACGCGAACGCTCCCAAAAAAGCCGCTAAAGAAATTCCTTCCGGAATAAAACGAAAGCCGTCGCCCATACCGATTAATCCGCGACCCAAAGCTTTAATCACATCAAGATCAATAACCAAAATTGCTAAAATTAAAATAAATGGAACACCAATTAAAATTAATGTTTTTGTCAGATGTTCCATGAGCGCATACACTGAACGACCGATGCTGAGAATAATGCCCATGAGAATAAAAGCTCCAATCGCAAGCCATTTAAAATGCTCAATACCGAGCGCAGCACCGAGCGATTGCGCTCCGGCGGCACCGATGCCCGGCAAACCAAAGCCGATAAACGTCGAAAGAATAAACCAATACGGTGTCCATTTTAAAAGTTTACTCAGTCCAACAAAAACGCTTTCGCCTTTAACTAAAGCGTAGCGCTCAATTTCCATATTTATAAAAAATTGAAAACTGATGCCGAGTAACGCCGCCCAGACTAAACCTAAACCGTGATTAGCGGTTAAGTAGGGCCAAAGAATTAATTCACCTGAACCAAGTCCAAAAGCTAAAATAATAAAACTAGGACCGATAATTTTTTTTAGCGGCAAAGCTTTAGGAAAAATTTTGAGTAATTCGCTCATGATAATGCTTAATGATATACTGAAAGTATAACATATAATATATGACAATTTTTCAATCCATTATTCTCGGTATTATCGAGGGCATCACAGAATTTCTACCGATTTCTTCAACCGGTCATTTAATGATGGCCGATCGACTTTTAGATATCGGCCTATCTTCATTTATCACAAGCTTCAATATATATATCCAACTCGGTGCAATTCTTGCCGTTGTTGTTCTATATTTCAAAAAAATATTTACAAGCTGGACTCGAATGTTTCATATCATCGCGGCCTTCTTACCGACAGCTATAATTGGCTTACTTCTCTTCCCTTTTATTAAAAATGTTTTGCTCGAGAACTTATTTATCGTTGCCTTAGCTTTAATTATCGGCGGAGCGATTATTATTATATTTGAATACTTCTTTGCCGGTATTATCAAAGAAAAAAATCTTTCAATACATCGCTCGGTCTGGGTTGGTATTTTTCAGGCCATCGCCGTTATTCCCGGAGTATCGCGCTCTGCGGCGACGATCATCGGCGGTCGAGCGCTCGGTCTTAAGCGCGAAGATATTGTCGAATTCTCTTTTTTGTTAGCTATTCCAACAATGCTTGCGGCCACCGGTCTTGACCTTATCAAAAGCGATTTCAGTTTTTCGCAACATGAATGGCTACTCATTGCCATCGGCTTTATTGTCGCTTTTCTTACGGCACTCGCTGCAGTTAAATGGTTTTTGTCCTATATCCAAAAACACGGCTTTGCAGCATTTGGTTGGTATCGAATCGTCGCGGGCTTGATTATTCTCATATTTCTGCTATAGTAAGCCAACTACATACTATGGCTAATATCCGAAACATCGCAATTATCGCTCACGTCGACCACGGCAAAACTACGCTGGTCGACGCTTTGCTTAAACAAACCGCCACTCATCTTAATAAAGATGCGGGGACTGAGTTGATTATGGACTCAAATGAGTTGGAAAAAGAGCGCGGTATTACGATTTTTTCAAAGAACGCTTCGGTCGTGTATAACGGAACCAAGATCAATATTATCGATACTCCGGGTCACGCCGACTTCGGCGGTGAAGTTGAACGCGTTTTAAAAATGGCGGACGGTTGCTTACTCTTGATTGATGCCAAAGAAGGCCCAATGCCGCAAACCCGTTTCGTTTTGAAAAAAGCTTTGGAACTTGATCTTCGTATTATTGTCGTCGTAAACAAAATTGATAAACCCGGTGCTCGTGTCGATTATGCTTTGAATAAAACGTTTGATTTGTTTGTTGAACTTGGTGCACCTGATCATTTGATCGACTTCCCAATCGTGTACGCTTCTGCGAAAAACGGTTTGGCCGGACTTGATGACAACATGGAAAAGATGAAAGATATTTCTCCGGTGTTTGAAACGATATTAAAACAAGTTGCCGAACCAAGTGGTGACGCCAATGCACCTCTACAAATTTTAATCACTACAATTTCCGGTGATGCCTTTAAAGGACGTATTGCCACGGGCCGAATTTATAACGGCGTTGTTAAAAGCGGACAACAAATTGCTTTGATCAACCGTAAAGGTCAGATTTCCAATCATCGTTTGGTTTCCTTAATGACCTATTCGGGCCTGGAACGCGTTGATGCTAAAGAAGCCAGCGTCGGCGACATTATCGCCATCTCAGGAATTGATGATATTACTATTGGTGAAACTATTGCCGATCCTACAACACCAAAAGCTTTGCCGTTACTTCATATTGAAGAACCAACCGTTAAAATGATTTTTATGGTGAACGATTCTCCGTTTGCCGGCAAAGAAGGTAAATATACAACAAGCCGTCAGATTCAAGAACGATTAATGAAAGAACTTGAAAATGACATGGCTTTAAATGTTGATGATAATCCAAGCGGAGGCTGGGTCGTATCAGGACGCGGCGAACTTCACCTTGCAATTTTAATTGAACGTTTGCGTCGCGAAGGATATGAACTGCAAGTTTCCCGCCCGCAAGTTATTACAAAACAAGTTGACGGAAAAACTGTCGTGCCGTACGAAGAAATCTTTATTGAAGTTCCGGAAGAATATTCGGGCGCTGTTATTCAAAAACTCGGCACTCGTCACGCTGAAATGAAAGACATGAGAAAAGACGGCACAATCACCTATCTTGATTTTATTATGCCAACTCGCGGATTGTTCGGTTATCGCTCGGAATTTTTAACTGATACTCGCGGACTCGGACTTATCAATACAAGTTTTCTTGATTATCGCCAAGACAGCGCTCCTTGGCCGGAACGCGATCGCGGATCTCTTGTAGCATACGAAAGCGGCGCTACAAACTTGTATGGATTATTGAACGTTCAAGATCGCGGGATTTTATTCTTTGGCCCGGGTATTCCTATTTACAAAGGTCAAATTGTCGGACAAAACGCTCGCTCGGAAGATTTGGAAGTTAACGTCTGCAAAGCCAAACAATTATCAAACATGCGTTCAAAAGGTGACGGTGTTGCCGAACACTTTAAGGCGCCGAAGACTATGGACCTTGAAGAATCGCTCGAATATATTTCCGATGATGAACTCGTCGAAGTCACTCCCCTAAATATTCGTTTACGAAAAGTAACGCTTGATAAAGCAATCGCGAGAAAGAAAGAGCTGGGAATTAAATAGGACCACGAGATATCACAGATTAACTGATTAACACAGATAAGACACTCGCTAAAAGGCGGGTGTTTTTGTATTGACTTTTCCAAATATTATTGCTTAAATTCAGCTATCTATTGGTGAGCCGATAGTCAAACTAAATATTGCAAGGTGAGCCTTGCAAGGAGGATAATAATGTCCATTAAAAACATATGGTTGCAAACATTCAGTTTAATAAAAAAACTGATTGCTGACCATCGAATAAAAAAAATTTCAACGTTAGATATTCCTACCTACATAGGGCTGATTGAAGAAAGCGTCGCTATTATTAACCCGCTACTTGAAAAAGCATCCTTCCCCTGTTTTATAGATATACCCTTTTTCATTAAAAACCCTGGTAGCGGCGATGAAATGACGTTGTGTGAACTGAATAACAAAAATGAAATTAGCGGTTTCGCTGAGTTATCAAAAGTTCAGGGAGTATTCGGCCACCATTGGCCTTTTAATCCACCATGGAAACGATATAAACTGGAAACCCCTATGTTTAAAGAGGGAGGTAGTGAGCATTTCTGGGGATACACCCGTAAAAAAGAATGGGCTATCATAAATTGTAAGCACTTCATAACCTACAAAAAAACATTTGAAAATCATGTATCCGTAAAACTCACTACGCACACGTTGCAGGAACTTTTGCATTACGGCGTAACTGGTGATTACGAATCAGCCAAGAATAAAGAAATTATTCTTACAAGAGCAAAAATGATCCGTAATCAACTAATAACTGCCGTAAAAGATATTACTGAAACGGCAGCTAAATCACTTGAACAGCGTTCTCAGGTACTGAGTCTCTTAATGATTCAAGATGCTCTTTTGCTTCAGTCCGGAGAAAAAAGTGAAGTTATTAGTAATCTTCACATAGGCAGTAAATACGAATTTTTCGGACAAAAATAATATTTAAAAGCCAGGAACAATGTTCCTGGCTTTTCTTACTTAAATTGTCTGCACCACTGAATGACACTGATTTGAAATGAGAGGCACTGAGAGCTGCCTTAGAAAAACGAGTGTCATTCCCCGCTTCAAGCGGGTGTTTTGTTTTAAAGTTTGTCGGCCATTCTCCATATTAAGTCGAACTTTTCTTTTTCCGCTTGGGCGATTTCCTCGCTTTCGATCACGGCTATACCCAGCGTTTCACTGCCGGTAGAAATAATTACTTTATTGCCATGAATAAGTGTTAGGGTTTTTATGTTAGTCTTCTCGGGAAGATATCGAACTTCTCGCAATTCGTTACCGTTATCTTTTTTAAAAATAGTTTTAGTGTCAGGAAGATATAGAGCTCTAAGTGATATTTTATTCTTTATCCGTTGCGGAACGAAGAATTCAAGATCATAGTTTTGACCTAAAATTCGATACGCCTCGGATAACGATCCGATATGTCTCATAATAGTATTCTTATCTTTAAGACACTCCTCAGCAATTCTTCTATAAGCTTCCCTACCTTCAAAGTACGTAATCTTTGGCTTATCTGGTCTGCCCGTCGACAAAGCCTTTAATTCCGGCAGAACTTCATTAATCGCACTCATTTCCCTTTGGGTCTTTTCAACCAAAAACATCGGATCTTTCGCCATAAAACGCAATCCGCTTTTTCTGCGAAAACTTCCGACTAATCCCTTTTCCTCAAGACTAGTAAACACAACATATGCGCTTGTCCGTTTTAACCCAGCTGCGCGGGCCAATTCGCCCATGCCTGTTTCCCCTAATTGGAGATTTGCTACGTAAAGTTTGATTTCACGATCATTTAAACCAATTGTACGCAAAGCAGAATATATTTTTTCCGTAGTCATATGTGACGTTATTTACGTCGTCATTTTAACATATTATATAATATTGTCAATTTTAATTTAATATAAGCAAAATAGTATAATAAATAATTAGTAATTTTTGTCATTTTTTACGACACACTATTGATTAGTACACAATCTGTTTCTATAATAAGAAATTAACCAGCTATTTAATAATCAAATTAAGGAGATTCAAAAAATGAGCTCATTCTTCGAACATGCTGCCTCGGGTACAATAAAAGTTCCCGATGATTATATTCACGAATACCAAATACAAAGATTTATTAGCCAGCAAGAAAGTAACATTCTGATGAATATCGATCCAGAGGTGGGTCAGGGCGTTTTTAAATATCCGACTCATCGCTTAGTCGCCGGTAAAAACTATCTGATAGAAACGTATCGTATCAACACTACAAGTATCGAGGCCTGCATATACTTTTTAGAATCTAAAAAAAGTCTTTTTGTTGGTCCGCAAGGCCTGAGTTTAATCTATGATAAATATAAGAACCAAGGAGGACCAAGACCTATTATAAATATTTTCACTAATCTAATTGCAGTAGATATAAAAGAGAAGCTACCTGAGACTATTTTCGGGAAAACCAAAATATGTGGAATTTATGAGGGTAATGGATATTCCCTCCGAGCAAGAAAGTATAAAAATTTATCCTCAAATCCCTGGCGTACATTGGAAGGGAATTATCTCTTTACTATCGTTCCTAATAATTAAGCTCAACTATTTCAAAAGCCAGGAACAATGTTCCTGGCTTTTCTTATTGTCTGAACCGCCTGCCTGCCGGCAGGCGGTTCAGACAATGATAATCCGTAAAAAGACGAAATAAAAAACACTCTCGTTTCGGAGGGTGTTTTTGTTTATATTTTTTATGGTTCTGACTATTCTTCCTCTTCAGTATTTTTCAAATTCTCCTGAACCGTACTCCACATATCCAACAATTGATTTTCAATAAACTCATCATTATCATCATCGGTCAATAATCCCCGCTCACGATAATACTCAATTGTTTCTTCAACAACCTGTCGATAGGCATCTCTATCATATGCGCCTTGCTCACGCATCTTTATTTTTATGAGATCTAGTATCTCTTGAGTAATTGGTTCCATATGCTTTAATCCTATACTATATTAGAACGCTGTCAATCCCGCCTTCGTTACCACTATGGCGGGCAAGCTTTACAAATAAGCAAAATTATTATACTATACTGACACGTTATTATTTATATCAAATATGCCTCAAATTAAATCAGCCAAGAAAGAACTTCGCAAAGGCGCTCGTCGCCAAGGCCGCAACGATGCGGTTAAAGATGAATTAGGCTTGATCATCAAGAATGTCAAAAAAGCCATCGCCACCGGTGGTGTTGATGCCGCCCGCCTCGCTCTTACGACTGCTTTGAAAGCTCTCGATAAAGCGGCGCAAAAAGGCGTTCTTAAAAAGAACACCCGCGATCGAAAGAAGTCCCGATTACATAAAGCGGTCAATAAGATTGCTAAGAAATAAAATAAAAAAATCGCCGCCACAAGCGGCGGTTTTTTGTTACACCCTTCTCCATCAAAGATGGAGAAGGGCCGGGGATGAGGTCATACCTGAGAAAGCAGAGCCGGTAATAATTCTTCTGCCTTACCTCGTCCTGATTTATGTCGATAATCAATCTCTACCAGGCGAGAAATCATATTCTGTAAGTATTCAAAACTAAAGCGCCTGACTTGATTAATATTTTTTTCAAGGACATACGGGTGTAAGCCAACAGCCGCAGCAAGTTCTTTAGGATTGGTTCCGTTATCAAGCGCCTGACGAATTGAAGCCAGTGTTTTATATTGCCAAAGCAACATCGAAAGAACATATTGTACACTCGCACCATTTTCAAATTGTTGTCGTAGTAATCGAAGGGCAGTATCAGCTCGTTTTACAGCCAAGGCGTCAGTCAAAGCAAAAATTGTTTCGGCTGATAGCTCAGGAGTTAAGAGTCTGACATCTTGTTCACCGATAATCGGCGCTTCGTCAACAGTCGTAGACTGCTTATAGGCGCACAATTTTTCAATTTCTCCGGACAAGCGCCATAAATCTAATCCTATCATACGTACTAACAAATTTGCCGCGGGAGCAGAGATTGAAACATTGTGAAGCTTAGCAATACGCGAAATTAGTTTCAGGGTTTCCGCACTTGAAAGAGTCATGAATTTTTGCGCAAAACCATTTTTCAAAAAATATTCCAATAATTTTTTTTCATCTTTAAGTAATGCTCCGACTTTATTATCTTTAGCAATGCGACCGATTGTTAATTTGGCGCCCGTACCTTTTTCAATCAAGTTCGGTTCATAGATCAGTAAAATATTTTCATTCTTCTTCTCCGCCTTTAAGAATTCAAAAAGATCTATAGCTAACTCCTTTTTCTTGGAAGAAAAAATATCTTTAATTAAAATAAATCGACGTTTGGCAAATAAAGACTGCGAACTGTAAGCGTCCGATAAATCTTGCAATGTCAGCTTAGCGCCATCAAGTTCAACAATACTCGTTCCTTGCGGATCAACTTCCGCAATGAACTTATCACGCAATTCTTTAATTTTTTGTGTGGCACGGTATGTATCCGGTCCGTAGAGGAAGAAAATCATATCAACACTATAACACTAAGTACGGACATGCTACTATTGACAAAATAACGTTTCCATGATATAGTATTTTTAATTAAACTAGGAGGAAAAATGCTTCTTAAAAATACAATAAAACGAGTCTGGCCTTGGCTATATTTTAAATTATATCCAAGCCTGGCTGTGTTACACGCCGTAACCGAAGCCTGCAAAAAAGTTGGTGAGCCCGAAAAGGTTGATAGCGATACTTTTAAGAAAAAAGTTGGACTTGATGCGATTAGGGAAAGTTGGGAAATATTTTACAAGAAGTATTTCAAAATTAAAATTGATTTATCACACGTTCAGCTCCCACCGATCCCCACTGAAGAGGGCGAGCTCTCAACATTCCCGGTAATTGTTGTACCTGGCCTAACAATTAAAAAAATAATTGAGGTCATGAATAGCAAAATCCTAAAACATGGCATATTCGGTGGATTCACTATTGTAGCTTCTGATGATTTAAAGAACTACACAATGGTGAACGAACGCGAAGCAAGCACAGAGCCCTATGCAATATTATTTTACAGCACCAATAGAGGAATCGGATTTAATAGCGGTCTCGAACTTCAATGCCTTGACTATATGTACCAAGATACCAAATTATTGTATGCTCAAATGATTCCCTTCGCAACACTGATGGAACAATTACTTTTTGAGCTTAAATACAATGTTGATAGATTACGTTATCTTGATCATCACTCCCCAGGAACAATGTGTTTGGGTACCAAGATCCAAGCCCGGGATAACAAAGGCGTACTTCGTGACTACACTCCTATCATTTTCAAAAAAACTGAAGGAGAGGAGCTAATGAAACAAAAAACACATACTGTAATAGGAATGTACTGTTATGACACAACGTATGAATACGGAATATTCAAAATTGTTGTTTAAATTAATTTTTAGAAAAAGAATAACCCATACTGTAAAAGGTGTGGGTTTTTTCATTTTTAATTGACATACTGGGATAATAGAGTAATATCTTGATATAATAAAAACATGTCACAACTAATCATCATTTGCGGAATGCCTGGATCGGGTAAAACAACCCTCGCGCAGGCCCTTTCTAAAGAATTGAATATCGCCTGCCTTCATAAGGATGTTTTAAAAGAAAGCCTCTATATGCTTTTGAATATGAAGACCTTTGAGGAAAGTCAGAAAAGTAGTCATCTTTCAATGTCTCTTATCTTAGAATTGGCCGAGCGTATGGTCGCTAACAAAATCGATATTATGTTAGAGGCTCCTTTTATGATTGAAGAAGATTATAAAAAATTTCAACAATGGATTGATGAACATAAAGTAAATATTATTAATATTATCTGTACGATTTCTGATGAAGAAAAAATGAAACGCTTTGATACTCGTCCGCGTCATCCGGCACATCATGATCATGAACGCGATATGTCAGTATACTCAAATGAAAAAGAACTTGTGTACGAAAAACTACCTGGTAAAAAAATTAAGATAGAAACAAATAAAGAAGTGAATAAATTGATTAAAGAAGTAATTTCACAGTTATAACAAGGAGGGCCGGAAAAAAAGAAGAATCGGCAAAGAACTCTTTTTTAACTAACTCTTGACAAAATTTAAGTATTATGTTAAAGTCTTTTTGAGCAATAATGCTCAAGAAAACAGCTGATTGTAGCGTTTAGAACATTAAAAATTCAAATAGCGATCAACAGCACAAGCAGAAAGGTCTTATTATTATGTTCTCAATTAGAATATATTTCGATGCTTCACATGAGGAAAATATCAAAAAACTCATGAAACTCCTTAAAATAAGCGATACCAGCATACGTGAGAAATTTGATGAAAAATATCTATATGTTAAGGAACCTTATCACTTCTTTCAATTTCGCGAAGATTTTATGCCGGATCTTTTTTTGGAAAAAATAAATGAATTCGCCACAGCAGTTACCATTCATGAAAGCGCAGTAACCACTGGGGGCGGTGATAAATATTTCAAGATAGGCGAAAATCAAGTTTCAAAAAATATATGCGATTTATTGATGAAGGGGAAAAATCTTAAATCAATGCTTAAGCTGTATAGATATTTTTTCGATCATAATGGCAACTTTGCAGCTATCAAAAAAGCTTACTCCGAAGAAGACAGGCTGAGGCAGGAAACCAAGAAGATTGCAGGAATCAACTACTCCTTAATTCAGGACAACAAACGAGTTAAGTCGTTAGAAACCGAGAATGAAGTACTGAAACTTAAAAGAAAACTCTACGAGGATAAATTCAATGAGTTAAAAGGTTTTATAAAGAATAGCTTTTGGTCATTCTTATTACCAAAAGCAAAGGAACTCACTCTGGAAGAAGCCAGTTTTGAATGGCCTAAGGAAATAACCTTTCCACACAATGTAGCAAAATAGCAAAAAATTAAATAACTTAATAATAAAATTAAACCCAGCAGAACCAATGGTTCTGCTGTTTTTTTATTTACTCTACCCCCAGCCCCTCCTCGCGCAAGCGCAAGGAGGGGTGACTGTTATTTACGTACACACCGGTGTGGAGGTGAATTCTAATTTCCCCTTCTCATCGTCAGATGAGGAGGGGTTAGGGGTGGAGTAAATGATATGTTATAATAATCTTATATGTTTTTATCACTCAAAACAAAAAAAGAAAAAGAATTGTATAAAAGTTCTTTGGCGATGCTCGGCAAACAAATTACCGAGACTATTTCTAAAGGTACTTGGACAAATGCGAGCGGCTTAAAACGTCCCATCACTAATATCGTTGTTAACGGCATGGGCGGATCAAATCTTGGCGCTCATATTATTGTCAGTCTCCTGCAAAAAGAACTAAAATTGCCCGTTGCGATTGATCCGGGTTATGATGTCGCAGGTTATGTTGGAAAAAATACCGCTTACATTGTTTCTTCATATTCAGGAACAACCGAAGAACCGCTTGTCGCCTACACTAAAGCTAAGCAACGCGGCGCTCTTATTATTTCCTTAACCTCAATAGGAGAAAACACATTATCCGAAAAAGCTCGCAAAGACAAGCTGCCTCTCTTCCAATTCCCCGTCAGCGCCAATCCTTCAAATCAACCCCGTCTCGGCGTCGGAGCGGCTCTCTCGGGCCTCATGACGGTCTTGGTCGCTCTTAACGCGTTACCTAAATCATCAATTAAAGAATTACATCTATCAGCTAAAAAATTGGCTAAAAATAGCAAGATTCTATCTTCTTCTCAAAACCCGGCCCGCGCTCTTGCCAAACGCATGAAAGGTAAAACTATTGCAATTGTCAGCGGTCCACACTTTTCGGGAAACACACAAACGCTGCGTAATCAACTCAATGAAAGCGCTAAACAAAGTTCATTCTTTCTGACAGTTTCAGATATGAATCATCACGCTTTAGAGGGCTTATCATTTCCTAAATCAAACCGTAAGAAACTGTGTGCTCTCTTTATTGAATCAACACTTGATGATCAAAAAATTCAAAAAAGAATAAATCTTAGCCAAGAAATTTTTAGAAAAAACAGAGTTTCAGTTTTAACGTATAAGCTTCAAGCTAAGACAAAATTAGAACAAGGACTTGAGCTCTTGCAATTTGGTGGCTACTTGTCGTATTATGTATCTATCATTAACCATGTCGACCCTTCTAAAATACCTTTTGTCGATTGGTTTAAGAAAAAACTCTCCAATTAAATAACTAATGGGTCCTGAATCAAGTTCAGGATGACATATATGCATCAAGGAGGGGTGCGGCTTTGCCGCGCGATGCTGTTTAGCATCGCAAGCGTCTGCTTTCTGGCAGGGGCTTTTTCTGTATCCGCCGTTTCATCCGGCGATATACTTATATCTAAAGTACAAATCACGGGTGGAACAGGTTTAACAAGTCACGACTTTATAACGATCTATAATCGAAGCGACGCGGTAATTGATCTTAATGGAATGCGCTTGGTTAAACGTACAAAAACCGGAACAAGCGATACAACAATTAAATCCTGGAGCACTGAAACACTCGTGCAAGCAGGCGCATCTTACACCTGGGCCAATGCCGACATTGCTGCACAAATTAACGCTGACACAAATTCAAGTCAAACTATTTCCAATGACAACGGAATTGCTTTGCGAGTTGGTGCGGAAGATTCAGGCGCAATCTTAGACAGTGCAGCCTGGGGCGAGGCAGCAAATATTTTTGTTGAAGGCGCAGTTTTTCCAATCAACCCGACAGGAGGGCAATACCTGCAACGTATTAATAACACTGATACTGAGAATAACGCTGAAGACTTTGAAATCTATCCTCCCATTGAGGAAACTGAAGTTACAGAAACTCCACCAAACGAGAACACCCCAACAGCGACCGGCAAAGATATAATTATCAACGAATTATTTGTTAATCCAAAAGAGCTGGATGGCCCCGCTGCTCAAGGCGAATTTATTGAACTATATAATAAAGGTTCGGAGCGAGCAGCGCTTGATGATTGGCGAATTGAAATCGGCGATATAGTGTACGAGCTACCACGAGGAACAACTCTAGGTCCGGGCGGCTTCACCAGTATTCGCGATATTAAAAATATTCCTCTACCAAACAATGGAGCAACTGTTAAGTTATTTGCTCCCAATCGCTCAACTGCTACGCAGACTATTACGTATAAACAAGCACCTGACGGATTTTCCTACGCCAACTTTGCTGCCGCTTGGCGTTGGACTGCGATTGCTACGCCTGATAAAACAAATATCTTAGCGCAAGCACCAAAAGCCGCTTTTGATATCATCGGATTATTATTACCGAATATTGATCTTCGTTTTGATAGTTCTGACACTTTTACCAATAATCAAGCAGCGCATTACATCTGGGATTTCGGTAATGGGCAAACCAGCAGTGAACAATATCCTAAACATCGCTTTTCAAAAAGTGGAAAGTATACAATTAGCTTGACCGTAACAACCGACTACGGCTCTTCTGAATTTTCAAAAACTATTACTATTGCTAGTGTTGATGATACAAAGGCGCTCGAAAAGATTAATCTAGAGCCGGAAGAAAAATCAATAACTGAAAAAATTACTGCTGAAGACTTGGATCATGAAATAAAATCCGATGATGTATTTACTAGCTCAGGAACAGCAGTCTCTCAGCCTGGTTCATTTGGCGTGCAATACTTTTATTTTTTACCGGAGTATGGTGAACCTTTGTTACAAATATATAATTCTAAAAAGTTGTTTCCTAAAATCGAAATCGGAGATCAACTAATTATTACCGGAAAATATACTGAACGACCCGAGGGACCGCGTGTAACAACCAAAGAACAAAGGGATATTAATATTAGTGGCAAAGGACCCGTAGAAAAACCCGAGCTAATCTCCAGCGCAGAACTAAAAAAAATTGCTTTTCCGCGTCTTGCTACTGTTGAAGGCATAGTTGCTTCAAAAAAATCGCCGCGCATTTTTCTAAGTGATGATGAAGGTGAAATCGAAGTATATTTAAGCGCCGGAACAAAATTAAAAGTATCAGAATTTAATATCGGCGATAAGCTCTCAGTGACTGGCATTGTTACTATCAATGACAATAAACCGCGAATCCAGCCTCGGACTAAAGATGATATTAAAAAAATTACAAACATAGAAGCTACAACTAATTCCGAAGATGCCAGTATTGCGCCGCAACCTATCAGTCAAACAGCTCTGCCCGAGACTTTTCAAACTAGTGCTGAAACTCCAAAAAAGAATATGTTGCTTATCTATATTGTCAGCGGCAGCGTTATAGTATTAGGAGCAATCGGTTATTTTCTTTTTAAGCCGCATTGACAATACTTCATATTTATGATTATATATAACAAACTAGTTCATAACATAGAAGGAGATCTTTAACAATGAATAATCTTATCCCGTTTAAGCTCGGCATGAAATCCATTTTATTTAATTCTGAAATAATGGAGGAAATTATTAAAAACGGGCCCAGCATAGGTCCGGTAATACTGTATGAAGTTGAATTTGAAAACTCTGTTGGTTATTTTTATAAAGACTTTATTTCAGAAAAATCAACCTCACATACTGAGATTGCAATTAAGTGGGCGGCCCTGCTTTTACAGCATCATGAAAATGCATATTCTCTCAACCTTCAGGTAGGTTTCACTGAAAAAACAAATACGCATGTGGGCATTAAAGAATATGTGGGTATCAAAGAAAGTGTTGAATATTATAATTTGGACAAAACGTCGTTCAATTTTACAGTAGATGGCACTATGGGCATCGGCTGGTACAGTGACGACGTTCTTCGTTCATATCTACTTTTCCAACGTAGCGATGCTTACTCAAGAATGCGCACCAGTATTGAAGCGATTACCAAACTTTTGAACAATCACTTGCCGGGAGAAAAAATATTCGAACTTAAGAATTTTTAGTACTTTTCAAAAAACACTGACCTTGAGCCAGTGTTTTTTGCTATCGTTTAGTTTTTAATTTAATTTCTTTTCTATGTCGTTCAATCGCTAATTGGATCAGTTTATCAATTAACGCAGAGTACGAAATACCGCTTGCTTCCCAGAGCTTTGGGTACATACTGATTTTTGTAAAACCGGGAATCGTATTAAGTTCGTTAATAACAATTTTCCCTTTATTAGTTATAAACATATCAACTCGTGCCATGCCCTCACATTCCAATATTTTATAAACCTTAATTGATAGATTCTTAATTTCTGAAATTATTTTTTTTGAAAGTTTTGCTGGTATTATCAAACCCGCGCCGTTCTCATCTAAATATTTCGCTTCATAGGAATAAAATTCATGAGTTGGAATAATTTCACCAGGCAAAGAAGCAATCGGTTTGTCATTACCGAGGACTGAGCATTCTATTTCTCTACCAATAATATTTTCTTCAATAATAATCTTTGAATCAAACTTAAAAGCGTGATTAATCGCTGGAGAAAATTCTTTTGCGTTATGAACTTTAGAAATACCGACTGAAGAACCCATATTAACCGGCTTCACGAAGAATGGAGTCTTTAAAACTTTCGCTACTTTAGCAAAAGAAATGTTAGTTTTTTCTGAGTCTTTAAAAACTAAAAATTTTGGGATTGGTATATGAGCATCGCGCAACAATCGCTTTAACACATCTTTATCCATTCCAATAGCCGAACCCAATACTCCAGCGCCAACAAACGGTAGATCAGCGAGTTTTAACAATCCTTGGACTGTGCCGTCTTCTCCTAATGGTCCGTGTAAGATTGGAAATACAACGTCAACGCGACTTAATTTTTGTACATCACTTGATGAGGGCCAAGCACCGGTTCGAGGAATTTTAATTAAAAGTGCTTGATACTTTTTCGTATCAAGAGCTTTAATAACATTCCCGGCAGAAATTAGAGATATTTCATGCTCGGCTGATTTGCCCCCGAAGAGTATTCCTACTTTAATTTTTTTCTTCATAATATAGCCAGTATAGCAAGAAAAAAGACGTCTTGGAAGACGTCTTCTAACTTGTATAATTTTGATTAAGGTTCAATATAACCATATCTCGCCACTTCTTTAGTAACCAATGAATCCATCTGATTGCCAAAGTTAAAATGCCAAAATTCCGGAGGATATACCGAGAAACCGCTGTCCTCTAAGCAGAGCATTGCAAAAAGCATAGCGGATCGAGCTTGAGTTACTAACTTTTCTTTAGCAAATCTTTTACGGAAAAATTTTAAGTGATAAAAAGCTCCTGCCTTTTTATCCATGTGATCAAATAGCACCCCCATATCAATCGGCTGATTACCGTAATGCAACATCACATCAACAGCTGCGCCAGTAGCATGAGGTGCTGGTTTTATCAAATCACGTGAGGGCCAACTTACAAAGCGACGATTTGCTTTGATTAAAGGATTCTGAATCTCTGGTAATAAGAAATCAAAAGTAGCTTTTATCTTTTGCGCAGTTTCTGCAGCAGCAAAAGCATCTTGAATTTCTTGTCTGAAGTTTGGTATTGTAAACTTCTTAAGATACAAATAGAATAATTCTTCCTGCACTTCATATGAACGCCATGCGTCATACACCATCAAATCCAATGAAAATAATTCTTTAATAAATTTCTGCGCTGCTAAAACTTTATCCAGCACTCCTTCACGCAAATACATTGTTGTATCAACTCCTATATTCATGTGTTTAACATAATACGGATATGCTAAAGAATCAGGAACTTTAACTAAGGGCTCGTTACACTCTTTAATTGGTAATTCTTTCCAATCTCCGGAGCGGTAGCTACTCACAGTTTCTACGCGAGCAATTTGTAACGCCGTATTCATCATTAGCGGTACAAGCTTTTGCTTTATTTTTAGATTCATAGTTACCTTCTTTCAATGTAAATGTACAATTATTAATTGACTTTATCTTAAGGGAAATAGAGCATAAGTCAAGAATCATTGACAAAAGCTCAATAATCACTAAGATTAAGGCAAATAGTAGTTCTATAAAAATAAACGGAGGAATCCATGCAGCATTATAATTTCAATGATTTAAACGGCGAACTACCTGATAGGGTCCGTATTATTTGGACGGACACACTCCAGAGTCAAACTGTCACTGACTTATTTTCAGGCGAATCGCATAAAGAACCACTGCTTAACGCTCGTACAGAAGGATTATTTAATCACGGAATACCTGAGTTAGTGATTAATAATATTCCTCATCTAAGCGGTGCAGAAACGCTCAAAGTGATTGCAGCCAATCTCTTGTCTTCAAAATGCGAACCTCATGATGGTGACATTATCAGTGCGGGTTATGTAAAACATACCTGCATTAAAGAAGGCAATGTGATGCGCTTGGCATGGATGGGTAATTAAAGATTTGATCTTTCAATAAAAAAACACTGAATAGTATTCGGTGTTTTTTTGTAAACAAAAACCGACGCTTAAAAGCATTGTCCTGGCGCTGGCCTACTTTCCCGGAGCTTGGACGGCTCGAGTATCATCG
>CAZRDY010000006.1:0-29175 GCA_964599395.1 uncultured Gammaproteobacteria bacterium
GCTTTACAAATTCAAGGAACAATTACAGTTGGAGCCGAGGCTCTGACATTATACGGTACTGGTGTCTCAGCTACTGGTGCTTTGCGAAATATTTCTGATACCAATACGTATCAAGGAACCGTTACACTAGGATCAAATACCTCTATTGGTTCCGATTCCGGCACTTTGAATCTAAGCGGAACAATCACAGGCGGTTCTGGGATTGGATTAACTAAAGTTGGAGCCGGAACCGTAGCTCCTTCCAACACGATTACACTTGGCGGTGATTTTGCAATTTCAGCCGGAACTTTCACGGCGTCTGCTAATACAATTACGGTGAGCGGTAACTGGTCTAATTCCGGAACCTTTACGGCCGGAACAAGTACTGTAGCTTTAAACGGTAGTACTACTCAAACGTTGTCGGGGACTATGACGACGACGAGCGCCTTTCATAATATAAATATCACTAACGCTTCAGGAACTAATCCTTCTGATTGCGAGCGAACGAGCTTTGTGCCATCTGTTGATTTTGATGCTGCCGCAACTGCTACAAATGTCACATTTACAACAGCCAGTACTCGAGTTGAATATAATTCAGGAGACACATATACTTTTACTAATATTAACTGGAACGGTCAGGCTGTCGGAACACCGATCTATTTTAGAAACTCAGCTGCTACCGGAACCTGGCTTTTGGATGTTACTGGCACCCAAACTGCTGTTTCGTATATTAACGTCAGTCGTTCTAATGCATCAAGTGGTGATGCTATTGTTGCTGATGACGGCACTAATACTAATTGTGGCAATAACAGTAATTGGAATTTCCCTCAATCGCTGACAATGACCATGGATTTATCAGAAGCTAGTATTGGTTTTGGAAGCTGCGCACTTGGTTCGGCTCGCTATGCAAATACTTCGGGCGGAACGGGCACTGAAACTGTTGCGCATACTATTGATGTTACTAGCTCAGGAGCCACGGGTTATACCTTGTATGTTCAAGGCGATACTTTATCTATGCTTTCTGGCCCGACTATCGCAGCTATCGGTGCCAGTCCTGCCGCATCAAACCCAGGAAATGAACAATTCGGCATTAGGGCAACAGTGAGCGGGGGAACAGCAACAGTCTCTTCGCCTTATAATCACGCCAGTAATTACGGCTACGGAGCTACAGCCTCAACTCAAAGTGCTATTGGTGACGCTTCGGCTGCGTCAACCGACACCTTTAGTTTGCGCTATTTGTGTAATATTGGGGCTACGACAGAGGCTGGAGCTTACGCGACGACTCTTACTTATACGGCTGTTGGCAGTTTTTAATAGACGATTTTAAAGCATCGTGATATAATAAGTGTATAATTATTTATCCACAAACTAATATTTCTTAGAAAAATATGAGAAAAAATCGATTGCAGCGTATTATTAATACGCTCGTTATAGTCTCACTGCTTGTAGTCACGTCGAATTTCGGCTATCAGGCACAGGCGGCCACTGTTACTACTTTTTCAGATAATTTAAGTCGTTTGCGGGTTAGCACCTTAGCAGATCATACGATTCGATTCGTGACTCCGACTGGTTTAGCTGGTGGTCAGGCAATTACTTTGACTTTTGATGCTGATTTTACTATGGGAAGCTTTGCTCTTAATAACTTTGACTTAGCAACCGGTGCTACTTGTGGTGCTATTTCTACAGAACGAACTTTAGGCAGTGGTGCTCCTTCGGGTGCAACTTGGCAAGTTGGTCAATCAAGCCAAGTAGTAACCTTTACCTCAGGTACTGATACTATTACTGCCGGACATTGTGTTGAGGTTCAGATTGGTGCTAACGCAACAAGCGGCGGTGCTGGTGCTCTTCAGATTACAAACCCGGGTACTGCTCAAACAGCAACTTTGGCTGTGAGCGTTAATGCTGGTGCCGATGCAGGTACGGCTGGTATTGCCATTGTTGATACAAACTTTGATCAGGTTTCTGTAACTGCTAACGTTGAACCGACTATTTCCTTTGCGGTATCAGATGCTTCAATTGGTTTCGGTACCCTGTCTTCATCCGCAGCTCGATATGCATCAGGTGATACATTGGGAACTGGAGTAGCCGATACTGCTGCTCATACTTTAACTGTTTCAACAAACGCAACGTCAGGTTATACAGTTTACGTCCTAGGTTCAACTCTAACAAGCGGCGGTAATACGATTAATGCCATCGGAGCTTCTGCCACAACTTCAAGCGTCGGCACTGAACAGTTCGGCATTAACGTTTCGGCTTCTGGCGGATCTGGTACAGCAACTGCTCCTTATGCCACAGCTTCTAACTACGCATATAATGCAATATCAACTCAAGACGATATTGCTGCTTCAACAGGACCTTCAGTAGCAACAGTTTATTCTATTGCTTACTTAGCTAACATTCTTGCAACTACTGAAGCGGGAAGCTATACTACAACCCTAACTTATACTGCAACTGGTAGCTTCTAAATTTTTCTGACTTAACTTATTGTATGAAACTCATCAATATCCGCCGCATCGCCTTTGGCGTCTTTGTTGGCGGATTATTGCTACTTTCTCCTTTATTTCAAGCTAAGGCCATGACTATTTCTCCGGTCAGGCTTGAGATTTCAGGCGACCCCGGCGCTACGGTTGGTGGTTTTTTTAAGGTAATTAATGATGAGGCTGAAGAAAAAACATTGTATACGGTCTTTCAAAACTTTGAAGCGATGGGAGAAACCGGAAGTCCGAGTTTTGTAACTGCAAAAGAAGGTTTAGCGACTTGGATCTCTGCTCCCGAACAAATTACAGTTGCTCCGGGAGAAACAAAGATTGTTGATTTTTCAGTTACAGTTCCGGCTGATGCTGAGCCAGGTGGTTATTTTTCTGCAATATTTTTAGGAACTAATCCTCCGGCAGAAAATCCAAATCAATTATCAATTGGTGCACGTATCGGTACCTTATTGCTGTTTAGAGTAAGCGGCGATGTTGAAGAAGGCGCATCGTTATTGGAATTTGCTTCCAAGGATAGTAAAAAATGGTTTAGCGCGTTGCCTATTAATTATTATTATCGTTTTCAAAATACCGGCGCCGATCGCGTGATGCCTAAGGGTGAACTTGTTATAAAAAATACCTTTGGAATGGAGACAAAAATTCAGAATGCTAATCCGGTTCAAGGCAACGTATTGCCAAAGAGCATTCGTCGTTTTGAATTGTGGTGGCAAAAGAACTCCGACGAAGCAGCAGCCGAGCCTCAGCCTGAAAATTTAGGTTTTGTTTCAAGCGTTAAATATCAATGGAATAACTTTGCTTTTGGACGATATGTTGCGCACTTAGATTTAAAATACGGAACTACTGATGAAGTAGTCAAAAGTAGTTTTGCAGTATTTGTTTTTCCGTGGCAACTGTTAGCGACAGAGCTTCTCGGCTTATTGATTCTTATCTTTATTTTGCGCTTTGCGATAAAGCGTTATAATAGCTACGTTATTAAGCGCTCCCGTTTTTAATTTTAAATCATGAATCGAAGAATCTTCTTCGGCGCGGCTGCCGCCGCGTCGTTTTCTATTATTGGACTACTTTGTATAGTCTTTGCTCATGCGGCTCAGGCTATTAATGTTAGCGGTTCATTGCAAGTGAGTGTGTCCGCACAAGTTGGATCAACTCCACCCCCACCACCCCCTCCGCCTCCTCCTGGTGGCGGTGGTGGAGGTGGCGGCGGAAATGTAGCTCCACCAGTCGATCCGAATCTGTTCCCGACCACGGGAGTTGTTTTTATTGGTAAAGCCTATCCTTCAAGCAATGTTTCGCTACTGCAAAACGGTCGTTTGATTGTTAGAACAATATCCGGTCCGGACGCTACTTTTTTAATCAGTATTTCAAACGCGACGCCCGGAACGGCAAATTATTTATTAGTTGCCGAGGACCCCTTTGGTCGCCAATCTTCCTTTACGGTTCCTGTCGTAGTAACTCAGGCCGCCACAACAACAGTCAGCGGTATTTATATTGCGCCGACCCTTGACCTCAATAAGCGCCAAGTAAATATCGGGGACAACCTTATATTTTTTGGACGAAGCGTACCGAGCTCTGATGTTACGATTCAAGTTAATTCGGAAACAGAATTATTTTTACGAACTAAGGCCGATAACAGCGGGGGATACTTATATACGCTTGATTCTTCACTTTTAAATATTGGTACGCATGACGCAAAATCTAAAAGCGCCTTGGACGGTCAAATCAGCGAATATGGACAAGCCGTTGGGTTCGCGGTACTTGATAAAAACGCGCCTATTGTTGAAGAAGAAAAAGTTCCGGAGGAAGGTATAAAACAATGCGGCTTATCCGGTGATTTAAACGGAGATTGTCGAGTGAACCTGATTGATTTTTCAATTTTAGCTTATTGGTATAAGCGTGCTAATCCGCCGACAAAAATAGACGTTAAAAAAGATAAAAAAATTGACTTGGCTGATTTTAGTGTCTTAGCATCGCAATGGACCGGATGATATGAAAAAATATTTTATTACACTGTGCTTAATAAGTTTATGTATATCGACTCAAGCATTTGCCGCAACGAGCGCCAAGCTTAGTTTAAGCTATGACGAGAAGCAGTTGGTAGCAGAAGGTCGTACTTTTGTAAGCTTGTATCTATCGCCCAATGAAGACAATATTAATGCCTTGGAAGGTGATATTGTAATCAATGCTGGCTCGGGTAGAATCACTGATATTGAAGATGGAAATTCGATTGTCTCGGCTTGGATTGAACGTCCCGCCGTTAAAGATAATAGCATTCGTTTTGCCGGAATTATTCCCGGGGGATTCAACGGAGTATACTCGCCGTTTGAAGAGGAAAAATTGTCGGGCTTAGTTTTTCGTTTTATGCTAAGTGCTGATACTCCGGGTGATGTTTCCGTAAGCCTTCGTAATTTCAAAGCATATAAGGGAGCCGGAGAAGACAGCTTTATCGAGATAGATCCAAGTATCTTAAACATTCGATTTCTAAAAGAGCCGAGCCTTACAACTAATCAATCAATAGATATTGTCCCACCAAGTGATTTGACTGCTGAAGTTGTTAGGCTTGGTAATGAAATAGAGGGTTGGTTTGCTATTTTCTCGGCGCGTGATAATGAATCAGGCATTCATTATTTTGAATATCAGGAATCATTGACTAACGAGCCGTCTAAAGACCAATGGGAACGTGTTGAATCTCCCGTGCGTTTAAAGGATCAAAAAAGAGGTCACTACGTAATCATTAAAGCAGTGGATCGAAGCGGTAATAGTGCATTATTGGCTATCGCTCCGCATAGCGGGGGAATACCAGATTTTATGTATGGCGCATTGGCCTTGGCAATAATCTTACTAGTCACAATATTAAAAGTTCTCCGTGTTCGTGTATGAAATATTTTTTTTGCATCTTTATTATTTCTTGTGCTGTGTTGACGCTTGCCCCTCAGGGCGTTCAGGCAGCCCAGCTCTTTTTTAGAACCGATAAACCATCATATGCCGTTGGTCAAACCGGCTTTGTTACTTTGAATGTCAATACTGAGAAAAAATCTGTTAACGCAGTTTCGGCTGTTATTACTTATGATCCGTCAATAATCGAGATTACTAAAGTTTCATTAGACCGAGTCATTATTAATTTTTGGGTTCAATCAACTGTAATCAATAATACCAAGGGGACAGTAACTATTAAAGGAATAATTTTGAATCCGGCATATAACGGAAATTTGGGACGAATCATCGGTTTAGATTTTAAAACTATTGGCCCCGGTAAACCTCAGTTTGGTGTTGTTGATTTTAGTGTCCTGGCTAATGACGGAAAAGGCACGGCGCTTACTACAAAGGGTGTCGGTCATTCAATTATGGTTACTGGTACTGCCACCAATCGATCAGGCATAAGTATTGCGTCATCGTCTCATGCAAATCAACAGAACTGGTATAACAAAGCGATAATATCGATTAGTTGGAAAGCTTTAGAAAAAGATATCATCGCTTTTGTGTATGGCTTTAATAATAATTCAAAAGCGGAGATGCCTACAACAGGCACAACGAAAGCTACTTCAACAGTTCAACGCAGTGTCAGCAGTGGTGTATGGTACGCTCATGTTCGCGGACAGCATAAAACCAAAGGATGGTTACCGACTCAACATTTTAAATTTAATATCGACCTTGAACAACCGTCCGCAAATACAGTCACGGTTTTGCCGCGTTTCAATGAATCAGTGTTGCCGACAATACGAGCTTCTGCGAAGGACGCGCTCTCCGGTATTGCGACCTATGACGTTATCGTCAACGGAAAACTACTCACGAGTGCTAAGACTGTTAACGGTTTGAAATTAAGTAAATTAAAAATCGGCAAGAATACTGTTGAAGTCAAAGCGATTGATAATGCGGGCAACATTCGCAGCACCAGTGTAACAGTACTCTATAATCCTTTACCGGGGACAAAAGCAACGCCGACTACTCCAAAGACAAGTCCGACTCCGGCACCGACAAGTCCAAAAATTAAAGCTCCGCTTCTCTTTGACTAAATTGAAAACCCCGTCCGGTCATTTGACCAAACGGGGTTTTTTATAATAATTTTGCTATTCAGTTAGTTGAGGGACTGTTTGTTTTCTGGTAAAAAGAAAGACGTATGAATTATTTTGACGCATGAGAAAGTACAAATCATTAGGGCTTGACTCAGTTGAATTGTCATAATCTATGACAATCCTTTCCTGGGAAACATAAGCGCGCTGTGCGAGCGGATGTGTATCAAAAAAGGATTTAGCAAACTGTTCGTAGATAAAAAAGCCGGCATGTTTAATGATGTGATTATATATTTCCATATCAAACCCCGCCTCTAAAAAGTCTTCGCCGAATTTCGGAATATTACTATAGGCTTCAACGATGTATTCCAATTGTTTTTCCAGTTTCTGAAACGGGAAGTACATATCAAAACCGCTGGTCATAGCATTTTTTAGGAGCTCATTACTATGCGGATCATCCGAGAACGAGATGATCAAGCCTTTGTGTCCGTACTTTTTCAAAGTACTTGCTTTTGCCGGGTGATGGAGATCAACAACAATAATATCAAAGCAATTGTTTGCAATATACTGATCCAGATTTTCTTTATGTTGAAAATCTTCTGCATGAAGAATCTGGAACCGCTTATTGTTTTTACATGAAAGCTTTTTTCCTAAAACCAAGATATCAAACATGTTTTCCTTTCGTTTAATTTAGAAATGTACAGTAAGCAGACTATACAGCTTAGGATTTTAATTGTCAAGAATCATTAGATTGAGTTGATATGTGCTATACTGTACAAATATGAAATTAATATTTTTGCGTCACGGACAAACGAACTATAATTTAAAAGATCTATGTAACGGTCGACCGAACTCAAAAGTTCGCTTAACTGTATTAGGCAAAGCTCAGGCTAAACAAGCGGCTCTTCTGCTTAAGAAAGAACCTGTTGAAGCGATATTTGTTTCAAAGCTATATCGTTCATCGGAGACAGCTCGTATTGTTAATATATATCACAAGGTTCCGGTTTTTAGCGACAAGAGACTGAATGATCGCTCTATGGGGATTTTTGAAGATAAGCCGGCTAGTTTTTTTTATAGCTGGCGTGACAAACATACGAATCGTTGGAGCTGTCGTCCGAAAGGAGGCGAAAGCTTTGAGGAGATGAAAAAACGTTTTGCGGACTTTATACAAGACTTGTCTAAGAAAGATTATAAGCAGGTGCTTATTGTGTCTCATTTGCCCATTTTAAAGGTTGCTCGAGGATATTTTAAGGCTTTGAGTAATGAGAAAATGGATTCATTAACGGAAGCTCGAGTACCGAATTGCCATATTATTCGTTTCAATTTAAAGAGATTAAAAAAACCTTGACAGATTCTGCGAGAGGAGTAGTATATAAAGAATCAGAAAAGTTCTGGTTCTTTTTTCTGGTACTTTAAAATATTAAATCCCCAAAACAAGGCATTATTAAGGAGGAAAATTATGCCAAATGAATTTTTTTGCGAATGTTGTCATCTTGTAGCCCCGTTAGGCGCAAGCGCTAATCCGACAATTATTTTTCTTAGCCCCGAAGAATCTTCTATAACGACACATTTCAACTGTATCGACAAAGATCTCTTTCAAGCCTGGAACAATATTAAGTATAAGTCGGAAAGGCTGGAATCACAAAGTTTGAAAGATAACGTCATTCATATTTGTTCTCAGACCGGTATAAAAATTTCCACAGCAGATTTCATTGCAATTGAAAATGCATTTGAATTTGAATATGATGGAAAGAATAATACTTGTAAAGAGCAAATTATGGCTGAAATATTAATCAGCTATTTGGAAGAACGATTCCCGTTGACACCAAAAGAAATTCAGCGAATTAAAGAGTTGGAAGCAGAAAAAGTGGAGATTGAATCTTCGCTGGCTGCTTAAAACAATTTAAGATAAAGAGACTACTTGTATCTATTTCAGGTAGTCTTTTAAATTTGCTATACTTAAAGCATTATTATTTCAATGTATGCCCCGTAAGAATTATAAGACTTTAGAGAAAATTGTTTCCGAACCCGCTGTTTTGCTTGAAGAGGCAATAGACGAGATTGGAAAATTAGAAAAAAAAGTTATTAGCAAAAAGCCGTTTAAGCGCGCTGAAGAGTATTGGTCTACACTCGGACCTGGTTTAACGACCGGCGCTTCTGACGATGATCCATCAGGTATCGCAACCTATTCGCAAACCGGCGCAACCTACGGCTTTCAACTACTGTGGCTGTCTTGGTTTACTTTTCCACTCATGTCTATTATCCAGGAAATGTGCGCCAGGCTCGGTTTAGTGACCGGGCGGGGTTTGGCAGCAAATATTAGGCATCATTATCCTCGTTGGATTTTATATAGTTCGGCATTTTTATTATTAGCCGCCAATTCCTTTAATATCGGAGCGGATTTGGGCGCTATGGCCAAAGGAGCACAGCTTATCTTCCCACAAGCTAATTTTATAGTTTTAATCGTATTATTCGCCGGGCTGAGTCTCATACTGCAAATATTTACAACGTATGCGCGTTATGCAAAATATTTAAAATATTTAGCATTGGTATTATTTGCATACATCCTTTCAGCATTGCTTAGCCATCTCAATTGGAGTGAAGTTGCCTGGCATACCATTATACCGAGTATTACTTTTTCCAAAGAACAAATTTTACTGATCTGTGCGATATTGGGAACAACTATTTCTCCGTATCTGTTTTTTTGGCAGACTTCACAGGAGGTGGAAGAAGAAAAAATGCATGGTGTTCATACTAATAAATATTGGCATCAGCATCCTGAACCACAGCAGATTAAGCGTCTTAAAACCGATGTGTGGAGCGGAATGTTTTTTTCAAATATTGTTATGTTCTTTATTATTGCGGCTTGTGCCGGAACCTTGTTTGTGAGTGGGGGAGGTACAATAACAACCGCGGCGGACGCGGCTATGGCGTTACGGCCTTTGGCGGGAGACAGTGCATTCTTCTTATTTGCCATCGGTATTATCGGTACCGGCATGCTTGCTATTCCCGTGTTAGCAGGTTCGGCGTCCTACGCAATTTCAGAAAGTTTCGGTTGGAAGGAGGGGCTCTATCGCAAGTTAAAAGAAGCGCGTGCTTTTTACGGAGTTATTATTATTTCGATGCTTCTCGGAATTATTTTAAATTTCGTGGGACTAGATCCTATTAAAACCTTAATTTATGCTGCCGTAGCCAATGGTATCATTGCTCCGATTATTTTAGTTCTCATTGTTCGTATGAGTAGTAGTAAAAAGATAATGCAAGAGAACGTTAATCATCCGTGGATGACAAAACTGGGCTGGGTTGTTACGGGGATCATGATAGTATCAGGCTTGGCGGCGATTGCTTCGATGTTTGTATAAAATTAGTAACTAAAAAGACCTATTGCTTTATAAATTATAAAATTTATTGGTTGAGCAATAGGTCGGTTAGTTAAGGGAAAGTTTTGTTATAAAAAATGTGCTTTTTTGGCAGGCCTCAAAATAATATTTTGAGACAAAATCTTCAATGAAAGATTCATCATTGAGTTTAAAGCAAAGAGTATTGCTTTCACTATTTTCGGAAAGTATGTTTTCCAAACCCATGAACCTGTCCAAACGTAGTTCAAATTCGAGCCGCAAGGTTATGCAGCGTTCAAGAGCCTGCATATTAAACAGCTCAGTTTCATTAAGTAATCCAGATTTTTTTTGTTCCTGGAATTCTTCAAGTCTATTGAACATATTTTCAAGCGGAAGTCGCTTGATGCTGTCGGGGAGGTCAGTATAGTTGGTGGGTAGTTTTTTGGTGTTAGGCATGATTAAATTGTTAAAGTTCGAAAAATTTCTGTGATGGGGCCCCCGACGGGGGACATCAGATATCTATGGTTTACCACTTGTGTTAGGCTTTGTCAATGTTGTTTTTGAGGCTAATCCGTGATAGGATAAAAGCATTAAAAAGCCTATAAAATAGGCAATTATTATGACTATTGACAGATTATGTCTAATATGATATAATATAAATATATTAAATTAACTAATAAATATTAATTTTATGAATAAAAATGAAATGATAACATCAGATGTAGAAGTTAAGAAAAATACTACTGGTGTTGACGAAGCGATTAGCGAAGTCGTGGATGAATCTCATATGGCTAAATTGCTTGAAGACGCAAAGCAAATTGCTGGCCAGAGAGCCGCTGGCTTTGCTGACAATGATGAAATCAAGGCTCGTTTAGCTGAGATTGCCGCACAGGCTGAAATTGCTAAGAAGACTCCGATGGGAACTTCTCCTCAGTATATTGAGTTAGCTAAGCTTTTGCTTGAAATGGGTGGTCCAGATGTTTCAACTGAGATGGGACGCGAAATGTTGCGTATGTCTACTCAGCACATGTTGGATAACGCCCGTAACGCGATGCGCGCCGAACGTGAAACTTTCGAAAATCAAGTTAGCCACTTTGTTAACTCGATTGTAGAAAATGAAGATTTCAAGAACGCCGCTGATAAAGCAGGTATTCTGAACAACGTTATGGCCGGTATTGCTTCAGACATTGACAGTGGAACTCTTTCAGAAGAGGAAACCAAAGTTATGACTGAAGTTGTAGCTCGCCTTAAACAGCTTGCCTAAATACTTAACTATAAAAACAGCCCCTCTCGGGGCTGTTTTTTGTTTACATTGACTTATGCCTTTATTTTTGCTATGCTAAGTGCAATACACTTTATATATCTATCCCTATGCCTGATTATTCACCTGCGATTGACGCGCTCGTTGTGCGTTTGATGCGTGAGCAGGATCTTGATCCAACGGACGATGAAGCCAAAGAGGCTTTTAAAAGCGAAGCACTTGATAAGATAAACCGTTATATTATCAGTCGCATTCCCGACGAACGTCTGTCGGATTTTGAAGAACTCTTAGCCGAAAACAACTCGGAAAAAATTTCTTTCTTTTTAGAAGAAATTATTGGACGAGCCGAGAATACGGCTGATGAAGCTTTAGCAAATTTTTAAATTTTATATATGGGATTTGAAGAAATTAAATTAGGCAAAGATGCTAAAAAATATACTCCTGAAGATGAAGAGCGTTTAGATCAACTGAGAGAAAGTATATATAAAAGTGGTGGCAAAATAATTAGCCGTATCTATGAAGAAATTTTAGAAAGACAAATGGCAGAGAACTAATATAGCAAGATTAACCGACCCGCTTATGCGGGTCGGTTTTGTATTGTAGAAAATATTCGCGTTGTGCTATACTGTTGATGATTAGATATGGACGTATTAGCCAATCAACCAGAACTAGCCGGTTATTTTGCCGATTGCTTGATCGAAGAAAAATATTCCTCAGATACTGACGAGGCCAGTTTAGAGGCGGTTAAACAAGAGTATATTGATAGGATTAATCGTGAAATCAGCCAGGCTGTCTTTGATAATTTGACTGATGATCAGATGACGCAGCTTGAAGAATTATTGGAAGAAGGCGATTCAGTCTCTGCGAGCGAATTTTTACAGGCGGCAATTCCTGATTTACGGCGTTTGATTGTAGAGCGATTGATCACCCTTAAAGAAGAAAATAATTAATCTAATAAAACTATGGGTCTTGAAAATAGTTTGTACGCGGAGCGTTCCCGCGGCGCCAATGAGCGCAACGAACAGCACTCGATGATTGCGGATGCGGCTTTTGCCGGTGCATTTAAAGACCATGCAGATATGAAGCAGGCTATAGATGAATTCTCTGAAGAGATAATATAAAAAAAGTAGGGGCAGGTTTGAAACCTGCCCCTACTTTTTTTATTGGTATTTTTCGTTAAAATTTTCTGTCTCGGGATCAGCTTCAATACGTTTAAATAATGGTTCAGGATTTGTAATCTTAACTTTCCTCGCAAGTTCAGTAATTGATATATCATTAGGCCAAGTATCAATTTCAATTCCTAACATTTTTGTTAATTTGATAGAACTCTCAGGAGCTATCGGACGTAGCATCACAGCTAAAGCCACGGTTACTTTAATAGCACCAAATACTACTGATGCATATTGTTCTGGGTCATCTTTAATTTTCCATGGAGCAGTATTAGAAAGGTATAAGTTCCCGCCGGCTGATAAAGAAAGCATATTTTCAGCATAATCTCTAAACTTACAATCTTCTATCAATTTTTTGCCATGAGACAAAAAGTATTCAACTGTCTTGTTTTCATCTTCCAGTAGAGGCAATAGATTCGCTTCAGAGAAATCTTGATTTTCAGCTAACTTAAATGTTCGATTAATAAAATTTCCAAGATTAGCGATAACAAGGTTATTGGTTTTTACAATAAAATCAGACCAGGTAAAATCGCTGTCTGAATTTTCGGGCATAATCAGACACAAATAGAGACGAATTAAGTCTAAGCCGAAATCGTCAGCTATTTTTTTAGGATTAAGAGAAATGCCCCGACTCTTTGAAAAGCCTTCATTCCCTAAGGTTAAGAATTGGTTGATAGCCTGCACATCAGGCAAATGAAGTTTTTCATCATAACCGTGTAACTGACCCGGCCAAAACAAGGTATGAAATACTAAATTGTCTTTGCCCATAAAATAATAATGTCCCGCAGCATCGTTGTACCAAAAATCTTTCCAGGTTTCATTATTATATTCTTTTGAATACTGGATTGAAGCTGAAAGATAACCAATAACCGCTTCAAACCACACATAGATTCTTTTATGTTCATGTCCTTCGATAATTTGATCAGGTTTCATCTTATCTACCGGAATACCCACACCCCAATCTAAATCACGAGTGATAGCACGGCTGTTAAGACCTCCTTTGAGCCAACGCTCGGCCTCATTAAAAATCCAGGGACGCCATTTCGCGCCATGCTCTTTGAGATACGTTTCCAAGAAAGTTTCGAGCTTTCCCCAGGCAAAAAAATAATGCTGACTTTTTTTAATAATAACCGGAGTCTTGGTTAATTTGCTTATTGGGTTTATCAATTCTCCTTGAGCGAGGATTCTGTCGCAACTGTCGCATTGATCTGATCGAGCTTCTGCAAAATTGCAGTGAGGACAGGTACCCTCAACATAACGATCAGGTAAAAACTTATTTTCTGTTTCCGAGTAGTATTGATCGGAGCTGTCAGGATAAATGAGACCTTTATTTAAAAGAGTGATAAAAACATCCTGAACTACTTCCGTATGGATTGGATTATCAGTTTTAGTATATAAATCGAAGCTTAAGCCGAGATCTTTAAACAGTTGCAGATTTTTTGTGTGATATTCGGCAACAACTTCCGCGGGTTTTAATTTTCGTTTGTCAGCTTCAAGCGCAATTGGAGTGCCGAAACAATCTGAACCTGATACCATTAAGACATTATTCCCGATAAAGCGGTTAAAACGCGCAAAGATATCAGAAGGCAATAAATAGCCAGCCAAATGACCTAAGTGAATATCGCCGTTGACATAAGGCCAGGCAACTCCAATAAAGATGTTCTTTTTGGTACTCATACAATCAGTATATCATTATTCTTCACCTTTTTGCTGTCTCCACAGCGCCGCGTACAGACCCTTTTCTTCAAGAAGGTTCTCATGAGGTCCTTGTTCTGAAATAATGCCCTTTTCTAAGACGTAGATGCGATCAGAGTGCATAATGGTGGAAAGGCGGTGAGCAATCAGTATTGTGATTAAATGAGGCTTGGCTTTACTGATGGCTTTAATAGTTTCAGTTATTTCGTGTTCAGTAATAGAATCAAGACTTGAAGTCGCTTCATCAAAAATAATCAAATCAGGTTGACGCAGCAGAGCTCGAGCAATAGCGAGGCGCTGTTTTTCTCCTCCGGATAATTTAAGTCCACCTTCGCCAATACGTGTATTTAGTCCCTCGCTTCCGCGGGAAATAATCGCGATAGCGGCTGATTGTTCAAGTGCTTCCAAACATTGGGCGTCGCTCGCATCAGGTTTTACAAATAAAAGATTATCTTTGATCGTTCCGGCAAAAAGCTGTGTGTCTTGCGAAACATAGGAAATCTTTTGTTTAAAGGTTTCCGGTTTTAAATGTGACAAATCAATATCATTAACAGAAATTCGTCCGCTGGTTGGTTGATACAAACCTAAGATCAGTTTAATAAGACTTGTTTTTCCGGCACCGCTGGGTCCGACAAAGGCTACAGTTTCTCCCGGCTTGATTGTCAGATTAATTTTATCAAGCGCCGGACGATTGGCATCACCATAACTAAAAGCAACATTTTCAAAACTTAAATCAGTTACCGAAGAGATTTCTTTGGTGCGATGCGTTGTATCTTCCGGTTTCATATTAAGAATCTCGTCCAAAGTTTCATTACTGGCTTTAGCTTCCTGGTACTGTGAGGCGACGTTGCTTAATTCATAGAGTGGGTTAAAGATAAAGAAAGAATAGAATAATAAACTGAAGAATTGTCCAAGTGTTACTACATTATTAAAAATAAGCCAGAGCAAGAGCAATAGAATACTGGAACGGCAAAAGTTAATTAAGGTTCCTTGAACAAAGCTCAGAGTTCTGATTAATTTAATCTTTTTTAATTCAAGTCCTAGGATTTCATTATTTACAATATTCAAGCGTTCGGTTTCTTGCGCTTCCAGTCCAAGACTTTTAACTAATTCAACGTTACGCAAAGTTTCGGTAGTTGAACCGGCTAAGGCACCCATACGTACTACAATATCTTTTTGCGCTTGCTTAATTTTTTTACTGATGTAAAAAGTTAGACCGCCGACAATAGGCAGGAGCGCTAAAAATGCCAAGAAGATTGACCAGTGAATCGTAAACGAATAAATCAAAACAAAGAGTAACCCAATCATTGCAACAAAGACAATGTTGATTGCGCTCGTAATAATCGTTTGCGTATCTATTCTAGCTTTTTGTAGTTTTTGGAGAATTTCACCTGACTTTTGATCTTCAAAAACAAAGTAGGGAAGAGAAAACGCGTGGGTAACGCCGCGGGCATACAGGGAAGCACCTAAATTTTGTGTGACAAAGTTAACAAAATAATCTTGAAAGTTTTTAGCAATACGTGAAACTAAAGCAACGCCGACTGAAGCAAGCAATAATAAGCCTACGCCCTTTAAGAAGTTGGCTTGAGTAAAGTCACTGATTCGACCCGCATAATTATCAATTAAGAGTCGAAAAATTTGTGGATCTAATAAAGAAAAGACTTGGTTGATGGTCGCAAGTCCAAGGATGAGAACTAACTTCTTTTTGTAGCGTTTAAGATATTGGAGGATTAATTTCATAGAATTAGTGAGTGATAGTGTGTATAGGATACTGGAAATTATCAGTTTTGTCCAGGAATATAGGAAAAAACGTTTAGGTGGTATATAATAAAATAACTATGAATATAACATCAATTATCGGCCGCGAGATATTGGATAGCCGCGGCAACCCAACTGTGTCGGCATGCGTCACTCTTGATTCAGGCGTTGAAGCAAGCGCTGCTGTGCCAAGCGGCGCTTCTACGGGTCAATACGAGGCGCATGAGCTCAGAGACGGCAAAGCAGAGCGATATAATGGCTTGGGAGTCACTAAAGCCGTTAAAAACATCAACGAGATTATAGCTAACGCTTTAGTAGGTAAGCCGGCTGATGCCCAATCAGAGATTGATAAGATTATGATTGATTTAGACGGCACGCCAACCAAAACGAAAATTGGAGCTAATGCGATATTGGCAGTTTCTTTGGCCTGTGCTCGAGCGGCCGCTAAAGAACACAACGTTCCGCTTTATCGTTATATCAGAGAAATTTCCGGATTCGGACCTTTGCCTTTGTTACCGGTGCCGATGATGAATATCGTAAACGGCGGACGTCATGCTGATTGGGCAACAGATATTCAAGAATATATGGTGATGCCAATCGGCGCAGAAAGTTTTTCAGAAGCTTTGCGTATGGGCACGGAAGTCTATCATGCTTTGAAAAAAATAATTAGCGATCAAGGAGAATTAGCTATGATAGGTGATGAAGGCGGTTTTGTTCCAAAGTCAGAAGATAATGAAGCACCTCTTAAATTAATTATGAAAGCGATTGAAGCGGCTGGATACAAAGCCGGCACCGACATTGTTCTAGCAATTGATGCTGCGGCAGCCGAATGGTATAAAAATGGACAGTATCATTTAAAGAAAGAAGGCGCGCGTGATGCGAGTAAGTTGAAGGATTGGTACTTAGATCTTACCAATCGTTATCCGTTGTTTTCGATTGAAGATCCGTTTGGGGATGATGATTGGCAGAGCTTTAACGCGTTAACTGCGGAAGCCGATAAATTGCAAATTGTGGGAGATGATTTGTATGTTACAAATAAAACTCGACTTGAACGGGGGATTCAGGAGAAATCTTCTAACGCTATTTTAATTAAACCAAATCAGATTGGAACTTTAACTGAAACTATTGAAACAATTAATTTAGCTCAGGCCAATCATTTTAAAGTTGTGATCTCGCACCGAAGCGGGGAGACTGAGGATTCCTTTATTGCTGACTTAGCAGTTGCGTGTGGCGCAGGACAAATTAAGACCGGTGCACCGGCACGAGGAGAAAGAGTCGCAAAGTATAATCGTTTACTGGAAATCGAAGCAGAAATGGGAGTAGGAGCGAAATACTATAAACTATAAGTAACATAAAAAACACGCGCCATAAGGCGCGTGTTTTGCTTATTAAATATATCTTTGCTAATATATTGTTAACGTTTTTTAATTCAAAATAGGAGATCTTTAAAATGATAACTCAGGAGTCAAGCGCAGAAGCGCTCGGGCTATGTTTATTTCTTTCGTTGGTGGGAGTTGTGTTCGCTTTTATATTGCCACATATGCGAAAGCCCTATGGCGCTTTCTTCTTTTTCTTTTGGGGACTTGTGTGTGGTGCTCTCATTTCTTTATTTGCAAGATCTATTTTACACACAGAGCCATTATTGAGCGGTTGGAGATATTGGTTTATCCAAGTTTTGTTATATGAAGGATATGCCATTATCCTGGCTCTCGGGATAACACTATTTGTTTTATACAAAAAGAAAAAGATTATTTTCGAAGATGAGAAAAAAGTAAACGCAAGTTAAATTGAAATAAAAAAAGGAAGGTCAAATGATCTTCCTTTTTAATTATCTAAAATTAGAAATCTAAATTCTCTACCTTCTTCGCATGGGTCTGGATAAAGTGTTTGCGGGGAGCAACATCACCACCCATCAGCATTTCAAAGGTTTCAGAAGTTAACGCCGCATCTTCAATCGTCACGCGCTTTAACAAACGAGTTTTTGGATCCATAGTTGTTTCCCAAAGCTGGGACGGATTCATTTCTCCCAAACCCTTGTAGCGTTGGATATTAATACGGGCGACAGCTTTAGTCTTTTTATCTGCCGCTTCTTCCTCAGTATCAGTTGCATCAGATCCTTCAGTACCAACTTCCGTTTCAATAACCACTTCACCACCTTTAGTCATTTCAGCAAGAATCTTATTCTTTTCCTCATCAGAATACGCATAACGAGAGCTCGTACCTTTTTTAATTTGATACAAAGGCGGTTGAGCGATATAGACGTAACCGTCGGCTACTAACTGATTAAAGTGACGGAAAAATAATGTTAGTAAAAGCGTACGGATGTGCGCTCCGTCAACGTCAGCATCGGTCATGATAATAATACGATGATAACGAAGTCTTGAAACATCAAATTGGTCATCAATATTAGTGCCCAAAGCAATAACAAGATTTTTAATTTCATTATTAGCCAGCATTTTATCAAGACGCGCGCGTTCAACGTTTAAAATTTTACCGCGAAGTGGCAAAATTGCTTGAAAGCCGCGATCGCGACCTTGTTTGGCTGAGCCTCCGGCTGAATCTCCCTCAACTATATATAATTCTGATTCTTCGGGTTTTCTACTTGAACAATCTGCTAATTTACCCGGCAATGTCATTCCTTCCAAAGCACCCTTGCGTAAAATTGTAGCGCGAGCCGTACGAGCAGCGAGACGTGCTTGAGCAGTTAAGAAACATTTAGCAACAATCGCTTCAGCTTCGCGAGGGTGTTCTTCGAGATACATAGTGAAAGCGTCACCCATAACTTGTTCAACGGCAGTTTTCATTTCGGCGTTCCCCAACTTATCTTTAGTTTGACCTTCAAACTGCGGATCACCCAATTTAACGCTGATAATCGCGGTCAAACCTTCGCGCACGTCTTCACCGGTCAAGTTTTCATCCTTTTCTTTAATTAAGTTTTTGGCACGAGCATAGGTATTTAAAGTTCTGGTTAATGCGGTTCTAAATCCAACCAAGTGAGTTCCTCCGCCAGGGTTGATAATATTGTTAGCAAAAGCCAAGACATTTTCGTTATATCCGTCATTATATTGAAGAGCGACTTCAACGCGTCCTTCTTTAACTTCGCGATCAACATAAAAAATAGTTTCATTCTTAACGCTGTTATGTCGATGAAGCGCATCGACATAAGTTCTGATACCGCCCTCAAAATGGAAAGTAAAATCTTTGGGTGAATGATTGTCACGGCGATCGCGCACAGCTATGGTAATTCCTTTATTCAAATAAGCTTGTTGGCGTAATCGATCTAAAATCTTGCCCCAGTTATATTCAAGTTCTTCAAAAATAGTAGCATCGGCCTTAAAGGTCATAGTAGTGCCGGTTTTCTTTGTTGTACCGATTGCCGCTACTTTCTTTTTCGGTTTACCAATATTGTATTCTTGGACCCAAATTTTGCCGTCTTTGTGAACCTCGGCTTTCATGTACGAACTTAAAGCGTTAACAACGCTGGCCCCGACTCCGTGCAAACCTCCGGAAACCTTATAACCTCCGCCGCCGAATTTTCCTCCGGCGTGAAGTGTTGTCATAATCGTTTCTAAAGCCGAGACTTTGGTAGTTTTATGAATATCAACTGGAATACCGCGTCCGTTATCGCTGACTGAAACCATTCCATCAGGTAATAAATCAACGGTAATAAGATTGGCAAAGCCGGCCATGGCTTCGTCAATCGAGTTGTCAACAATTTCCCAAATTAAGTGATGTAAACCGGCGGCAGAAGTTGAACCAATATACATACCCGGTCGCTTGCGTACCGGGTCGAGTCCTTCAAGGACGGTGATTGATTCAGCGTTATAGTCGCTGTTTTGAGTCTGTTTTTTTAGTTCTTTTGGCATAATAAACTCTGTATTTAGGTTCTTTAAATATATCAAAATAAGTGGCTTATTGCAAGTAAAAATTGTTTATCAAAATTGTATAATTATGGTATAATTTGGACATGTTTATAGATCAAAAAGCGCCCAGTCCGGCGACAACAATTAATCAGGTACCCGAGAGGCCCAAGGTGTTAATTGGACGAAAGGAAATGATTATTATTTCCGTGATCGCGGGAGTCATTGTTGTTGCGGCCGGAGGATGGTGGTGGTGGAGCAATATGAACAAAACCGTGCCTGAACCGATTGTGCAAGAAGAACCAAAAGATACTACCGGTTTACCAAGCACTTTAAATCCAGTTGATAATGAAGAACAACCAAACGAAACAAATTCAAATATCAAAGGTGAAAACGTTACTTTTGGAGCATTTTATAAATCCGAAACCAAGGAGTTGGATATTAAGATTCCCGGCGTCGCCCTGCCTTTGAATATCAAGAGCCAGGTTTCAAATTATTACGATACGGCGCGAAAAATTAATATTGATCCGATTATCGGCAACTTGAATCAAGACGGTTTTGCTACGCTTGATTCTCCCTTTACAAAATCTAACAATGATTTTTTCGGAACCTATGGTGAATTAAAGCAACGTTCTGTTCCGATTGTAGTATCAAGCGATTTTTTGGTGTATTACTATCAGAATTCTCTCAAGCAAATCTATAAAGAGATTGAAGCGTCATATTTTTATGAAAGTTTATGGCGTATCAATAAGAGCATGTACGATCGCGCCAATGGTCGCTACCAAGAGCGTCGATCAAAACTCGGAGTCAGTTCCGACCCGCTTTTGGAAGCTGAACGTTTGGAAGCAGCTTATTTTGCCGTTGGTTTAATGTTGTTAAAGCCTCAGGCTGAACAGATTAACGCGGCAGAGGATTTGAACAATAATAAGAAATTTAAACCAAGCGAAGCGAGTCGTTATGACTTCAGTTTGCCGAGTTATTTAAGTGAAGATGTTTCCAAAGAAGTCACATTAATTCGTGAAGCCCGAACACAAGCCAAGTCTCCGGCCTTGCTCTATAACCGAGATTATGAAGAATTTAAATTGCCGGAAGAATATACTGAAACAGCTAAGTTAAGCAATTTTTTTATTGCCAGTCGATGGAACTCATCTCTTTTTCCTTTATATTTTAAAGAATCAAGCTGCGCCAATTGCTTGCTTGATAAAGAAGATTGGGTTATTAATCAAACAGCTGCTCATTTAGTTGCGAGTGATTTATCTGCTGACCAATCCCTGAAGAACGAGTGGGCGAAAATTTATAAAGTTATCTCGTATTTTGCGGGTCTACGCAGCGAATTAACTTATTTGCATTTTGAAACTATTAGACAACAGATATATAAAGAAGCGTCTATTGAAGAAGTTTTTGGAACTGATAGTTTTGATCGACTCATTAAGATGCGCGATGAGTTGGCGAAATTGAACTTTAACGAAGCGGAAGGGGGTTATCCTCGTAATAATTCAACTAAACCATATTTAGGTATGCGTCTTTTGCAGAGCTCATATTGGCCAAACCGTTCATTCTATGATCAGTTGACATTTGCTAAAGTGGGAAATCACAAGCAACCGACGATTAATAATTCTCGTACGTCATATTTAAGTTCCTGCGATGATCGCGGTAAGCTTTTTCGTTGCCGCGGTATTGGTTTTGATGTATTACGACCGATTCTAAATAGCATCCCTAAGAGTAAATTTTTATCAGATAATGCTAACTATGAAAATTATGTCACGCAAAGTGATAGCTTAAAGACTGAATTAAAGAAGTTTGATGCTATTTCTTGGCATGCCAATAATTTTTGGTCAACTTTAAATGTCGGCGCCGCTTATATTAATACTGTCGTGCCTGCTCTGCCTTACATGTCTTCCGAGCGTTGGTTGGAGCGAAAAATATCTACGAGTTTGGCTATGTTGGCGAATTTAAGTCTTTCGGCCGATGCCTGGACACTGCCGCGCGATAAAAAAAGTTCGGGCCTTGAAGTTACTGAGCTTGATGGTTCATTCAATTATATTGAGCCGGATTTGGCATTGAGCGATGAACTCGTGGCTAATACTAAAATGTTGTTTGAGACACTTATTGGCATAGAAGTTGTTAAGGATAATGATCTTCGTTTTAATGATTTGATTGGTAAATTAAGTATGAGTCGGGATATTATTCGTAAGGAATTGCAAAACCAGGAAATCAGTTCGGACGAATATCAATTTATCAGCGATTTTACCGGACAATTTTCAATCGCGGCGCTCGGCTCAAAAACCAACACTATTACATTTAACGATCCGGCGACGGGCAAGCAATATAGCTTGAAGCAGAACAGCATGCCTTTAAAACTTATTTTTATTATTTATAATAAAGCGGGCAAGCGGGTTATTGCAGCTGGTCCAATTTTCAGCTATAAAGAACAACAATAAGCATATGTCTCAACCAAATCCGCAACTTGATGAACGCGTAAAACATTTTCGCGACACTGAAGGTCTGTCAACACGACAGCTTGATTTTGGTTTATGGTACTTACGAAACCGGAAGAAATTTTTCTTTACGCTCGTGCTTCTTTTATTGCTTATTGCCGGAGGTACTATTGGTTATTCTTTATACCAATTTTCATCATACTTATTTGTCGGCATCAAACAAGATCAACAAACTTTTCTTGATCTCACTTCCTCAACCAGTCTTGTCACCAATAAAACCAACAGCGGAAACAATATCAGTTATTCCGAAGTGCGCATGATGCAATCGCAAAATAATAAATATGACTTTGTTGTTGCGGTAACTAATTCAAATCCGCTGCTTCTTGTTAAAATTAAATATGCATTTGAAGTCAATGGTCAGAAGTTTGCCCCTGCAGAAGATTTTGTTTTACCGCAAGACACTAAATATCTCATGGCGCTTCATCAGGACGTCAGCACGCCTGCAAACGCAAATTTGATTATCGAGAGTACTAATTTTGTCCGAGTCGATCGACATAAGGTTGCTGATTGGAATCAACACCGCTTGGAACGTATGAACTTTGCTATTGAAAATGCTAAATTTATTGCAGGAGCGGAAAGCGGTTTATCGGAGAAGATTAATGTGGGACAGCTTGATTTTAAGATTACTAATAACAGCGCGTATGGATATACTAAAGTCCCGTTGTCTATTATCCTGAAAAGCAACGGATCAATTGTCGCGGTCAATCGTTATTGGCTTGATAATTTTCGCAGCGGGGAGATGCGTACCGCGCAAATTAGTTGGCCGGGTAAGTTACCGGTTGTTAACGAAGTAGAAATTATCCCTGACATAAATATTCTTGATGATTCCGTGTATTTGAAATACTCAACTTTATAGTAATAAGTTTGCATGAAACGCTTTCTTTTATTTTTTAAACACATTGACTGGCTCATAGCGCTGCCAGTCATTGTTTTAGTGGCCCTGAGCTTGGCGGAGCTGTATAGTATCAGTTTGGGCCAAGGGGGAGCGAGCTGGGAGTTTTTTAAAAAACAATTGGTCTTTGCGGCTATCGGACTGACCATATTTTTTGTTTTGGCGATTATGGATTTTCATCACCTGTATAGTTATTCGCATTATTTGTATATTATTGCGGGACTTTCATTAATTGCAGTATTGGTATTTGGACAAACAATCAACGGCACGCGCGGTTGGTTTGGATTTTTCGGACTCGGGCTTCAACCGGTTGAATTGGTGAAATTAATTCTCGTTGTGTGGCTGGCGCGATATTTTTCCAAGGGCACTATGTCCGCACGACCGCTCAAGCACTTGTTGGTTTCGGGAGTATTTACCGGAGTTTTGATTTTCCTGATTATGCTGCAGCCGGATCTTGGTTCGGCAGCGCTCCTTTTTGCGGTTTGGATTATTTTACTGGTTGCCAATAATGTTCCTCGAAAATATCTTATCACTATTTTTGCAGGCTTCCTCGTTTTATTTTTATTGGCCTGGCAATTTACTTTTAAGGACTATCAGCGCGAGAGAGTTTTAACATATTTTAAACCATCAGCTTCATCAACCAATTATAACGTCAAGCAAGCTATTATCGCGGTGGGCGCCGGAGGAATGTTCGGGCGTGGGCTGGGCTTTGGTTCGCAATCACAATTGAAATTTTTACCCGAAGCAAACACCGACTTTATGTTCGCAGTTATTGCGGAAGAATTGGGTTTGATTGGTGTCATTGTGGTAATCGGTTGCTTTGGATTATTACTCTTTCGTTTTACTTCAAGTCTCTCCCGGGGTCGTAATTATTTTGGCTCTTTGATCATCGTGGGAGGGGCGGGCTTGATTTTTATTGAAATGTTTATTAATATTGGTATGAATATGGGAATTTTGCCGGTTATCGGCATTCCGTTGCCGTTTGTCAGTTATGGCGGCAGCTCCCTTATCGCCCATTTAGCCTTAGTTGGCGTTATGCACAGCATTACACGCCGTACCGTGGCTAAACGTTAAGAATTAACACTATTACTATGTCTGAAGCAATGGAATTGGCAGCTGTTCTACGCACAGGAAGGGTCGCCGATATTAAAGAAACAATACCGGCCGTTATCTACGGTTCAGGAGTTGAGAATACTTCCTTGGCTGTTAAACGAGCTGAATTTGAGCGAGTTTTTTCAAAAAGCGGAGAATCAGGACTTGTTTCCTTGAAACTTGATGATGGGCGCGATATGCCGGTTATTATCAAGGACATTCAGTTTGACGCTGTAAAGCATCGTGCTATTCACGTTGATTTTTTTAAGGTTAACATGAACGAAAAGGTTGTTGCTGAAACCAGCTTGAATTTTATCGGAGAAGCTCCGGCAGTTAAAGCTCATGGCGGAATTGTCGTTGAACACCTCGATCATATTCAGGTTGAATGTTTGCCGGCTGATTTGGTGCAGAAAATTGATGTTGATGTTTCGAGCTTGACCGAATTGGGCGATTCACTCTATATCAAGGACATTAAACTTCCTAAGGGCATTGAAGTGAAGAATGAGGCTGAAGAAATCGTTGTTCACGTTGTTGAACCGAAGAAGCATGTTGAAGAAGAAGTTGTCGCAGCCCCGGCTGCTGATGCCGCCGCTCCTGCCGCTGATGCGAAGGAAGGCGATGCGAAGGAAGGCGAAGAGAAGAAAGAGGAGAAAAAATAATTCTTTAGTACTAAATAAAAAACTCCCTCCGCCCTGGGTGGAGGGAGTTTTTTATTTTTTTTGTGTCATCCCAGCGAAAGCTGGGACCCAGGCGCGAGCCGCACCAACTTTATGATTAATAAAACAATATGAAAGGAGGGAAATCATATTATGTATACATTCTCGCTAGTCAGCGGAATGGAACGCTCTATACTGGGGTAACAGGAAATATATTAAATCGAATTGATGAACATAAAACCAATAAATATCCAGGCTTTACTGCAGAATATAATGTTAAGCTTTTAGTCCATCTTGAAATATTTAATGATCCTCATACGGCAATAAAAAGAGAGAAGAATTTAAAAGCGTGGAAAAGAAAATGGAAGATTGAATTAATAGAAAAGACAAATCCTACGTGGAGAGATTTGTATGATGATATACTTAAAATATATTGATTAAACTGCGCCCATTGCGCCCCTGGGTCCCAGCTTTCGCTGGGATGACAGTTGAGATGATCCCCAGTCTTATCTTCCCTGAGAAATCAGTCATGAAAGTACTCTTAGGAAATAATTTTTTAAAACCATTTTTCTGTCCCGGATTTATTTCACAGAGTAATGTATAGTTTGAATAATTTTTTAATTGTTTGGCTAATTTTTTATAATATATTAATCCGTCAACGCCGCCGTATAATGCATTTTTTGGTTCTCTAGAGATAGACTTTTCTTTCATCTCTGATTTTTTTAGGTAGGGGAGATTTGCGAGAATAACAAGACTTTTGTTGTTAGAGATTTTTAAATTAGAAAGTAAATTAGATTTAAGAAATTTAATGTTTTTATTTACTTTATTATCCTGAGCGTTTTGTTTTGCTGCTACTAAGGCTTTACTTGAGATATCAAGTCCAAAACCTTTTAATCCAGTGTTTTTTATAATACTAATTATTAAACAGCCTGAACCAGTTCCGATATCTATAATAATAGATTGTTTATGAGCGACTTTAATCGCTTCTTCAACAAGTAACTCGCTTTCCGGACGGGGAACTAAGGTATCTTTAGTAACCTTGAATTTAAGACCATAAAATTCTTTATAGCCCAAGATATAAGCTACCGGTAGAAATTTTGCTCGTTGCAGTATTAAAGAAGTATACCTTTTTTCTTGAAGCCTATTAATTGTAAGTTCAGTATGAGACAGAATGTATGAACGAGTTTTTCCTAAAACAAAAGCCAAGATTAATTCGGCATCTAAATACGCTGAATCTATCTTGGCTTTGAGCAAGGAGTTGGCCGCCTTATTAAGCGTTGCCTTGATTGTTAAAGTATTCTTTGAGGGCATGAGTAATTTCGTCAATTTCGCCGTCCATAATAAGTTTAATTGAATGCCAGCTTTCGTTAACACGGTGATCCGTTACTCTGTCCTGCGGGAAATTATAGGTTCTGATTTTATCAGAACGATCTCCAGCGCCAACCTGACTTTTGCGGTCAGCCGAATCTTTTTCGCGTTTTTCATCCTCGGCCTTTTGCAGTAAACGAGAGCGTAATACCTGCAGGGCTTTTTCTTTATTTTGATGCTGGGATTTCTGATCCTGACAAGAAACAATCATTCCCGTCGGGATATGCAAAATTCTAATTGCGGAATAAGTTGTGTTAACGCTTTGTCCGCCCGGACCCGAGGAACAAAAGGTGTCAATGCGGATATCAGCCGCTTTAATTTCAATATCAACTTCTTCAGCTTCGGGAAAAACGGCGACGGTCACGGCTGAAGTATGAATGCGTCCGGCTTTTTCAGTTTCCGGAACTCTCTGCACGCGATGAGTGCCGCCTTCAAACTTTAAGAGTCCGTATACATTGGAACCCTCCACCGTAAAAATAATTTCTTTATAGCCGCCCAGTCCAATACGATTGGAATCAAGCACTTCAATTTTCCAGCCTTGTCGCTCGGCAAAGCGTGAGTACATACGGAAAAGCTCAGCGGCAAAAAGTGTGGATTCATCACCACCGGTTCCAGCGCGAATTTCTACAATGGCATTTTTTTTATCAAGAGGATTAGCTGGGAAGAGCTCATCTTTAATCTTTTGTTCCAAGTCTGCGATTTCAGTTTCAAGTTGTGTATTTTCTTCCTCGGCCATAGCAACTAAATCAGCATCAGAACCATCAGAGAGAATCGCAATATTACCTTCGAGTGCAATTTTAGATTTTTCCAGTTTATCTATCAATTCAATAACATATTTTAAATCCGAATGCTTTTTAGCAACTGTTTGCAGTTTTTTGCGATCAGCCTGAAGTTCCGGACTCATCAGTTCGGTTTCCAGCTCTTTAAATTGTTGCTTTATTTCTTCGTACATAATCAATTGTCATCCCTGCGAAAGCAGGGAACCAGGATAAAATAAAACCCGACACTGATATAGTAGCATAAAGCTACCGCTTCAGTATCGGGTTTTAGAATAGTTATTTTTTGTCAGCCTTGGCTTTCTTGGCAACAGATTTAGCGGACTTAGCAGCACGCTTTGCTGTTTTGCCGCGAACGCCCTTTAAGGCAGTCTTGGCATCAGCCTTAGCTTTAAACTTCTCAACGCGGCGAGCCGTGTCAACGAGTTTTTGCTTACCTGTATAAAACGGATGACAAGCTGAACAAAGTTCAGTTGCCAGTTCTTTCATGGTTGAACCTACAACCATAACGTTGCCGCACGCGCATTTGATCTGCGCAGCTGGGTAATATGTTGGGTGAATTTCCTTTTTCATAAATTTAAATACTCGAGAATTCTACCACAAGCTTTAAAATATGTCAAAAGAGGCCTAAAAAGGGAACTATTGACACTTATTACTAAAGATGCTATAATATAAACAATTAAATAGTACTGTAAAATTAAACCAAAAGGAGCAATAAGATGGAGTCATCAGATAAAGCACGGAATTGGGCACTTATTATTGTAGTATTCTTAGTGTCGCTTAGAGTCGTGTTGTATTTATACGACGACGCAGTAAAGTTAGAAGAAAAAAAGAGCGCCCTGGTAAGCAGTAAAATTTTCGATGTTTCGGTTGAAAAAGAAAAGGAAAACCTGGTCATTCAGCCAATAGAATTTACCCCGGGATCTGTTGATGACTACGGCGCACCTCTTAGCTCTAATTCGTATTATGTAATTAGGGTCAAGAACGGACGCAGTTCGTTACTTCCGGTTCGCGAGCCGAGATATACGGATGGCATATCAAAGATGGAGTTTCTGCAGACCAGTCTGCAACTCATGATCGTTGAGATGAATTCTGCTGACATGAAGGTTCTCGGTACCGCTCTGAACCACATCCAGAAAGTGCGGGTTTTACTTACCGGTCCGAATCACATAGAAATATGGGATTCGGGCAGAGGCATGGAATTTAAGGTTCAATGATAAAATAGTTCTTTATAAAAAACGCTTACACAATGTAAGCGTTTTTTAGTTATCTTGACAAAATAGAGAAAAAGTGATTAAATCTTAAATCAGTTCATTAATAAATTTCTCCGTGTTTTTTGTTTAGTTCAGCGCATATATGTGCCTTGGATTAAACAAAAAACAATACATTAAACGGAGAATATAGTATGAAATTAAAAGAACAACTGTTACAGACTAAAATGCATCAACTGGGTTTACCAAAATCAGTTAGTAGGTATTTTTTTAATCCTCGCGATATCAAGGAAGAAGACGTAATTACCCTTCAGGAATTTATTAAAATGAATCATGAAATTTTAGGTAATAAAGATCCATTTTTCATCAGTAAGGCTCATAAGGAACATTTTCTTAATAATTACAATTCCCGAAACTGTTTCGATAAAAGAAGCGCTACCTGGACGAAAATAAAGACATTCCTTTTAGAGAATGGCTTTACTTACAAAGACTGCGTGCATCTTCTACCGGGCGGACGGCGGGATATGTCGTTATTAAGTAAAAAACAAATTCTTTCCTTACCCATGAGGAATCTGAATATGGAATACTATACCTTCCAAATACTTCGCCAGTATATTACAAAAGTGGATGATGTTGATCGTAATGACTTTTCCGTTTTTAAAGAATACGAAAACGCCAAGCGGAATTATAATCAAAGCTTCCACTGTACTCCCATCGCGGAGTTAATGGTATTGAATGGTAGTGATATCCAGATGATTATGAAAGAAGAAGAACCCGATAGACGGCGTTTCCGTTTAGTTTTACATAATGCTCAACGGAAATTAAAATCCTGGGGGTTTACAAAGACTGACGGAAAGTTTATGGGTTTATATCTCTATCCGACTTGTCACACTAAAGACGAGTTTGTTACTTATTTAACAACGGAAAAAAGCTTTTCTAAAAAGCAAGCTTTGACCGCTTTAAAGTTAGGTAAGCGCGCCGGCTGGGTATGGTACAACGATTAAAAAAAGTTACGGAAGTATCAATAAAGTAAATATTAAAAAGCGGATTCATTTGAATCCGCTTTTTTCATTGTGCCTCGAGAGAGAATCGAACTCTCATGGATTGCTCCGCACGATTTTGAGTC
>CAZRDY010000007.1:0-212 GCA_964599395.1 uncultured Gammaproteobacteria bacterium
TTTTCGGTTATCTCGGTTACTATCCCCGATTCCGTAGTTACCTGATATGCGCTTTGGCAACCAGCGATGAAAAATAAAGCTATAAAAATTGGAATGAACAGAATATATTTTCTTTTTATCACGATCGATACCCTTCTTTCTTAATTAGAGAATTTGAACTTATTATCCCTACCTTTGGTATTTATCAGTGTTTTGTCAAGTATTTGGCAGTT
>CAZRDY010000007.1:222-17160 GCA_964599395.1 uncultured Gammaproteobacteria bacterium
ACAATAATAATATATTGACAAACGATAAATGATGTTTTATCATACCAGTGTCATTATTTAAGGCATATATATGAAAAACAGCTCAACTTTATTTATTCAGGTCGTCTTAATCCTGCTTGCACTTGGCGCCCTAGGTATTTTATTATGGTTTCCTCATCTAGAGGGTAGAAATGCCACTGCCACACTCTTTGAGATATATTTCAAAGATCCATTCTTGGCATATATATATATTGGATCAATCCCATTTTTTACGGCATTCTACCAAGCGTTTAGTTTACTCGCGTTCATCCGCAATAATAAGGTATTTTCTCTTAAATCCGTAAAAGCTTTGCGGACGATAAAATATTGTGCGCTTGTCATCATCGGCTTCATTGTTCCGGCCGAAGTTTATTTGTTTATAGCTATGCGAGGCAAGGACGATATTGCCGGTGGTGTTGCTATGGGAGTGCTGATAATCTTTATCTCCGCAGTTGTCGCTACTGTTGCCGCTGTTTTTGAAAAAACATTGCAAAGTGCAGTAGAGATAAAATCTGAAAACGATTTAACCGTTTAATTCTATGTCCATCATTATTAACATCGACGTCATGCTCGCGAAACGGAAAATGAGCGTTACTAAACTTACTGAAAAAGTTGGGATTACGATGGCGAATCTTTCAATTTTAAAAAACGGCAAAGCACGCGCGATTCGATTTTCAACACTGGAGGCGATTTGTAAAGCTCTCGACTGCCAACCGGGAGATATTTTGGAATACAAAAAATAATTATTAATTAAAATTATATGGAAGAAAAAAAAATAGATTCCACTAACAAATCTTCCGTTTATATGATGGCGGCTGGAGCAATTGTGCTCGGCATTATTTTTGACTATTTATTCTTTGAAAAGAATTTCGGTATTTCCGTTATTATTTTTGAAGCCCTGGCGATAATTATAACTTTGTTACTTTGCGCGCGTTTTAAACAATCCTATCGTAGCGTGCTCTGGCTTTTGGGACTCACCGTATTTTTTGCCGTTATGCCAAGTGTCCGAGATAACATATTTTTGACAATCTTAAATGTTCTAGCGAGCGCGGGATTAGTTTTGCTGGCCACTAAGGAATTGCTTAAAAAACATATTATTAATTTTAAAATACCGGATTATATTAAAGCAATTGTGATCACACCTTTTTCAATTCTCAGGCGCTCTCTGCAGGCTTTGTCATTTTTAACAACTCCAGCTCAGAAGTCGAACGCAGTAGTATTTAGACGAGTTGTTATTGGAATATTAATAGCGTTGCCTTTCCTCTTTATTTTTGGAGCACTCTTCGCTTCGGCAGATTTAGCTTTTAATCGATTAATTGACTCTATTATTATATTTCAGATTCCTGATGAATTTGTAGGTCACGCCATCCTTGTTCTTGGGACCTTTATTGTGGGTTTAGGTTTATTCGCCTATATATTTAATATCCCTGTTAGAAAAATATCTGTACAGACTCTTGATACTGAAAAACCAGAAAAAATATTTACAGATCGCAGTATTGAAATTAAGGTTTTTTTATGGCTGATTGCCGGATTGTTTGCAGTATTTATTTTTTTCCAAATCGCTTATTTATTCGGCGGAGCAATTAATATTTCAGGAGGAGACTTTAGCTACGCGGACTATGCGCGAAGAGGTTTTTGGGAACTTCTCTTTGTTTCTTTTTTCAGCCTGATAATTCTTTTGATTATTGATCAATATACAAAATCAAACAGGTCTCGCTCAACTTGGTTTAGATTCCCAAGTATTGTATTAACCGCCGAAGTTTTCATTATTATTATCTCGGCTCTAAAACGCTTGAATCTCTACATTGATGCTTACGGATTAACGGCACAAAGATTGTATGCAGCGGGTTTTATTATTTTCCTTGCTGTTATTTTTATATTATTAGCCATAAAGTTATGGCGCGAAAAAGAAGAACGTTTCTTTGCTTTTGGAACCTTAGTATCTATGATTAGTCTTTTGATTATTTTCAATCTTCTTAATCCGGACTTATTTATTGCGAAACGAAATATTGAACGCTTTAATCAAAGCGGCAAGATTGATGCTCATTATTTAGGCAATTTGTCGGCTGACGCCGTGCCGGTAATGCTCGGCGTTTATGATCGACTTAATGATCAAGATAAAGAAGAATTACGAAAACTACTTGATATTAAAAAAGATTGGCTTGAAAAACAGCAAACTCATTGGCAAACATATAATTTTTCACGAAATAAAGCCATAGGCAAACTCAGACAATTTTGATGTGTTATAATGGTTAGAATGCCTATTAAATATAGATTATTTATTAGTGTCAGCCTACTGGCACTGTTTATCAGTTTTGGCGTGGTCCGCGCGACCTTTGCCGAGGGCTTTGTATTTAAACGCAATCTCAGTTTAGGAAGTGTTGGTCAAGATGTTAAAGAATTGCAGAAATTTCTCAATACCAATACTTTTATATTGGCTCAATTTGGTTTTGGGTCTTCGGGTAAAGAAACTTTTTTCTTCGGACCTTTGACCCGCGCTGCTTTGATTAAATTCCAAAAAGCAAAAAAAATTACGCCGGCTGTGGGATTTTTTGGACCAATCACTCGAGCGGAAGTTAATAGAATGAGTTCGCAAACTAATTCAGTTAGTTTACCAATATTAGATCCTGTGGTTCCCGACGAAACTAAAAGATATTTTTCAGTAGGAGCCTCAGTAACAGGTCTTGTCAGCGCAGTTACTCTAGAGAACAATGGCGGCGATGATATAACCATTAGACCTGGAGAAAATAGTAATATTATTTTCCCCACAAAGTTGGTTGATGGAGCTTCGTATAATATAACAATCCAGCCTGGTTATATAGGACAAAAATGTTATAGCTATAATACTTTCGGAACAATAAGCGGCGCTGATTTTAATGGCGCAAAAATCGCTTGTGGCGCAAGTTTATTTTTTAATCCTTTCACCTTTGTTTCCAACGGTGGCGGCTCAAGCACTCCGATAGAACAATTTAGCTGCGGCGACGATCTAGTTGATACACGTGACAGCCAAAACTACTCAACAGTTTCAATTAACGGACAATGTTGGATGAGTGAAAACCTTAATTACGGCAATCGTGTGAATGGCGCGGTTAATCAAGCCGATGCAGATGGAAGTAGCGCTGAAAAATATTGCTACGGCGATGATCCTGACAAGTGTGTAAGTGATGGAGCTTTATATCAATGGCATACGGCGCTGGCTTTTCCTCAAACATGTATGGACCATCTTAATGAGGGAGAGTGCCAGGTGACATATCCGCGACGAGGAATTTGTCCGAGCGCTTGGCATGTTCCAAGCTTTAGTGAAATGCAAACCTTATCTCAGGTTTCTGATCCGGGATGCGATTTGAATTGCGATAGCGGTCTCTGTAGTTGTACAAGCGCTGCACTTAAAATGAAAGCTGATCCAGCGCATCTGCCAATATCTTGGGACGGAACTAATCTGTATGATTTATCAATTATTCCGTCAGGCATTCGCGCATCCAACGGTTCATTTAGTAGGTATGGCGTCAGTGTTAATCTGTGGACTGCAACGCCACTAGCAACAGAGTACTCGTGGTTTACAAGTTTCTTTGGAGTGGGCAATGAATTTGCAGTTCCGCCTGATACGATTTATGGCGGATTGAATTTCCGAAGCTACGGATATACACTGCGATGCGTTAAAGATTAAGACGAATTTTTAATCTTAGCTCTTCAAAGCGACATCGCAGAGCGCGAAAACGATGATAAGTGTAATAATAATTCCGCCGATTAAACCGGACAATGAAGACGCTACCATATTTCCGATATGGTACTTAAAATGTTTCTTTTCAGAGGAAACAAATTCTTTGCTGATTTGTGACATATGAGTATAAGTGAATTTATAGTACTCTTCTATTTTAGCACAGATTAGCAAGAAAATGCTTGCCTGCCCTTGATTTTTATTGGAAAATAGTATAGAATATAGCTAATTAATTACAAAAGATACATATGGGGAATTTTAATCAACGAGGTAACAAATTTGGCGGTAAGAAGAGTTTTGGCGGTGGCGGAGGTTTTGGTGGCGGTGGCTTTAGAGATAATGATCGCGGCGAACGTCCGGCAATGTTTAAAGCAACCTGTGCCGAATGTGGTAAGCAATGCGAAGTCCCGTTTAAACCAAATGGTTCAAAACCGGTTTACTGTTCCGATTGTTTTGGTAAAAAGAGTGGATCTGATCGCCCGCATTCTGATCGTCCACGTTTTGACTCCAAGCCGTCGTTTCGACCAGCAGCACAAGTTGATCATTATCGCAAAGATTTTGAAAGTTTGAATACTAAGCTTGATGATATTTTGAGACTGCTTTCTCCAAAAGCTTCTAAACCAATTGTAGAAAAGGAAAAAATAGAAAAAAAAGCTGTTGTGAAGAAAGTAGCTGCAAAGAAAGTTGTTGCCAAGAAAAAGCCCTCCTCCGCTAAAGCTACGGCGGGTAAAAAATAATAGAGTATAAAGTAAAAAGCTGACCGGATTATCTGGTCAGCTTTTTATGTTGTGCCTAATTGTTCCAATCTTTGATAGTGTGAAACAATCGCTTGTGAGAATGATGCATTCTCATTGTAAGGTACTTTATATTCAATGAATACCGGCTTAAGCAATTCAGCAAGTGGTTCATAATGAACATGAGAAATGTTACGCCAGCCATGATGTATGACTTGACGATTAAGACCTCCGATTAAGGAACGAAATAGAGGGTTGGTTACAAAGTCACAACTTGAATACATTTCATGGGTAAACCAATCATTGTGAACAACGCCGTTTATAAGAGGCGGTTGTTTTGCCTGTGTAACAACATGGGCAAGTTGAAAGATGAGAGTAAAAGAAAAACTGGAAACGAAATTCATAGTGAAATAGCCAATTCCAATTTGCCACCAACTAAAATCAGTTGTTAATAATGGAACTACCAGAACGCAGCTAAGAAAAATAGTTTTAATGATAAGTATTTTACTATATTCAAAACCGGGTTTAATATTCAAGCGATTTCCTAACCCCATTTTTATATACGCAGCAATTCTGAAGGTTTCAGTAAAGAATCTTCCGAGAGTTACTAACATATATAAAGGCCAGGCATAGAGATGTTGATAGCGGTACATTGGCTTTTGAATATCATGCTCGGAAAGCCGCAGTAGTCCATAGGCTTCAATATCTTCATCGCCATATATTGCTTCAGTGGCTTTAAGGTTGGTATTTATGTGATGAAGCACGATATGTTGAGCATACCAATTTGTATCATTTCCACCCATAATCCAGTTGCCCACTTTACTAAGTAAGGTATTGACCCAAGGTTTTTCTGAAAATGCTCCGTGAGAAGCATCGTGCATAACACACATGCCCACAGAGACTTGCGCTAAACTCAATATGACAACCATTATCAAAGCCAGCCAGGGGTCTTTGATAATTGTAATAATGCTTATATAGGAAAGTAGGTAGGTGATTGAAACGATGATAGCTTTTATTCGTAGCGCCCTGTTGCCAGTTCGCGGAATATTATGTTCTACGAAGTAACCATCTACTACTTCGTCACAAGCTGTTTTAAAGCTTTTTTCTGTTTTAGTGCCAGAAAATTTTGGCGATTTCATTTTGGTTACTCCTTTCTACATTTTTAAAGTTCAATTGTAATCGTTAGCTAATCATAACATGATATGATAGAATAAGTTCAATTCTAAGCTTATTATGTAGTAATATCTTATATGTGCTTCTCAGCCCCTGCTAGTTTTATTGCCGGAACAGCGCTTTCTGCTGTCGGCGTCGCCACGCTCACACGTGTTAAGAAACATAAGGAAATTCCTTTGGCTTTGATCCCTTTGCTTTTTGGCATTCAACAATTAACTGAAGGTGTAGTTTGGGTATCCTTAAGATATGGTATGACAACCCTTAATACCATATCAAGTTATAGTTTTGTATTTTTTGCGCAAGTCTTGTGGCCGATCTATGTGCCGATTGCTGTGCTCTTGATTGAAACCGTTAAATGGCGTAAAAGAATAATAGTCGCGTGCGTTGGTTTAGGAGCAGTGGTTAGCGCATATCTACTTTATTTGCTTATTGCTTTCCCTTTGCATTCGCAAATTGTTTTTCATAGTATTCAATATGTCTGCGATGCTGCTTGGCACGTTCCCTTTTCTTTGCACGCAGTTTTTTATATTATCGCAACTTGTGTCAGTACGTTGATTTCCAGTCATAAGATGGTTCGCTGGCTCGGTATTACAACAACAGTATTTCTCGGTGTAGCATATTATTTTTACTCGGTAACCTTTGCGTCAGTCTGGTGTTTCTTTGCTGCGCTACTGAGCGTCATTATCTTTTTCCATTTTAAAAAATGATCAACGAATATATTATCATTCTTTTTTATAAATTTACTGCGATTGAAAATCCGCAGTTGTTTCGTGACGAGCAAAAGGCATTGTGTGAAGCTCTAAATTTAAAAGGCAGACTGTTAATTGCCGAAGAAGGAATTAACGGCACTTTTGAAGGAACACGAGAAAATATAGATGCGTATCAGGCGGAACTTAAAAAAATCCCGGCTTTTGCCGACTTGGTTTTCAAAGAAAGCCGTGGTACCGGTACCGCCTTTAGTAAGTTACAGATTAAAGTACGAAAAGAAGTGGTAACTTTGGGCGTCGAAGGCTTGGATATTGCAAAGGAAACCGCTAAAGAATTGAGTTCAGTTGAATTGCACGAGATGTATGAGAAGGGCGAAGATTTTGTCGTACTTGATTTAAGAAATGATTTTGAATTGCAAGTCGGTCAATTTGAGAAAACCATCGATCCGAAAATGAGAAATTTTAGGGATTTGCCGGATCTTTTAGCAAATCTTGAAAGTATTAAAGAAAAAAAGATCGTCGCCGTATGTACCGGAGGAATACGTTGTGAAAAAGCGACTTGTTTACTCGGTAAAAAGGGTTTTAATAATCTTTACCAACTGAAGGACGGGATTCATACGTATATGCAAGAGTTTCCCGGTCAACATTTTAAAGGAACACTATTTGTCTTTGATAATCGCATGACCACCGATGTCGTTGATTCACTTGAGCGTGACATTATCGGGCGTTGTGAATATTGTGCGGCGTCTTGTGAAACATTTTATAGCGATGATTCGGTTCGACCCTCAAAAAAAGTAATTTGTTGTGAAACGTGTTTTCAGGATCATCAAGATCGTCTGCGATCCTGCCAACCGGCCCTATTAGAAATCAATCGATAGCAGGAGTATACTAAGAGTAGTTATTATTAAGCTTAACAATATGAAAGGATTTGTTCAGGAAATTGAAAAGTCAACGATTGCCAACGCTAACTTTCGTAAGGTTTTGTACACGGCCAAGCACAGCCAATTAGTGCTTATGTCGCTTAAACCTGGCGAAGATATTGGGATGGAGGTTCATCCGGACAATGATCAATTCTTTCGTGTCGAAAAAGGTCAGGGTACTTGTATTATTGATGGAAATGAATACTCAATCAGCGACGGCTTTGCTCTGATCATTCCAGCCGGAGCAAAACATAACATTATTAATGTATCCGATACTGAAGATTTGAAATTATATACAATCTATTCTCCGGCACATCACAGGGACGCCATTGTTCGCACTACCAAACAAGAAGCGGCGGATAATGAAGAAGAGTTTGACGGCGTTACGAGTGAGTAGAAGAAATGCTATACTATCAATGGGGATTGCCCCATAATTAATATATATGGACCAATTAGAAAAGTTCCTCGAAGATCTGTTTACAAAAAAAATCAATTATCAACTTCCCGAAAAAGCAAAAGAAACAATCGTTAAAATTGCTCCGTGGGTAGTATTAATTGTTATTTTCTTATCTCTGCCGGCCGTGTTTGCCATTCTTGGTTTGGGCAGCTTTGTGACTGGGCTGGGTGGCTTTAGTTCACGTTATTATCTGGGCGTGGTTGTTTTGATTGTTCAGGTAATTTTGATGATTATGGCTTTCGGTCCTTTGCAAAAGCGTGAGTTTAAGGGCTGGAGATATGTTTACTATTCTGACTTAGTATCTGTTGTCTACGCCCTCTTTTCTTCATACAATCTGGGCAGCTTTATCTGGTCGCTGCTGGGAAGCGCTATTGGTTTGTATATTCTGTTCCAGGTTAAGAGTCATTATCGAACTTCAGTTTCCGCGCCTACGACACCTTCTGCGCCCACCGCCTGAGCGATATTGGTATAGCCGTCTTGTTTAAGTAATTGAACTAAAGCGCTGTTAATTTCTGAAATAAGTTGAGGACCCTGATAGATCATGCCCGTTATGAGCTGGAGCAAGTTTGCTCCAGCTTTTATTTTCTCATATGCGTCACTCGCAGAAAAAATTCCGCCACAACCGATAATAATAAATTCGCCTTTGGTTTTTTTATACAAAGAACGGATAAGAGCGGTGGAAATTTCTTTAACGGGTTTACCGCTTAAGCCGCCGTTTTGCTTCGGATCTTTAAAAAGATTGGAACAAACAAAACCCTTGATATGATGTTTTTTCGCAATCGCGATAATATCATTAAGTTGTGCGTCGTCAATCGCTGCGGCAAGTTTTAAAAAGATAGGCTGAGCAGCTTTATAGAGATTTTTTACGCCATCAATAACGGTGAGCAAATGTTCAAGACGAGCGGGCGCTAAAAATGATTCTCCGCCAAAGGAATTTGGACAACTGATATTGATTGTATAGTAATCGCCTAAACCAAGACCTGCAAAAATTGCGTAGGCTTTGGCATAATCGCGAATGGCACCGAGTTCCTGCGCGGTTTCCCGACTATTGGTTGCCGCAATACTGATGCCGAGGGGTATCTTTGTTCTACTTTTTGATAGGCGATCGGCAATTTCCTCTGCTCCATCGTTTGCCAAGCCATAATTAACAATTAAACTACTCTTTTCTTTTAAGCGCCAGAGCCTTGTACCGCTGTTACCGTTGCATTGTTTGCCGGTTACCGAACCGATCTCCATAAAACCAAAACCAAGGGTATCAAGCAGTGTTGTCAGTACAGCATTTTTATCAAAACCGGCGGCAAGGCCTACGGGATTTGGAAAATTGATTCCGAGAATATTTTGCTGCAAACTCTCATCTCGGTAATTGAAAAAAAGTTTGGTTACGGCTCGACCCAAGGGGTTAGAACCGAGTGCTTTTCCGACACCAAGCATTTGGTTGTGGATAGCTTCTGGCTTAGCTAAAAAGAAGAGCGGTCGGGCAATGCGGCGATAGAGAAACGACTCGATGGAATTCCTAAGAAAAATGGGCGATTTCATAGTATATGGTGGCCTATAGCTTGTTGATAACACTATATGTTGTGTTCGATAAAAATAATTGCTATAATTGGGGCGCTGTGCGTCACTACTAAATTAACATGTAAATCTATGTCTGTCACGCCTCGCCGGATACTCGCCGGTAACTGGCTGAAGCTCGTTCTGGGCTGGATACTTTCAATCGCCTTACGCTTAATTCCGTTTCGACCGCCGAATATAGAAACAGTGCTTGCGATTCAAATGCCTTTTGCTAAAAAATTCGGATTTTTAACCGCCTTTATCTTCGCTTTCGTTAACATTCTCTTATACGATATTATCACTGCCAAACTTGGAGTCTGGACAGTGATTACAGCGCTCACTTACGGAGGACTCGCACTTTTCTCAACCTGGTATTTTAAAAATCGTCGAAGTACGGCAACAAATTTTGCGCTGCATGCAGTTTTTGCGACGATTATCTACGATATAGTTACCGGTTTAACGATTGGTCCGCTCTTTTTTGGACAAAGTTTCATGAGCGCAGTAATCGGACAGATTCCTTTCACTATGTATCACCTGATGGGCAACGTCGCCTTTGCTCTGACCTTAAGTCCCTTGATCTATCGTTTCCTTGTTTCCAATCCCCGTTTCGAATATCAATATAAAAAAAATTTAGTAATCCCTAAACCAAGCCTATGATTAAACCATTCGCCACTACCGTTGAAGAAATCCGTAAGCGCGACGGAACAATAGTCCCGTTTGATATTAGTCAGATAGTAAAAGCGGTTACTAAAGCTTTTGCCGCTACGGGTGAAGAGGTGAATGGTTTTCCGGAAACACTTTCTAAAAAAGTATTGGCGGATTTAATAAAGTTGAAAAAAGTTTCAAAGGATGAGAATTTCATGCCGACGGTTGAGTTGATTCAGGATATTGTTGAAGAGGAATTGATGGTGAATAATTTTCCAAAGGTTGCCAAGGCCTATATTTTGTACCGACAGGAACGAAGTGAAGTTCGCGTGAAAACCGCTGAAGTTCCCGAGCATGTTAAAAAATTGGCGGCTGACAGCAAGCAATATTTTAAAAATACTTTGTCGGAGTTTATTTACTACCGCACCTACGCGCGTTGGATTGAAGAAGAACAGCGCCGTGAAACCTGGATTGAAACTGTTGATCGCTATGTCGCTTTTATGAAAGAAAATATCGGATCGGCGATTAGTGACGATGAATATGCTGAATTAACAGCGGCTATTCTGCGTCAGGACGTTATGCCTTCAATGCGTTTATTGCAATTTGCCGGCAATGCGGCCCGTCATACCAATGTTTGTGCTTATAACTGCTCTTATATTGCCCCTCAATGTTTTCAAGATTTGGCAGAAATCATGTATGTATCAATGTGCGGAACGGGAGTAGGTTGGTCGGTTGAAAGTCAGAACGTTCAACGTTTTCCTCAGATTGAAATTCAAACTGGCAAGAAGCTCGATACGCATACCGTAGCCGACAGTAAAGACGGTTGGGCTGATGCCTTAGTGCTTGGCATGAAAACTTGGGCTGAAGGAAAAGATATTGAATTTGATTATTCTCTGCTTCGTCCGGCCGGTGCGAGATTAAAAACCATGGGCGGAAAAAGTTCTGGCCCTGAACCATTGATGCGCTTACTTGATTTTACTCGCCGAAAAATGTTAACTCGACAAGGTAAGCGTTTGCGCAATATCGATTTGCACGACATTATTTGTATGATTGGTGATTGCGTTGTTGCCGGTGGCGTACGTCGTAGCGCCATGATTTCTTTGTCTGATTTGGATGATCAAGAAATACGCGATGCAAAAAAAGGACAATTTTATGTTACCGAAGCTCAGCGCTCCTTGGCTAACAACTCAGCGGTATATCTTAAGAAACCATCGAGCGATGAATTTTTGGATGAGTGGACGGCTTTGATGAAGTCAGGTTCAGGTGAACGCGGTATCTTTAATCGCGGTTCATTGGCTAAGACTTTGCCGGAGCGCAGATTGAAAGTTTTGCGCGAACACGAAGGTTATTTTGATGCGAGCGGACAAAACATTGTTGGTTCAATCGGTACTAACCCGTGCGGTGAAATTATTCTGCAATCAAAGCAGTTTTGTAACTTGTCCGAAGTTGTTGCTCGTCCGGAAGATACCGAGGCCACGTTATTACATAAAGTAAAATTAGCGACTTTGATCGGTACTTATCAATCTTCCCTGACTCATTTTCCGTACCTATCAAAAGACTGGCAGAAGAATTGTGAGAAAGAACGATTGCTCGGTGTTTCGATTACCGGACAATGGGATTGTCCAACGGTGCGTCAAGATGAAATTTTGACCAAGTTACGCGTCGCGGCTATTGAGGCTAATGAAGATTATGCCAAACGTATGAAGATGAGCGCGTCGACCTGTATTACCTGCGTTAAGCCGTCAGGTACAGTTTCACAGTTGGTTGATTGCGCGTCAGGGATGCATCCTCGCCATTCTCAATATTATATTCGCCGTGTTCGTATTTCCGCGACTGATTCATTGTTTAAAATGTTGCGTGATCAAAATATTCCGTACCAACCTGAAGTTGGACAAGCCTTTGGATCAGCGACTACCTATGTCTTTGAGTTCCCGATTAAGGCGCCGGACGGATCAATTTACAAGGACGATCTCTCGGCTTTAACCTTGCTTGAACACTGGAAGAAAGTTAAAGAATTGTATACTGAGCATAATCCTTCGGTAACTATTTCGGTCAGTGAAAACGAGTGGGTCGCGGTGGCTAACTGGGTGTATGAAAATTGGGATATTATCGGCGGACTTTCATTCTTGCCTCGCTCCAACCACGTCTACCAACTCGCACCGTATGAAGAAATTGACAGCGCTCGTTACGAAGAAATGTTAAAGAAATTTGAAGGACTTGATTATTCGAAAATCGTGACGTACGAAATGATTGATGAAACTGAAATGAAACGAGAGTTGGCTTGCGCCGGAGGAAGCTGCGAAATATAAATATGTATTACACGGGTAAAGGCGATGGCGGAACAACAACCTTGTTCGGTTGTTCTGATCGCGTTTCAAAACAAGATCCCGTCTTTGCTGCACTCGGTACTGTTGATGAATTTAACTGCTGGATTGGTTTATGTTCTGTTCATGCTAAAAAAAATGCTTCAAAAGAAATTTCTGAAGATATATATACTATATTAATTCGTTTACAAGAACAATTATTTATTCTACAAGCTGAGTTAGGCGGTTCTGATAAAAAAGTTACAAAAGGAATGACTGAGGAACTAGAAGCGTGGATTGCCGAGCTTGGACCAATTTTAATTCCGAGAAAAAGTTTTACAATTCCCGGAGGCTCTGAACTAAGTGCAATGCTTGATATCGGACGCGCGATGGCAAGACGAGTTGAACGTTCAGTTTTGGCAATTAAAGTAACACCAGAGATTCAATCTTTCTTAAATCGTTTATCAAGTATTATGTTTGTTTTGGCGCGGAGAGTAAATGACGTGTTAGAGATAGAGGAGCGCGGGCCGTCATATAACTAAATGGATTTAAAAACTCCTTCAGATAGTCTGAGGGAGTTTTTTGTTACAAACAAAAACAGCCCTTAGCATGGGGCTAAAGGGCCGTTTTTTATAAATCGATTTAAGCCATCGGTGATGGTGTGCTTGGCATTTTCTTGTCGTCGCTGCAACGTCCGCAAGAGCGAACAGTGAAGAGGTCGTACAAAGCAGCCAAACCAACCAAGATGTAAACGATTCTAGCAATTGTCATCCCGAGAACATCACCAACACCCCAGTCAAAGAGGCCGATAAGCAACCAGTTAAGGCCACCGATGATCAAGAGAATGTGAGAGATTTTGTGAAGCATAGTAGTGATCGTGTTGTTCAATAATGAGTTAGCACAATCGACCTTTCTATTCTCATTATACCATGACTTTTAAGGGGAAAGATAGATATATTGACTTTTTGGCTAATGTATGGCTTAATTTAAATACTATAGTAACTTTCAATTAAATAGCGGAGGATATCATGCAGGGAAATCCCGAAACTGAACAGAGTCCACAGGGCTCAGAGTCTTCAGAAATAATCTTTAGACTCCAAGTCATAGATTTTATGGCTGGACATTACAATACAAACCACCTTGATTTCAAGGAGGATCTTAATCACCTTACGCCTGAAGTTTTTTTCAAAGCCTGTCATTCGGGCCCTCATGAATCACCCACTTCATAGTAATAATTTTTTAAATAAAAAAATCCGCCATAACAGCGGGTTTTTTATTTGGGTTTTGCTGTGATATACTAAAGCCATACAGTATGGCAAGACGAAAACAGAAAAGCCCACTAGACTACATATCGTTACCGAATTTTAATTTAAATCCGGACGTTAAACGAAGCATCTTTATGGTGTTTATGTTTGTTGTTTCCGCGATTTTATTTTTAAGTTTATTTGATATCGCCGGATCAATCGGTCCCTACTTGGCTAAAGCTTTAACTTGGCTGGCCGGTTGGGCGAAATGGGTTATTCCGATTTTGATCTGCACGATTGGTTTTCTGATGTTCGGACGTGAAAAAAGATCATTGGGAGCACTTCATTATATTGGTGCTTTTATTTTCTTATGGGCGATTAGTGCACTCCTTCATTTTTTTATAGAACCGCTTGATTGGGAGATTGCGATTAAGCTCGGCAAGGGTGGCGGTTATCTTGGTTTTACTCTTGCTTCAATTGTTATGAAGCTGGTTGGTTTTTGGGCCGGCATCCTTGTTCTCTTTGGTCTACTCTTTATCGGTATGATGCTGATGTTTAATTCGACGATTTCTGCAATTTTTGCCAAAGGTACAACGCCTGTACGATTAGCCTTTCATCCTTTTGCGTTTTTGTTCCGTCGCGATAAAGTTTCAAAATTAGCAAAGCAATATGATGAAGTTCCGGAAGCTGACGAAGAAATTGCTGCGATTGTAGATTCCGGCGACGATGACGGTCCGTCTGATGATACCTTTGAAGCATACGCGTTGAAAAATCCCGGACGAGTTCGTGCTAAAAAAGAGGTGGTTGAAGAAAAAACCAATTGGAAGCCGAGCAATATTAAAATTGACTTGCCGCTTGATTTACTAAATTCAAAAATATCAAAACCATCAGCGGGAGATATTAAGAGCAACATGGAAATCATCAAATCAACTTTGGAAAAGTTTGGCATTCCGGTTGAAATGGGAGAAATTAGTGTTGGTCCGACGGTCACCCAATATACCTTAAAGCCCGACGAAGGTATTAAACTTTCTCGTATTACTTCGCTTAATAACGATTTATCCATGGCTTTGGCGGCCCATCCGGTTCGTATCGAAGCACCGATTCCGGGCAAAGCGTTGGTTGGTATTGAAGTTCCTAATAAAACCGTCGCGGTTGTGCCTTTGCGCGAAGTGCTTGAAAGTGATGCCTTTAAGAAACGATCTAATAATTTGTTAACGGCCTTGGGCAAAGATGTTGCGGGACAAGTGTGGCTTGATTCAATTACTAAAATGCCTCACTTGCTTGTGGCCGGTGCGACCGGATCCGGAAAATCCGTGATGCTAAACGCTTTGATTGTAAGCTTGCTCTATCAAAATAATCCGGATGATTTGAAATTTATTATGGTTGATCCTAAGCGCGTTGAGCTGACAATTTATAACGGCCTGCCGCATTTGCTTACTCCGGTTATCACGGAAGTTTCAAAAACAATTAATGCGCTTAAGTGGTGTTTAAATGAAATGGATCGACGTTTTGAGACTTTGTCAAAATCTCATAAGAGAGATATTGAAAGTTATAACGCGGTCAGTAAAGAAAAGATGCCGTACATCATTTTCATCATTGATGAATTGGCTGACTTAATGGTAGTGGCGGCTAAAGATATGGAAGCCGGCATTGTTCGTCTGGCGCAGATGGCCCGCGCCGTCGGTATTCATTTGATTTTGGCAACGCAGCGTCCGAGCGTTAATGTTATTACCGGAACAATTAAAGCAAACATGCCGGCGCGTATCGCCTTTTCGGTTGCTTCCGGAATTGACTCTCGTACAATTTTAGATTCACTTGGCGCTGAAAAATTATTAGGACGAGGCGACATGTTATTTTCAAATGTAACCTTGTCAAAACCAAAACGTATTCAAGGTGCCTTGATTACCGATCAAGAAATCAAGCGCATTGTAAATTATATTAAAGAGAAGAGCGGCGAACCAAATTACCTCACGGAGATTGTTGAGCGTCAAAAAGTTAAGGGCATGGCTGGCGTTGGAATTGATGGTGCGTCGGACGATGACGATGAATTATTTCAAGAAGCCAAAGAATTAATTATTAATTCAGGTAAAGCTTCCGCATCATATTTGCAACGACGTTTGTCAGTCGGTTATGCGCGCGCGGCGCGTCTTCTCGACCTGCTTGAAGAGTCGGGAATTATCGGACCGTCGAACGGTGCAAAACCGCGAGAGATTTTAGTGTCGCAACAACAGTATGAATCTATGATAGAGGATGGCGTCGCCGGAGCGCGTTTGCATAACCAAGAAACAGCGGAAGCACCGGATCATTATTTGCCTGAGGAACTTGAAGACGACACAGACGAGACAGCAGAAGAATCAGAGGAAAAGTCCGATGATGGGCAGGAGCCGGAATTTATGGAAGAAGAGGTTACTGAAATTGATGGTGATTTAGAGCCCGAAGAAGTGGCCGCAGGAGTTGCAGAAAAACAAGAAAAACCTGAAAAAAAGCCGAAAACTGATGATGACGATGAGGATTTCGGGAAATACTTCTCTCGTTAGTCTCAGGGATCTCAAATTCTCTTGACAGCTTTTATATATACTGTATAATACAGAAACCAATCTATGAAGAATCTTAATCTTTCATTAACCTCAATAAGTGGCTAAGCCCCTCCTTTTCTTGTTGTTAGGCTAAGCCGCTTCTAAGCGGTTTTTTGTTTGCTCGATTCTAAAAGATGGGTGATCATTGATAACTGAATATAGATATAGATCAAATCAAATTTAATTAGAAAAAGTAATTTCTATATCTTCCACCTGGGGTGGAAGACGTCGAAACATTTATTGTGAAAACAAAAATGTGGGAACATCTCGTAAGAGTGCATGGTGAATGCCTTGACTTAAGAAGACGATGAAGGACGTAGCAGCCTGCGATAAGTTTCGGTGAGGTGGCAAGCAACCTTTGACCCGAAAATTTCCGAATGGGGGAACCTATCCTGTTGAAGACAGGATGTCCGCTTGCTGAATACATAGGCGAGTGAGAAGATAACCCGGTGAACTGAAACATCTTAGTAGCCGGAGGAAAAGAGAAAAATTTGATCTCTTATCAATGTTGGCGATGCTTCGTCAATTTTGATAAGTGATCGCGATTCCCTGAGTAGTGGCGAGCGAAAAGGGACCAGTCTAAACCGCTGTAAACCACGCATGTTTTTAATCACTTCGGTGAGGAAAAGTGTGCTGAAGGAGTTAGGTCCATATGTTTATGTGGTGTTGCAAGAATATCGTGCTCAGTGCCTAAATGCGCTGGGGTAGAAAAATATGTTATTAATCGAATTGAGTTGGAAAACTCGGCCAAAGACGGTGATAGCCCGGTAGGTGAAAATTTTATATTTTTTTATGGCGATATCTCTTAAGTAGTGCGGGACTCGTGAAATCCCGTGCGAATCCGGGTCGACTATGACCCAAGGCTAAATACTTCTTGAGATCGATAGTGAAC
>CAZRDY010000008.1:0-10581 GCA_964599395.1 uncultured Gammaproteobacteria bacterium
TTATTATTCACTTGGCATGACCAATCATTCGCTCCGGAAACATCATGACAATTCGGTTCGGAAGAAGCACTTGTTACTTTAGTACCAATGTTTAAACTAGTAGCCGTCCAACATTGATTACCAATAAGAACAGTTGGGTAGCTTTGAGCATCGCGCGTATCAACTAAATCTTCACCACAATTAAAGGACGAGACCACTGCTGAAGAGTTACCCTGGCCAATCACTGTTGTAAATGGATTAAAATATAAATTTACTCCGCACGCTATTTTAGCGCTATTAACATTGGCTCCGCTAACTACTCCGTAATTATTATATAGATAACATTTTTGACCTAAATAATTTTCTTTAATTGTAATATTATAATTGGCTCCGTCAGCTAAGGGCGTGGGGAATATAAAATTACTGTTGTCTCCCGGATTTATAGTAATATCATCGCCGTTATTATTCTGCAAAGTAACCGGGCTCGAAATACCAGTTATACTGCCGCCAATATAATATATATTATCAGTGGGTAAGATAGTTAGTGGAGGCAATGGTATGGGTTGAACGGGATTTAGATTTTCTTCCACATTAATCGTGTTTACCACTTTTCTGGTTATTGGTCCAAAAAATCCCCAGGCCGGAACAATGGCTTTTGCTTTCTGAAATTTAATCAAAGCGGCCCTAGTCAGGCGACCAAAAAATGAGGTTTCCTGACCTTCTGAACCAAAGCCTGATTGAGCCACAAAAAACCCATGGTTATTTAAAAATTTCTGTAACTCTTTAACTTCCTGACCAATAGAACCAAAACTAAGATTTCGCGTAAAAATAAAAGAATCGGCCAGGGCTGATTGAGCTGTGGCTAAAAAAAGGGTAGAGGCCAGTATAGCAATAATGGCCAATAATTTCAGCTTATGATGCATAATAATCATTATAACATACCATATATTTCTTAGGGAAAGCAAAAAAACTGGACCTAAATCCAGTTTTTTGCGAGTGGTCAGGTCTATTTATTTTCTATTTACCGTGTTTATCATACAAAGTTTTAACTTCTTTAGCGGACAAGGAATAATTATATATTCTTAGATCATCAATCACTCCGGCAAAAAGACGCTCTACGCTATCTGCCGTAGAACCCAGGCGAGCTTTACCGGGCTTTGGTAAACCATAAATACTTGTGCTTGAACTTCCTTCAAGCTTGCCGTCTACATAAATATTCTTTTTAGATCCGTCATTCGTAATCACTACGTGATAAAATGTTCCATTCTTTAATTTAGTTTTTGATTTCAAAATGCTTCCATCAAAAAATAGAAATGACTTATCATTATATACGGTTAAACCAAGACTATCTGCTGTTGCACTCAAGATCTGACGTTCTCCTACTTGGCTTAATGTTTGATTGACCCACAGCGATACAGAATATGATTGTAGTTGCGGGAAGTAAAACTGGGCATAACCAGAACCAAATTCAAGACAAGATCCGGAGATACACTTTTCTCCACTTAACCAATAAGGTGTTCCGCCAAGTTGTGCCGCATTTTTTAAAATGCCGTTATTTGCAAGAGAATTACCCAATCCTTCATCCATTGTAAACCATACAATAGGATCTTCAATTTTTGTAAGTACTGCTGCTTTTTCTTCAGGGGTCAGAATTGTTTTTTCTTCTATCTGAGGAATTAAAGGATTACTAGGTGCCTCCTCTTCGAAATATATATCATCTATGACCGGGCGCACTGGTTGATATGATTGATATTGATTAGAAGATTCAATAACTAGTGCCGAGGTAGCTTTGTATAATCCATAAGACAAAAGCATAAACAAAATTGTAAACAGTATAATAAAGGAAATTTTTGATTTATTAATGCGAACATACCCAGCCTGTTTAAGTTCAGAAACCAGCTTAGTATCAACTGTTCCAGTCGGCTCTTTTCTATAAAAAATTACAGCAATTATCAAACCAATAATACTTAGACAATTAGCGATACCAAGGGCAATCAGTTGCCTTGGCTTAGATCTCATATCAGGCCAGGCAATAAAGCCTGCTAATAAACTTGCTAACAAAGAGGCGAGCAGAAATAAAATACCAAAGGTTACAGGAAAACTTTTAGCGATAAAAGCAGAAAATTTTGTTTGCAATGATGAACTCCGTTTCATCCAAAGATCATCACTCAGCTGACTTGATGGAGCGTTAATAGATATTCTTGTATATGAAACATTTGTCTTTTTTCCATCATAGAATTTTTCCGCGTTTTCTAAATCAACAGTCCGCGCATCATAATCGCCAATATAATATCCGACTGAACTATATTGCTCTAATGATTCGGGAAAATCAGGCGTGACATGTCCGATGACTCTAATATCTGCCGGAACCGATACTTCGCCGTATACACTGGTTGGCTGCAAAGGGAAATATAAGCGGTCCGTAGGAAAAGAAACAAAAACACCGCGCTCAATTTCTAAACCGGCCACATTGCTTTCAGGACTGATCCAGGAAACGATAAATGAATAATCCCTACCAATATAGGAATCAAGTACTGGTATAGAGCCCTCATCAATCTGCAGTGATTTATCTTTTAAATATTGATACAGTCCGTCGGCTGTTTTAGCGCTAACAATTTCCGAAGTCATACCTTCTTTTTCAATATGCTGATACACTTGTACATCATTTTCTATCGCACTCGGAACGCTACCCCAGAGTGACAATCCCGTTTCTCCAAATGAGCCGCCAATAGAGGACGTCCGTCTTTGGATATTATTAAAAAATAACGGATAAAGTTGGGAATTAAATGAATATCTTTTTGCCTTATCTAAATGTAAGTTAGCTTTCTTAGAAACTTCTTCTCCGCTTATTTCAGGCAAATAAGCCAGGATGTCCACTTCAACTTTTTGAGGTTCAGCAGGAATAGGGAAAAGCCACAGGGAATCTTTAAGCGCCGCAGATAAACCGATGCTAATTAACATATTCTCTCGGCCCTTTTCATAATTTATAAAAGCTTGCTGACTGCTTTCCGCCGAAAAATCCCAGCGATTTTCAAAGGGGTCAGTCCGAGTAATGACCATGCCGTCGGCATAAATAGCTAATGGCGATAAAAAAATAAAAGCTCCGGCCAAAAAATATAGCCCCGCTCTTATGTATAGTTTGCTCATATGTATGATGCTTAGTAAATGTTACCCTTATATTATATATCCAATATCTAAAACAAGGAAATATGCTAAAAATTAGTGCAAGACTATTAGAAAATACGACTTGCTATGTAATCAAAATTAACTAGGCATTTTCTATTTACAGTTATTATCAATAAGACATTGTTCACGATTAAGTCCGGGTTCATCACAAGCGCTACATTTTTCATATTGAGCTTGCTCTTTTTTAATATCAGTAACTACATCCGTATAATCTTCAAACTCAATATCATCAGGAACTAAAAAATAACTATTATTTTTGAGCCAACTTGTACAATAATATTCCCGGTTTATATTTGGATCAAGACTTTTATTAAGAAGTATATTTTGATCTTCTCTAGTTAATAAAATTTTTGATCCCTTCTTATTCTCATCGCCCCAACTATAAGAAGTCATATCTTTTATCAATGAGTGTCCTTGGCTCGTCCCTTTAGTCGATATATAATTATAATCTTCGCGTATTTTATTATCGGCAATATATACAATACCTTCAACGAGTTATTTTTCGGAGCTCGTTGAGGTGTTCGGGTCAAATTACTTTTAACAAAATTGGTTGTTAGTAATTCAATTGCTGCTTGGCCTGCGGTAATCTTTGGGATGAGGACAATACATATCTTCTGAACGCTCAAAACCCAATTCAATCAAAAGGTCAGTTTGAGCGTCTGCATTTTTGTAATCGGAAAAGTAAGTATATTCACCGTCTGAAAAAGTAATCGTTCCGTTCATGATATTATATTTACCTTCAAAGGCAGCCGGATTACTTGCGCCTTCAACGCCCCCGGTAAACCAATGACCACAACTAAGTATTTTATTAGTTCTTTCTTTTTTCCAGTTCTTAATCTCATCTTTATTTGATTTTATTTGCAATTCTTTTTCTAGGGACATATGTTTATATATTAATATAAATAAAAATATTTGAGATTTTACTTACCTATTCTAACGAATAATCATTTCTTTAGAACCAAAGGATTTTCTGAGATACTCAATAATAGCCTTTCTTTGTTTCTGCGGTACTCGATTAAAAAAATTACAAATAAACATACCTTTTGCATATTGTTGATTATCAAACTTTTTAGCTACATATTTTAAATCTACTTCTGTCCCGCCGGCGCCTATTTTTTTGAACAATTTGAAAGCCTGGAAAACCGAGTCATACGCAATCTTAATATTACTAACCTTATATAATTTTTCAAGGTTTAAATAATAAATACTTGATACTATTTTAGGATTGAATACTACTGGATATGATATAGGCCATTTTTTATCTCTAACCACTAGCTTTTTTCTGTAAATCTGTTTATAACAAACAGTTCCGTTAATAATTTGACTGATTATTTTAGTTGTATAACCAAGGTTTACCGAATATTTTTTCATTAAGCGCAGTGCTTTTAAAAAGATGTTATTAACACTACTTTTTGATAATACTTCTTGTTTAAGAAGCACACCATTTTTTGAATGAATATTAATAATTTCTTTTAAAGAAGAAGCTGACAACTCTCCATCAGCCCCCGGAGCAATTACAGCTAAATATTTTATGGCCTTTGTTCTAACTCTGTGTATCAACTCTAAGCATGAGAAATCAACTATCGGTGTTATTAGTTGTGAAAAATCTTTTTTTCTCGCTAAGATATCTCCGCCAACATCAACAGCTAATATTAAATCATACTTTTCGCGATCAACAAGTTTCTGAATTTCTGCCTGAGGTTTCGGGATTCCGTACTGAAGAGAAAAAAGATAAATGTTTTTAACTCCGAGAGCTTGCTTCTTATTCATCTTAGACAAAAATATTTCGAAAAATGGTAAGCTATTTTCTTCTTCTCCAATTATAAATTTTTTTGCTTTTGCGTGTTTCAATTCGTTGATTGGTTTTTCAAGGTTATCATTAAAAGTATGTAGTGCCCACGGTGTTAAAAATCCAGCCAAATCTATTATAATATTAGGATTCTCAATTCGTAATCTGCCAACTAATAATAATGCACTAATTATGTCAGCGCCGCTACCGGCGCCAATTACTAACGCTTTTTTATAAGACTTTAAAATTTCCATTTTCGTATATAACCCAAAGAAGCGTGTTCTTGCTGAAGCCGACGTTTATGAAAATTATTTTCATATCGCTTAATAAAACTTTCTAAGTAACTTCTCGACGCGCCGTACTTTTGAACTATTTTTTTTATAGAATAGCACTTTTCAAATAAGAGATAGGCGGCGGCATCCTGTTCTAATATAGTCGCGCCAAGCTCAACTTCATGCGACTGACCGGGATAAAAACCGGTTGTTGGTTTTCTCGTCAGAATTTCTTTAGGAACACCAATCGCCGCGGCAATCTCTAGAATATCTGTTTTGTATAAATCATCCAAAATTCCAAAGTCGCAAGAAATTGGGGTGCCATATTTTGTAGCATAACCTTGCAAAAACTCTGTACGGTTTGAAGTTCCTAATACTAAAGCATTTTTTTCTTTAGCAATGGCATATATAAGATTAATTCGTAGCCGTGATGCAATATTACCCAAAGTAATTAAATTAAGTTGCTTGCCAATATTTTTCCGTACTAACATTGTAAGAGCAGAGACCGATGAAGCTATATCTATTCTTTTTATGTTTTTATTATTGAGAGTTTTTTTAAGCACTGAATAGAATTGAGATCCTTCATCTTTTTTTCGTGCTGGCATGTAGATCGGAATTACTTTATTCGCTGCTACGGCCTGCTGAGCTAAAAGGGCTACAACAGATGAATCAATTCCGCCAGATGCTAAAATAGCCAATTTTTTTGTGCTCCCTTGATTTTTATGAAATTGTTTAATTTGTGTAACAAGAGAATCAATTACTGCGGGATAGCCACCTTTATGTCGTGAACGAATTTCTTTAATCGCTTTATTTAAACCCTCGGAACTAAAATGTTTAATACTCATATATCTTTAAGAAAAACTTCATCCAATACTTTTATGGCTCGTTTATAATTAGCGCTCATAAATGTTTTAAAGTTTTTTATTTTTTTAAGTCCATAAATCAATTGAGCCTTGGTGATTCCTAAGGCGGTCAATCCTTTATAATTAGTAGGTAAACCGACTTTCTCATAGATTAACCTCATCTTGTCATATAGTGTTGAATCACCGATCGCTTCGGAGAATAATTTCAGCTCAATAAGCGTACCAATGGAAACAATAGTACCATGATCAAGCTTAGTGGAGTTTGAAACGAAATATTTTTTTTCAATAGCGTAGGCCAAATTATGCTCAGCACCACCGCTTAATTCGAAGGTGTCTCTAATAATAATCGAAACTGAAGCCTCATGTAAAAAAACCGCCAACGCTTCTAAATCTTTCTTACTATAATCATTGAAGTGTTCCAGAACATAATCTATAGCATCAAAAACTTCAGGAATTTTACGCCTTACTTTATCAAGCGATAAAACATCTTTGTTCTTCAAAGTTTCGCGATACACAACATCAATTGCCGCTCCGACTTTTGCAAATAAATCTCCAAAACCGGCCTGACCCCAACGAACAATATCTTCCCTCTTACTCTGAAGAATAGCCGGCATGCTCACTATAACTTTTTGCGGAATTTCAGTATTAAAGGTTTTAACTGTTCCTTTATCGTTTAAAACTGCCTTGTTGACACTAATACAAACCGTTGAAAGAATGGTCGGCAAAAGAATACAGGGTATATCAGTCGTACTGCTGGCACGTGCCGCGTCTAAGGTCGTACATCCACCAATTCCAAAAATAATCTTTGCTTTATTTTTGGCCATCTGTTTTTTAATAAGTTTAACGTTTTCAAATTTATTATTCTTTATATAGAAGTATGGCAAACCCGTTTTCTTAACTGCCGCTACATTATATTTATCGACAACGATAAACGGTTGCCTATGTTTATATCTGGATAAAATATTTTGAACAGTAGTATTTGTTTTAAGCATCGGCGGAATAATAAGTTTTCTACCTGCTTGCCACATCACTTTAAAATAGAGTTCAAAAGTATTAGCTAAACTTTGATCCTTAATCAGTAAAGCATAAGGTTCTTCATCATAATCAACAATAAACAACATATCATTAAGCACACCATACTCTGCCGTCGTATCAATATCTAGAAACTTAACTTCTGTAAATGGCATGTTCTTTCTAGCAAGTCCATAAGATTCGGCGTTGGCGTTAACTATCATTTTGAGCATCACCCGATCTTTAATTCTTTTGGCATGAACAGTTTTTAGAAAAAAGGGCTCCAGCTTTCTAAAGGATTGGAGTGGAGCTGAAACAATACTGTAACTATCCTTTGGTTTCCATTGTTTAATTAAAAAACTATAAAGATCTTTAATCCCCTCAATGCCGGAAAAACCATAAATTTCCTTACCCATTAAATTAGATTTTTTCATAGCTTCTTACCTTATAATAAGTGTTATTATAGCATTTTCTATATGTAAACAAAAATAAAACCCCTTAAATTAATAATTAAGGGGAAATAAATTTTTCACATATTATTTAAAGAAAAGCAATAAGTAGTCCTCGCAATCAAAATTTTTAGCATAACCCATTTGTAGCATAGCTCCATCTTGCGAAGCAGACATATATGGCATACATATTTCTCCGCTATTACGAGTGAGCGGCTTTTCATCAAAGCTAATAAAACTATCGCTGCAAAATATTTCTTTATCTAAAAATATATTTTTGTCTGTTCTGTAAAGAAGTACTAAACCGTGTACTCCTGTTAAGAACCCATTAAAGTATTTACTTACCTTTTCTAAAAAGGTGTATGTTTGAACATATGGGACTTCTTCGCCACGGTTTACTGTGAAAAACACATAGTTATATTTTTCACCCGACTTGAAATACTGCTGAGTAGAGCGATCAACCAATACCTCCTTATCGTGGTATGTAAACATATTCTCGGATGCATGCAATCCTTGATAATCACAAGGGACAATCACTTCCTCTACCTTTAATATTTTAAATCTCTTGTCGATTGAATTAATATTCAACTTAGTGGTCTGGACTAAGCTTCCCCCGAAACCAAGCTCGACTTTTTTTACTAAAGTATGTTCCATTGTTAGGCCTTTCTTGATGATTGCTTTGGGCAACCTTTTATTTGTTTTTTGATAGCGAGATTGTCGACTTACCGTTCTTACTATTGATAACGATTATCTCTGTATTTATTTCAAGGATCGTAAGGAATGCGCCACCTTGACTAGTGTATCCGTGATCCTCGGCTTTACATTCAGCTTTTTCGCTTCCAGTGGTCAATACATAGAGACTATGACGCATCTGCGCATCTCTCACTCTATGATCAATCTGCTCTTCGATAACAAAAGCAGCGACACCGATTTCTGCACGAAGTTGCTGTTGCTTGATCCACGGTTTCTTATAGAGCATATAACCATCGGACATCCCTATTGACTGCGTACTAACCATCTTCGGCTTACACTCCCATAGTTGTTCAAGCCCCGACATAACGCGAGCCATTTCCTGTTCAACTTTCGTAATAAAAGTCGCCTGTTCATCAACCGAAAGCTTCTTATCAAGAGTTATATTCAGGCAGTCAAAGGTATAGGTAACAGTACGGTTGTCATGATTATTATTTACTAATTCGATCCCCACGCTCACTTTGTCGTCTTTATCTACGACATTCACCGCACCGATGGAATGCACTCTAAGCCATGGCTTATCATTGCTTGCGCTGTAACGGTCACGCCACTGCCACTCTTTCATATCCGCCTGACTTCCGTAAAAAACATGAACTTGATCGTAGTAAGCTACACCACCTGTCGTTCCAAAATCGGAACGATCAGTAATCACAACTGCAATTTCTGGGTTAATAATGGTTAACGAACCGTTCGAAGCATATGGAAGAATCTGTTCCCTTAGCTCATCACTGATTACCATATCTCCCAGCCGCTCCGAGAGTTTATTGTTCTGTTCCTGAAGAAGTTTACTCTTTTCTTCAAACTTGAACTCAATCTTTTTCCTCGCCGTCTCTTGCTTACGTTCTTCGATAAAGCGAACAGTGCTGTCATGGCCATTTTCTGCGAAATACTTCAATAGATCAAATGAAAAAGAATATTGACGATCGCCATGGTATTCGACGAAGGGCAAAGCATTGAATTTATGCCGGTCTCCGAAAATTTTATCGAGTATTTTCTGGCCGTTCACGCAGCGGCCACAGCTGGAGGGCGTTTTGTAATCAAAGGTCCACTCCTCCTCTGGAAGATCGACACATTCTTTACCTTCATACTTTGATGTCACGCCGTTACAAAAGAAACTGCGCTTATTTCGCCAGAAGCGAATTGCTTCAACAAGAAACTGTACTGCTTCCTGCTCGTTGCTAAACTGTAATATGAGTTCAGTATTGAGGGGGTAAAATGTTCTTTCCCCTTCGGTCTTCTCTGTGAATAACTTACTAACTGATTCCATGATAATTCTCCTATTTAATTTTAAAGTTACTAATACCCCTACTTTACAATACTTTAAAAATATTGTACGATAATTCTGTCATATATTTAAGTTTTTATGATAAATGCCCAATAAATGAGACTATTAATACACTAAAATTGTGTCCGATTTTCGGACAAGTAACAATATGAACAACATTTCACAACTTTTAGAGGGCTACGGACTGTCCGAACGAGAGTCTAAAGTCTACCTTTATTTGCTCCAAAAACTCGAGGATACGGTCCTGGGCGTTGCCAATGCGACCAATATCCCCCGAACAACGGTTTATACAATCCTGACTAACCTTAAGGAACAGAACCTGGTTTCATCCTTTCGCAAAAACAAGATTCAATTTTGGAGTCCGGAGAGCATTAATCAACTACAAGCAAACATTGAAAGAAAACGGGATGTTGTTAGTTCCTTATTACCAATGCTTAAGGACATCGTTGCTAAATCTCATAACAACGATTCATCAGTTAGACTGTTCACGGGCATTGAGGGTATGAAGGTCGTCTGGGAAGACGTAATTGCGACGATTGAAAATGAAAAGGTCCCCACACTCTCAGCAATGTTTCACGACAAACTATTTGAGGTATTACCTAAATACTTCCCCGCCTGGATTGAACGACGTCGAAAAATAAATGTTTATACTCGACTTATTATGAATCAAGGTAGTAAAATGCTAAATTCTGTTGCCGCGAAAGAAGTGCGAACTATCCCTGAGAAGTATCTATTTTCAGGAGATATTACTATTTACGGCGACAAGGTTGCGATGTTTATTTTTGAAAAAAATTGCTACGAGGCGATCATTATTGATTCAGCTACCTTTACGCAGATGGTCCAAGGAATTTTTAATTACACATGGGATATGCTTGGACTGGCTATTGAGAAAAAATAAATATAGCTATTACTAAACTAAAAGACCGAGCCTAAGCTCGGTCTTTTTTTACTCTTTTATAGGGTGTTCGGGTCTCCCGATAAAAAAAGCTAAGTGCGG